>JBDHWF010000025.1:0-35048 GCA_039810045.1 Chloroflexia bacterium
ACGCGAAACGGCGCCAGCCGATCTGCTGGCTGCCCTGGCCGCCCTGAACATTCCCGCCCAGATGACCCTATTACCAAGCGATCGGATCTGGGCCTTTAGCGATCGTGAAGCAGCAGCGAAGCTGGTACGGTCTCGGCTCTGGCTTGGGCCAGTGGGCCATGATCAGCGAGCGGATCAGCTGGTTGATGAGTGGCTCACTACCAATTTGCAGCAGGAAGCTGATCGCTACGTTATCAAGGGCTCTGTCGGGCGGGCCGCGCTGATCTGGTGGGAAAAATAAGGCACACCGCTATTTGCATCTCCTGGCTGAGCGTGTTAACCTCAGGTTAAGATAGGTCATAGTGTCAGGGTGTTGGTCTGACAACAACTCTTCGGGGTAGTTGTCGGCAGCATGATCTCATCTCTCTGGTGGTTGGCTGTTTGCCCCAGAAGCCAGTGTAGAGCAGTATTTTTGCTCACTAATGGCGAGGGGGTAAGCAATAGACTTGGAGGATTGTGATGCAAGTGGAAGGTGCAGTTCCCGAAAGAATCCGTAACGTCGCGCTCTTTTCCCACGGTGGTGCAGGCAAGACCTCGCTCGCTGAAGCGTTGCTCTTTGATAGCGGCGCGATCAATCGCTTGGGGCGGGTGGAAGAAGGGACGACAGCCTCTGACTTTGATCCCGATGAGACCAAACGCCACCTTTCCGTCAGCGCAACAATTCTGCCGCTGACCTGGCGCGACCATAAGATCAATTTGCTTGACGCACCGGGGTTTGCCGATTTCGCCGGGGATATTCAGTCGGTCATGCGCGTCGCTGATGCCGGGGTGATTATTCTGGATGCCGCCGCTGGCGTTGAGGTTGGTACTGAGCAGGCATGGAAAGGGGCTTGCCAACATGGGCTTGCTCGCCTGATCTATATCAACAAGATGGATCGGGAGAATGCTGACTTTGGGCGGGCGATTGCCAGCGCGCAGGAACGCTTGGGTAACACGATTGTGCCACTGGAAATGCCGATTGGTTCCGAGGCTTCATTTCGTGGCGTGATTGAAGTCTTGCATCGGCGGGCGTTTCTCTATGCTGGTCGCGATGGCAAGATGGAAGAAGCGCCGATTCCCCCTGAACTTGTTGAGGATGTCGAGAGTTACCGCGCGCAGTTGATCGAGCGGATTGCCGAGAATGACGACGCCCTGATCGAGAAGTTCCTGAATGATGAGCCGATCTCTGATGAGGAGTTGGATAGCGCCCTGAAAGGTGCGGTCTGCGCGGGAACATTGGTGCCAGCCCTCTGTGGAGCAGCCACGGCAAATAAGGGGTTACAAGCGCTGCTTGATGCCATCGTTGATTACCTCCCAGCCCCGCATGAGAAAGCGGCCCCAACAGCGAAGACCCTCCAAGATGGCAGCCCGGTCGAACTGCGGTGTGATCCCGCTGGCCCGCCAGTTGCTCTGGTCTTCAAAACGTTGGTTGACCGCTTTGGCACACTGAGCTATTTCCGCGTCTATTCCGGCACGGTGCGGGCAGATATGCATCTGCTGAATACCAATAAGCATCATGATGAACGGATTGGTCATCTCTATTTCATTCGTGGCAAGGAACACCTACCAACCAATGAAGTTGCTGCGGGCGATATTGGCGCGGTTATGAAACTGGTTGCCACCCAGACGGGCGATACCCTCAGCGATGCCGCACAACCAGTGGTTCTTGAGGGAATTACCTTTCCGAAGCCGCTTTTCTCCGCTGCGGTGATGCCCAAGGCGAAGGGCGATGTTGACAAAATGAGCAGCGGCTTGCATCAACTGATGCAGGAAGATCCCACCCTTCACGTCGAGCGTGACCCCGTTACGGGCGAAACGATTGTGGCGGGCCTGGGGGAATCACACGTGCAGGTCGCAACTGAGCGACTGGCCCGGAAATCAGGCGTTCACGTTGATGTGAAGTTGCCGCGTGTGCCATACCGCGAAACGGTTTCCTCCGCTGTCCACGGGGTAAAATATCGCCACAAGAAGCAATCTGGTGGGGCCGGGCAATTCGGCGAAGTGGTGATTAATATGGAACCACTGCCGGATCAGGACTTTGCCTTTGAGGAGAAGATTGTTGGTGGTACGGTGCCACGCCAGTATATTCCTGGCGTGGAAAAGGGAGTGCGCGAATCGCTTGAACATGGGCCGATTGCTGGATACCCGGTCGTCAATGTGCGCGTAACGCTGACCGATGGCTCATATCATACGGTGGACTCGAACGAAATGGCGTTCAAGATCGCTTCGTCGCAGGCCTTCAAGGAGGCGATGCAGCGGGCGCAACCAACCTTACTTGAACCAGTGATGTTGATGCGGATCACGGTTCCCAGTGCGTACACCGGGGATATCATCAGTGACCTCAACGGCAAGCGCGCACACGTCCAAGGCGCGCTGCCCGACGACGATGGGCAGACGGTGATTGAAGCAGCGGCTCCGTTAGCCGAGGTGCAACGCTATTGCACCGACCTGCGGCAACTGACGCAGGGACAGGGGATTTTCGAGATGGCGTTTGATCACTATCAGAAGGTGCCACCACACCTGGCAGATGGGATCATTGCCGCGTCGAAAACGCCTGATTCCGCCGCCCACTAGCCCTCACAAACGCAACTGGCAGCAGGGCGGGGTGAGAATCTCTCACCCCGCCCTGTGGCGTTCAGACGGTGCCATTGGCCTGGAATGCGGTGATCTCGGCAGAACTGTAGCCCAGCGCAGCGAGTACTTCGTCGGTATGTTCGCCAAGTTTTGGCGGTGGGCGGCGGATTGTCCCGGGGGTTTCTCCCAGTTTGATCGCGACGCCAGGGAGTTTGAGATCAGGAATATCATCGCGTGGTACATCGACCACCATTTCGCGGTGCTGCATCTGGGGCAGGCCAAGGACAGTGTCAATCGTATTCACCGGGCTACAGGGAATCCCCGCGGCATCCATCAGTTCGGCCCATTCGGCGGAGGCTCGCTGGGCCAGGATTGGCTCTAGCGCGGCATTCATCGTGTCGCGATTGGCACAGCGGTCAGCATTACGGGCGAAGCGCGGGTCCTCAATCAGTTCTGGATGTTCAAGTACAGTGCAGAAGCGCCGCCAGAGGGCGTCGGTGGCGACGGCGACGATCAGGAAACCGTCGTTTGTGGGGTAGGCCCCGTAGGGCGCAACACTGGCGTGCGCTGAACCCAGGCGATGCGGTACTTCGCCAGTAGCAAAGTATGACACGGCGTGGTACGTCAGCCAGGAGACTTGCCCTTCGAGCAGTGACGATTCCACGCGTTGCCCGGCCCCCGTTCGTTCCCGCACAAAGAGCGCGAGTAAGATGCCCTGCACCGCATTCGCCCCGGCGGTCAGGTCAGCGACCGAGGTGCCAACGCGCACTGGCGGGCGGTTTTCTTCACCAGTCAGGCTCATCAGGCCGCCATACGCCTGCATCAGCAGGTCAACACCAGCGCGATTGCGGTCGGGGCCGTCGCTGCCAACTGCCGAGATCGCGCAGTAAATCAGGCGAGGGTTCAGTTGTCGGAGGTCGGCGTAGCCCAACCCCCAGCGATCCAGGGTGCCCGGGCGAAAATTCTCGATCAGGATATCCGCATCGGCGACGAGGCGGCGCAACACCTCTTGCCCTTCCGGCGCGCCCAGGTTGAGGGTGATACTGCGCTTGTTGCGGTTGGTGCTGAGATAGTAGCAGCTAATATCGTTCCAGTATGGTGGGTAACCGCGGGTATCGTCACCCCGACCTGGTGCTTCGACCTTGATCACATCTGCCCCAAAGTCACCCAGCGTCATCGCGGCGAATGGCCCTGCCAGATGGCGGCTCAGATCGACCACCCGTAACCCGTCAAGCGGTAAGCTCATCTATTCCTCCTTACTGACCAGTAAACTGTGGTGGGCGTTTCTCGCTAAAGGCAGCCAGGGCTTCGTGCCGATCTGTCGTTGCCGCCGCTGCCGCAATTTTGGCACTGTGATGCAGCGTGGCGGCGGCGCTGGCTTCCGCGATACAAAGCCGGATATTTTCCTTCGTCCAGGCTACAGCTAAGGGGGCCAACTCCGCGACCTGGGCAGCGACTGTCTGGGCTTCATCTTCTGCATTTTCTACTAGCCGCGTGACCAGCCCGATCTGGGCGGCTTCGGTTGACTCCACCCAGCGGGCAGTGAGGAGCATCTCCTGGGCGCGGGCGAGGCCGACCAAGTGGATCAGGTGATGCGCGGGTGACGGCACGCCGACCCGTGGCTCGGTGTAGCAGAATCGAGCGGCAGCGGTCGCCAGCCGAATATCGCCAGAGATCGCCAGTTCGCAGCCGAGGCCCGTGCAGACGCCATCGATCGCCACAATCAGCGGGGCGGACAGTGACCGCAGTTTGGTCAGCACGCGGTGCATTGCTGTGACCCGAAAGAGGGCGAACTCCGCGCTTGCCCCCGCTGACTCCTTCAGATCGATGCCGCTACAAAAGCCAGGGGCCGCGGCTTGCAGAATCACGGCTCGCACGGAACTCTGCTGCACCGCATCAAGCGTCTGTTCAAGCAGCGTGAGCGTGGCGAGGTTAACGGCGTTG
The DNA here is from genome assembly GCA_039810045.1 of Chloroflexia bacterium. Lineage (GTDB taxonomy): Bacteria > Chloroflexota > Chloroflexia > Thermomicrobiales > CADCWN01 > CADCWN01. The sequence goes on from JBDHWF010000025.1 coordinate 4,537, forward strand.
CGGTAGCGGGGGCGGTTCAGGGTGATCGTGGCAATGGTGTCGTGCTGTTCCAAGATCACTGCGCTAGTCTCTGTCACACTCGTTCCTCTCTGCGCGGTGGTCGCGCTTTTTGTCTTTGGTCACCTATGGGCGATGCTGCCGCTGAGTCTGCCAGCAGTCGGCGAACATTGCAACCTGGCTGCAGGGCGACGATTAACGGGACCAATCGCCAATGTTCCAGGTTGGGGGCACATTGGGCTGTGGGTTTACGCCGCGTAGTGGTTCATTCTGGCGTGCGATCACGCGCTGCCCATCATCGCTGAGAATCAGGTCGATGGTGCGCGCCTGGAGTGCCGCTTCGGCGGCAGCCAGATCAGGATAGGACTGGAAGATCAACTGATCAAGGTATGGGCGGTCGTTGAGGCGATAGCTGGGACTGCGCACGAGTGTCAGCGTTTTCCCAGGCACCCACTCACCCAGACGAAATGGCCCCGTACCGAATGGGGCTCTGGTGTAGGGGTGGTTGGCGAGATCGCTGGTACCGTGAAAAATGTGGGCGGGGAAGATCGGGCTAAATGCGTAGAGGTAGTCGTTCCCTGGTTCGTACAAATTGAGGCGCACAGTATAGGGATCGAGCGCTTCAGCATCGCGGATGGTGTTGTAGGCGGCGGCGATTTCGGGATCAAAAGGGTTGGCCGCATTTTTCCCCACCGCCAGGGTGAAGACAAGATCAGCAGCCCCAAACGGTTGCCCATCTTCCCAGGCTACGCCCTGACGTAAGCGTAGAATGATGGTGCGGCCATCCGCAGAAATGCCCCGCCCAGGGCCAGGCACACTCTCTGCCAGCCAGGGGCGGGGGCGACCAGTGGGGTCAAAGTCGAACAACCCTTCGACGACAGGCCGCAAGAGGCTGCTGGCAAGTGGATCGGTGCCGAATGCCGGGTTGATCTGCTGTAGGTTGCTCGGTACTCCAATCGTCACCGTGCCGCCATGTTGCGGTGTGGTCGTGGGCAGTGGTGGGGGCTGTTGGGTGCCTGGTCGCCTGGGTAGCGTTGGTTGCGCTGTGCTGCTCTGGCAGGCAATCAGGAACGGCAATAGCCAGCAGACACAGAGCAGGCGCAAGATTCTTGTGTGGTGGGGTAAGTATTGTCTGTTTTTCATCGCCCCTGTCTCTACAGCCAGTCGCAGGCGGCATAATGGTAGCAGACTCGCCACATTTGCAACCGATCACGCACTATTTCGTTGAGAGGATCGGGCAAAACGATTGATGACAGTGCTATTATCTCCCGCAATATGATTGATCTGATTGGTCAAGTAGGAAGGACAGAACGTGACAACAGCGCGAACGTTTCGGCGCGTCATGGTGACTGGGGGCGCGGGATTTATTGGGTCGAACTATGTACACCTTTTGCTCGAACGTCATCCCAGTTATGAGGTGGTAGTCGTTGATAAGCTTACCTATGCGGGCAATCTGGCGAATCTGGCCGATCTGACGAATGACCCACGGTATCATTTTGTGCAGGCTGATATTGCCGACCCCGAAGCTATTGACGCGGCGATGGCTGGTTGTGATGCCGTCGTTAACTTTGCCGCTGATAGCCACGTTGACCGTTCCCTGCACGATCCTGGTGGCTTCATCCGCACGGATGTGCATGGGGTATTTGTACTGCTGGAAGCAGCGCGGAAGCATGATGTGGCCCGCTTCCTCCAGATCAGCACCGATGAAGTCTACGGGCATTTCCCAGAGGGCGGGGAATCGCGGGAAGATGATCGGCTGCGCCCACGGAATCCCTACTCTGCGGCGAAGGCCGGTGGCGAGATGATGGTGAATGCCTATGTGGAGACACATGGGCTTGATTGCGTGATCACCCGTGGCTCCAACACCTTCGGCCCTTATCAGTATCCCGAAAAGTTCATTCCCTTGATGATCACGAACGCGCTGGAAGGCAAGCCGCTGCCGATCTATGGCGACGGCCAGCAGAAGCGCGACTGGCTCTATGTGCGCGATCACTGCATGGGCGTCGATATTGTGCTGCATCAGGGTGAGCGTGGCGAGGCCTACAATATCGGTGGCGGGAACGAGCAAGTCAACCTGGATGTCGCAACGATGATCCTCGACCGCCTTGGAAAATCGCATGATCTATTGCAGCACGTTGGTGACCGCCCAGGCCACGACCGCCGCTACTCCATTGCTACGCAGAAAGCGGAAGCATTGGGCTGGGAACCGCGCCACGACTTCAGCATCTTACTGGCTGAAACGGTTGATTGGTATGCCGCGAACGAGGATTGGTGGCGGACGATTAAGTCGGGCGAATTTGCCGAGTGGTATACCCGGAACTACGCCGCCCGTGGCCTCCACGTCGGCTAACCACGCCGCCTGCCCGTGCTTACTGCACAGATAGGTCGCCCTTAACCTGCACGCACTGGCTGCCAGAGGCGAGGTGTTGCAATGGAACTGCTGGCATATCTGTTGGGGAGCGCATTTGCTATCGCGCTTGGCACCGCTGCTTTTGGCCTTGCCCGCATCAAGCGGCGGCTGTATCGTGGCCTTCTAAGTGCGGCCCTGGTCGCAGCCTGGGCGATAGTTTTCGTGCCTGCTCTGGGCAATTTGCCCGATTGGTTCGGACCGTTCGGATCGCTAAGTGGTACCCAGCAGCAGTTACTTTTGGGGATGTGTGCTGGGCTGGCCTTTGGTACGCTCGCCGCATTGGAGCGCCGTCTGATCTTTGGCGGCGCAGTCGCTCTTTTCTCGCTTACAGCGTATGCATTGCTGGGGATTGGGCCGCTCTATGGTTGGGGTGCCAGCGTCCTGCCCTTACTGCTCGCTAGCCTGATCTTCACGACTTGCCCGTCGCCTACTCGATTACGGCAAACCGCCTTGATCTTGGGCTGGTTAGTGATGGTGCAGGCGCCAGGGATGGCGGTATTGGTCAACACTAATGATCAATTGGGTTGGCAGCAAGCACGCATCCTTCATGAGCCAACCCTTACCAGTTCCCAGATTCAACTGTTGATCGAACAATATCAGCAGCAGATGGTGGTGAACACAGCGATCTTTCTGGTGGTGAGTTTGGTCGGCCTCTTGTTGGTTTGGCTACCGCTACTGAATCGACTGAATACCAGGCTTGCTACACTCAACGGTGCTGGTCAGGGATTGGTCCCCGAGTTGTAGCAAGCCAGCAAATAACGTTTTATCGCGATGGAACAACGCCGCGCTCTGCATTTGCAGAGCGCGGCACTGTTTATTCGTTGCGTTGTGCAGTGGTTACTTGACGGATGAGTTGTACAGTTCCAGGGCTTGGTTGATGTCGTTGACACTCTTGTCGAGCGCGGCTTTGGCGGCTGATTTGCCGAGGAACGTTTCTTCCATCGCCGTTTCTGTTGAAGCGCGCGCCTGCGGGAAGACCCCCAGAATCGCCCCAGTGGTCGCTGGGGTTAGCTTGGTGTCGTGTAGTTGATTCACTGCGGTCGCGAACTGCGGGTATTTCTTAGCGTTCTCGACTTCGAGCGGCAGGTCGTAGACATCTTTACGCATTGGGAAGTAGCCAGTGTTGACGTGCCAGAACGCCTGCTGCTCGGGTAGAGCAAGCCACTGCACAAACTTCCAGGCGGCCTGTTTCTCCTTGTCCGCTTTATCTTTCAAGATGTAGTTCGAACCACCGCCCATGATCACTCCGCCCTGGTCGAGGGTGGCGGCTGGGCGTGGCAGATAGCCGGTGCCAATCTCGAACTTGTCGCCGACGTTGGAAACCAGACCGCGCAGAGTGGCGGTCGATTCAATCGTCATCGCGATCTGCCCACCAGTAAAGGCTTTCTGGGCATCACTGGTGCTGCGTCCGAGGTTGGTGGCGATCCCCTGGTCGATCATCCCTTTCCACCAGTCCAGGATCTTCACGCCAGCTTCACTATTGTAGATGACCTTATCGGCGCGGGTAGCCCCACGGCCATTGTCGTTGTTGGCGTAGAGCGCATTTTGCGTTGCGAGATACTGTTCAAAGAACCAGCCGTAGATCGCAAACGCGACGCCGTATTGTGTGACTTTGCCGCCACTATCTTTCTTGACCAACTTGGCCGCAGTCGTTTGGACATCTTCCCAGGTCTTGGGTGGGTTGGCGGGGTCCAATCCTGCTTCGGTGAAGGCCTTCTTGTTGTAGTAGAGCATCGGGGTTGAGGTGTTGAATGGCATCGCGTAGAGCTTCTTGTCAGTAGTGTAGTAGTTGAGAATCGCCTGCTCAAACTGGCTGGTATCGAACTTGTCGGCATCAATCAGCGACTGGATCGGTTCAATCGCCTTGGAGTCGATCATGAACCGCTGCCCGATATCGTAGACCTGCATGATATGTGGGCCTTGCTTGGCTGCCAACCCCGCCTTGAACTTGTTCAGTGTGTCGTCGTAGTTCCCCTGATAGATGGCGTCAACATAAATATCCGATTGGCTATCGTTGAACTTGTCGGTGAGGTTCGCGATGGCCGTGCCATTGGCCCCGCCCATGGCGTGCCACCATTGCACCTTGGTGGCGTTCGGGTTCTTCGCCCCCTTACTGGATGAAACACCAACGGGGGTACCTTGTGCTGCTGCGGTGCTGCCCGGTGCCGCTCCTGCTGGTGCACCACTGCCACTCGCTGACGGCGCAGTGCTTGCCGCTGCTGATCCGGCTGGGCGGGTTGCTGCTGCTCCACTGCTACTTGGTGCGGCAGCGCTGCTGGAGGCCGCAGTGCTGGGAGCAGCACTGCCAGGGGCAGTTGATGCCGCTGGCGCAGTAGTGGGCGTTGTCGCGTTACCACAGGCACTGAGAAATGCCGCAAAGGCTCCGGTGCCAAGCACGCCGAGCCCAGCCCGCAGGACCGCGCGGCGCGAAAGCTGTTTGTCAATGTTGCTCATTCGCTCGTTTCTCCCTTCAGACAATCTCTATCAGGGTGTCTACCTCATTGAAGACACCACAACGCTTGCCTATCGCAAGACTGTTGCCGTAAATAGGGCTAGCCTTTCACCGCGCCAGCAGTCAATCCGCGCACCAGTTGTCGTTGCCCAAGGATCAGCATGGCGACGGTTGGGACGACCGCCAGGATTACCCCAGCCATGATCAATGTGGGGGCAGCGGCCTCCTCATTTTGCAGAAAGCGTAGCCCGATCTGAATGGTCCGCATATCGCGCTCGTTGGTGACGAGTAGCGGCCAGAGGTATTGGTTCCAGGTTTGCAGAAAGCCATAGACGGCGACCGTGCCGAGGGCGGGCCGTGAGAGCGGAATGACGATCTGGAGCAGAAAGCGCAAGCTGCTGCAGCCATCGACGATGGCGGCGTCGTGAAGCTCCTGCGGGATAGTCATAAAGAACTGGCGCAGCAGGAACGTGGCAAACGCACTGGCAATGTACGGCGCAATCAGGCCACTGTAGCGATCGGTCCAGCCCCAGGCTTGTACTGTCTGGAAGTTGGGAATAATCGTAACTTCGAAAGGGATCATCAGGGTGGAAAGGAACAACAGAAAAATCAAGTTGCGCCCACGAAAACGCCGCATCGCAAAGGCATAGGCCGCCAAACTGGCGGTGATCAGTTGCCCAATCACCACGACGATGGAAACGATCAGGCTATTCAGCAGGAAGCGGGGAATTGGCAGGCGGCGGAGGACCGTATCGTAATTGTCGAAGTTGAATGCGGCAGGCCAGAAATTCGGTGGATACATGGCGGCTTCGTCGGGTGTCATGAAGCTGACCATCAGGGCGTAGTAGAGCGGAAAGAGGATGATGGCAGCCATGACGATCAGTAGCAGGTAGATCCCAATCCGTCCAGCAATACTACCGACCGTGCGTTCTCGTTGGGGTGCCGTCTTAGTTACGATGCTCATGCGTAATGAACCCTTCGTTCAATAAAGAAGAACTGAATAATGGTCAGGATCAGGATGATCACAAAGAGGATCACTGCCTGTACTGAGGCATAACCGCTGTTGAAGTTGACAAAGGCATCGCGATAGATTGAGTAGACGACCACGTTGGTTGCGTTCGCTGGCCCACCTTTGGTAAGCAGATCGATCTGCGTAAATGATTGAAACGCATTGATGATCGAAACAATCAGAACGAAGAACAACGTGGGTGATAAGAGTGGCACGGTAACATTGGTGAAGATGCGAAAGTTGCTGGCCCCATCAATGCGGGCGCTCTCATACAACTCTTCGGGAATCCCTTGCAACCCACTGAGCAGAATAATGAAGTTGAAGCCGAGTCCCGCCCAGATTGAGAGAATCGCAATCGCCCACAACGCCGAACTTGGCTGGGTGAGCCAGGAAACCGGGGGGAGCCCGACCAGCCGCAGGAAGTAATTCAAAATACCAGAGGTGGGGTTGAAGAAGAGCGAGAACGTGAGGGCAGTTGCCGCCACTGAGACTCCAATGGGGATCGCGTAGGCAGTGCGGAAGAATGCGATGCCCCGCACGCGCACATTCGCCAGCACGGCTAACCCCAGGGCCAGCAGAATCCCTAGCGGGACGGTGTAGAGGGTATACAGCACTGTGACTTTCAGGCCGTCGTGGTATTTCTCCGACCTGAGCGCGATCCCGTATTGCTTCAGTCCAACAAAGATACCAGTGCCACGCCCGAATGGGTCGCTGGCAAAGAGGCTGAGATAGATCGATTTGAAGAGCGGGTAAAAGACGAAGATGCAGAAGATAATCAGGGAAGGGAGGAGATAGAGCAATGAGATCAGCGTTGCCTGGGTCGTCCGCAGGCGAGTAGAGCGGATTGGACTGACTGCGCTGGGATTACTACTCATATTGTTGCTTTGCCGCCTCCTGACCAAATGTGTGTTTCTCAGCGCCAGTGTTGGACACCGCTGTGCCAATACTTGCCAGGCAGCGCAATGTCACGCTGCCTGACAACAACTGCCGCTGAGGATTGTAGTCGTTTTGTGGTGTGCTGCCTAGTCATTAATGAATCAGGGCGTCCTTGCGTAGCTGCGCCACTAAATCATCTGGATAGGAATAGTCGTTGCCGAGCAGCGGGGTGTTCTCGGCAAAGCGCGCCAGCCGGAACGGTTCGATTGGCGCGGTCGTCGCGGTACCCGTGGTGATCAACTCGGCCATGCAGGCGCCAATGGCAGGGCCTTTCTTGAAGCCACTGCCACTCATCCCGACGGCGAGATAGAGTCCGTCAACGCCGGGAGCGCGATCAAGGATCATTTTCGAGTCAGGGGTCACATCCAGCGGTCCGCCGTGCCCGCGTACCACTGGCTGCCCCGCCATTGAGGGAATGCGACGGGCGACTTGCTGCGCGGCAAGCGGTGCGAAATCAGGATCGGGTTCGCGCTGGTAATGATCAAGCGCGTAGCCCACATCATTATTGGCGGGGACTAGTGTTTCGTGGAAGCCACTGAGGCCAACCAGTCGTAAGTCTTCGCCTTCTGGCCGGGAATAGAAGCCATTGCCCCGGTCAATAATGGTGATGCCACCGTCGCGACCGCGTGGGAAGCTACTTGGGCGTTGGAAGAAGGCGATTTGCACACGCACCGGGCGAATCGGCAGCGTAATCCCCAGCGGTGCGGCAAGGTTGACTGACCAACCACCATTGGCCAGGACGACAATCGGTGCGGCAATGTCGCCCGCACTCGTCGTTACACCGACGACTTTGCCATTGGCGACGCGCAATGCCGTGACTGGTGTTTCAGTTAGCAGGGTGGCTCCGCCACGTTGGGCTGCCGCAACCAGTGCGGCTACTGTCGCTGATGGATTGGCGTAGCCACTCTCTGGCTCGTACGCGGCGATCGCGTTCGCCTCCATCCAGACCTGCGGGGCGATACCCTCTACCTCATCGGCGTTGACAATCTGCGTGTTCACGCCAAGCTCTTGCAACATCTGCACGTTGTCACGCAGGCGTTCGTGGTCAGCGGGGCCAACAAACTGCAAGAAGCCGGTAGGAACGAAGCCACTATCCCCGCCGATCAGGTCGGCCCAGTGATGGAACCAGCGCTGGGCGGCCAGGGCCATCGCCGCTTCTGGGGCATTAGTATAGTGGGTGCGTACCAACGCCCCAGAGCGTTCAGTTGCCCCGCCCCCGGGCTGTCCTTTGTCGATCAGGAGGACATCGGTGAGCCCTTGCTGGGTGAGGTGAAATGCCGTCGCCGCACCAACGACGCCAGCGCCAATAACAATCGCTTCGGCGGTTTTTGGGGCCATGCGGTCGCCTCCTTGTGGCTTGCCTGAGTTCCGATTACCCTGCTGTGAGTGTATCAAGTCCCTGAATGGGAGAAAAGATCGCTGGCGCGAAGTGGCGTGATCCCTGCCGTTATCTGGGGCCTTCACAAGCGTCTTCGAGCGTCCGAATCTGACTGCGGGTACCGCAGACGGCGAAAACGTCGCCTGGGAGCAGGGGAAGATCGACTGGCGGTGGCGCGATCATCTGGTTGTTGCGCTGTAGTCCAAGGATGGTCAGTTGCCGATCAATCAGTTCGCGGGTCTCAGCCAGGGTTCTGCCAATTAATGGGGAGTCAGTATCGATGCGAATTTCGACCACAACCAGATCATCAGCACCGTGGTGCAGGTGTTCGATCGCACTGACCGTGGCTGAGCGGGCAGCGAGGGTTGCCATCTGGTAGCCAGCAAGGGCGTACGGTGACACCACGTGGGTGGCCCCTGCATGGCGTAGTTTGGGCGTTGCTTCTTCGCGGATAACCCGAGCAACAATCGGCATATCTGGGCGAAGCGCATGGGCGGAGATCGTGATAAAGGTGTTGTCTGCGTCGCCATTGACCGCCGTGATTAGCCCTCTGGCATGGCCGATTCCTGCTGCATGGAGTGTTTCATCTTCGGTGGCATTACCATTGACCACCCACAGCCCAGTGGCGGCAGCGCGTTCCAGTTCACGCGGGTCGTGATCGATCACGACCACCGTTTCACCCTCGCGCACCAGTTCGCGGGCGATCTGTTGCCCCACCCGCCCATAGCCACAGAGAATGTAGTGGTTGTGTAACTTGCTGATCATTTTTGCTAACCTCCGTTGCTCCCACTGCTGGGTCAGGTGTCCTTCAAAGAGGATCCCCGTGAATGTCGTGAAGGTGTAGGAAAGCCCCGCAACGCCAACCAGAATGAGCAAGCTGGTGAAGAGCCTACCAGGCCCAGAGAGTGGCTGAACCTCACCGTAGCCAATCGTCGCCAGCGTGATCAGCACCATAAAGGCGGCATCGTCAAAGGCCCACTGCTCAATCAGCATATAGCCAACTGTGCCGAGGGTCATCGTCGCCAGGATCATGATTAACGGGCCGCGCATCCGTCGCCAGGGCTCACTATCAGGCGTGTGGGTCAGAATCAGCGAGCCATCATTGGCTTTAGGCGCGGGGCGCAAACGTACAGACCGCCAGGGTGGTGAGGTTGATTGTCTCGTCGTCCGTTGCCGCATCCCGTTAATCCAAGCGCTTGACCATCTTCACTGATTCTTCGCCGTAACCCAGGCGATGATAGACCGCGCGGGCGTGGGTATTATCGCCAAACGTATCGAGGGCGAGGTGCTGGTACCCTGCTGCTCTGGCCCAGTCTTCTGCGGCGTGCAGCAATGCCCGGCCCACCCCCTGCCCCTCTGCGGTGGAGGCAACCGCCAGCATATTGATATACCCCTGGTCTGCACTCGTGAGAAAGCTACGCTCGGTACAGAGGTGGATAAACCCCAGTGGTAGCCCCTGTGTATCCGTCGCCAGGATGACACGATGGCCTGGCTCAGGGGCTTGTAGCTGCGTGACGACCTTCTCCACACTACGCTGTTGAAATGGCCCCATCGAGGCGTGATCGCGCCAGGGCAGTTTGCCCGATTCGGCAAAGCGTGGCCAGAGTTGACGGATGAAGCCAGCGTCAGCGATGGTCGCTGCCCGCAGTTGAATAGTTTGGTTTGTTGTTGCCATCGGCTTTCCCCTCAGTTGATCACGCGCCCATACCGTTGTGCTTACAAGATGGGATTGGCGGAAGTATCCTCTGTGGGCCGATTATCACGCAACTCCCCCGCCAGGTGATCAGTACCTAGCGGGGGAGTTACGTTTGTGGTGGGTGGTGTGGTCAGGCTTGGGCGCGGTCTGCCGCTGTGGGAATGTTGAGTCGTTCGATGATTGCTCGCAGGTCAGCGCGATCCTGCTCGCTGAGGTGACCGAGCGGCGGGCGGGCGGGGCCTGCTGGATGCCCCAAAATCGCCATAGCCTCTTTCATCACTGAGACTTCAAATCCCTTGCCTCGTTCGCGGAGGGCATAGAACGGGCGAACCACCCGCTCGTGCAATTTCGCCAGGGCATTCAGATCGCCTGACTTGGCGATCTTATACAGTTCCACGGATGCTTCGGGCCAGAAACAGGCCAGCGATGAGGTGTACCCAACGGCTCCTGAGGCAAAGTAGGGGGCGATGAGATCGTCGCCAACACCAGCTAACCAGGCGACTCGCGCCTCACCAAATTGCTCGATGCAATGCTCACGGATTGAACGGAACAGGCGGATATCGCCACGCCCATCTTTGAAAGCCACCAGATTTGGCACTGCGCGAATCAGTGCTTCAGTAATTTTGGGCGTGAAGTTGGCCGCATCTCGGGCATAGGGCATGACCCCCAGGCTCGTTGCTGCGGCAATTGTCTGGTAATACTCAACCAACCCTTGAGGATCGGGATTCGCATAATATGGCGGCAAAATCAGCAGTCCATCGGCACCTGCGGCCTCTGCTCGCCGCGCAAGGTCGGCGGCGATAGCGGTACTGTGTCCAACCGAGGCGATCACTGGCGTGCGCCCTGCCACTGCTTCGACCGTGGCCTGGGTCACGGCGGCGCATTCGTCGGGCGTCAGCGCGAAGAGTTCGCCGGTGCCGCTTGGGGCGACGATGGCACAGACACCCGAATCAGGCAGCCAGCGCGCGTTCGCCCGTACGCCATCAAGATCGACGGCGCCATCGGTGGTGTATGGAGTAATGGGGAAGGCGATCGCTCCCTGCAAATGGCCTTTCAGTTCTTCAGGGCGTAGTTGCGCCCGTTTTGCCTCAACTACCATTGATTCATCCCTTCTGCGGTCGCTCTTGCAGCGCGATTCTCTCGGTTGCTTATCCCTGATTTACCACTATTCACTGGGTGCAATACTGCCTGTAGGATACACCCTGCTTGCAGTGCGAACAAGCCTTTGCAAGGATCCTTGCAATTGCGCAATGAACTCTCTACAATGCCCAAAGAAACTATAAACAGGAGATGGTGGGGGCGTCGCAACTGCGGGGGCAGTGGCAGCTAACAGAAAGGTGGTTGGTGTGGACGACAGCAGATCCTCTTTCGAACTGACAAACGGTTTGCTCCCGCAGATGACACGACGGCGATTTCTGGGGTTTACGGTAGCGGGAGCCTGTAGCGCACTATTGGCAGCGTGCGGTGGTGGGGCGGCGGAAACCCCCGCCCCAGCAGCGACGAAGTCTGGCGGAGCGCAGGTGGTTTTTGTGACGCCCACTGCTGGTAGTACCAGTAGTAGCGCAGCAGGTTCAGCCAGCCCCGCCGCAAGCGGTTCTGCCGCTACTCCAGCGGCGTCTACGGCGGCCTCAACGCCCGTCACCAAGGCAGCGTTGAAGGGGAAGATCACGATTGGGCGACAGCCCGCTTCACCACTCTCCAATGGGAAAGATGATCCGGGCAACCTGATCTTCCAGGAACTGATCGATCGCTACGTGAAAGACCATCCCGGAGTCTCAATCGAGTGGCTGCGTGTGCCAGGGGCAAGCTTTGATGAACTGACCGCCTGGGTGAAGACACGGCAGGCCGCGAAGAATGTCCCCACGATTGTTGGGAGCCACGCCACCACCACATCGTCGCAAGAGGCTACCAAGACCTCACCCTGGATTTCGATGTCGCCCTACCTCGCGCAACCATCGGCGTACACGGGTAAGCCCTGGAAGCAGGATTTCTCCGAAGATGCCCTGGCGTATATTCAGTCGTCGTTGAATGAACTCTATTCAGTTACGCTGACAGCGTATAAAGCGACCTACCTCTACAATAAGAACCTCTGGAAGAAAGCAGGGCTGACCGAGGCTGACGAGCCGAAGACGTGGCCACAGTTCTACGCGGTGCTCGATAAACTGAAGAACGCTGGAATTATCCCGATGGCGCGTACTGGCGATGCGTTCGCCCTTTCGCACGTCTACAACGTCACTGTCGCCTCGATCAGCCGCAAAGCGTGGTTGGAAATGAGTGGCGGCAAGATGTTCGCCTCTGATCAGACCCGCTATTCTGCGCTCTGCTCTGGGAAGTGGAAGATGGATGTCGATTGGAACCGCAAGTCGGCGGAGACGACGAAGAAGCTCTTTTCCTACTTCCCCCCAGGCTCCACCACGTTGAAGGCTGCCGATATTGAGCAGTTGTATCTCACGCAAAAAGCGGCGCTTTGGCAGGGTACTCCCGCGAACCAGGGCCAGACGATTCTGCGGCGGATTGATGAGGCCAAGGCCGAAGGGTTGGAGTCGTTCGAAGTGGGGGCGTTCCCCACACCACAGCCAGATGCTGAAACATTCGGTGAGGAACTGGCGAAGAATGCAGCGCCGATTGCCGATGATGGCGAGCGTGGGCTGCAATATATGGTCGCCTCGCCCGATCTGCGGATGGATACCGATCCGGGCGTTGAAGCCGTGGCGATCGACTTCCTGCAATGGATGACGACGCCAGAGATTCAGGCGGTCTATGTTAAACCGTCGTATGACTTGCCAATCAATCCGGCGGTGAAGCTTGAGGATCCGCGCCTCCAACTCTTCTACAAGAACCCAACCCAATTGTTCCCAACCTATTTCTACTATGGGAACCGCCCAGACTGGATTCCCAACTTCCAGGCCTATCTCCTGGGGCAGAAAGATATCGAGGCGTATATCAAGGACCAGCAGGCGGAGATCTACGCCTACGCGCAGAAGGTAATCCGCGAGTCGAAACTCGATATTGCTTGCCCATAGCGAACTGGCAAGTTCTGGTAGGGCGTGGCGATAGCAATGATCGCTGCGCCCTACTCCATATGGAGAGCGACGATGGCGACCCAGGTACCACAGGTAGTTTCGAGTCGCGTACAGACCGCAGTGACGGTGAAGCCGATCTGGCAACGGATCTGGCAGATGCGGCTGGCCTATGCCTTCCTGATTCCTGCGTTCATTTTTCTCATTCTCTTTGAATATTGGCCGGCCTTCCTGGCGATGAAAGAGGCGTTCTACGATTGGGACGGCTTTCGCATCAATAATTTCATTGGCCTCGCCAACTTCCGAGAGTTGTGGAATGATGCCGTCTTTCGCAAGTCGCTGGTCAATATCCTGATCATTTTCCTCTTTTATCTGACCATTCCATTCCTGATGCCGATCATCATTGCCGAGGCGATCTTCAATCTCGCCTCCGAGCGCGCGCAAAAGTTCTGGCGGGTCTTTCTGCTCGTGCCAGCGATTGTGCCATCACTGGTGACATTACTGCTCTGGCAATACCTCTATAACCCGGTGGATGGTTTTCTCAACACGTTGCTTGTTGCCTGGGGCCAACAGCCCCAGCTCTGGCTTTCTTCGCCAGATTCAGCACTCTGGGCCTATATGCTGATTGGGTTTCCGTGGGCCAGTGGTACATCGATGCTGATTTATTTCGCTGGGTTGCAGAATATTCCGCAGGATGTGATCGATGCGAGTCGCCTTGATGGAGCTGGTACCTGGACTCGGATTCGAAAGATTGACCTCCCATTGCTGATGGGGCAGATTCGCTTATTCGCGATTCTCACGGTGATCGAAACCTTCCAGCGCTACGTCAGCGTGCTGATTCTGACCGATGGCGGGCCAGCGAATGCGACGATTGTGCCGGGGTTACACTTATTCCACAAAGCGTTTTCGGGCAATCGGTTGGGGTACGCCTCGGCGATTGGGTTGGTGATGTTCGCGTTCATCCTCGCGCTCACGCTGATCAATCAAGTCTTGCTGAAAAACCCTGATACCGAATCGCGCACACAGGCTGTTGTCTAGCGCGGCCTACGAGAGCCTGATCAGCGATTACGAAGGGAGTGCTGCGCGATGTTAGATGCCCAAGAGCGACTTTCAACAGCCAACGCCGCTGCCTCTGGTCCCCATAGCGCTGGGAGTGGACGCAGTGGGTGGAGTTTGCCACTCCAATTCTTCCTGGCAGTGATCGGTTTCATCACCTATGTACCATTTGCGCTGATGCTGGTCATCTCATTCAAGACGCGCGCGCAATTTGCAGTGCAACCAATCTGGCCGACCTTCCCTCTGCACTTTGAGAATTATCGTTTTGCGCTTGAGCAGGTGTTACGCCCGGTGCTCAATACCACGGTGGTTTGTGTGGGGGCGATTGGAATTACCTTGTTTGTCTCCTCAATGGCGGCCTATGCCTTTGCGCGTTTCCAGTTCCCTGGCTCGCGGATACTGTTCACGGGCATCATCTCGCTGCTGATGATTCCACAGGTGTTGTTGTTGGTGCCACGCTATGTGGTCACGGGGCAACTGCATATGTTGGGCAACCAATTAGGGCTGATTGTGCCATATGTGGCAGCGGGCGAGATTTTCGCCATCTTCGTGATGCGAACCTTCTTCGCCGCAATTCCTGGGGAACTGGTGGAGGCAGCGCGGGTTGATGGGGCGAGTCACTGGATGATCTATTGGCGAATTATTTTGCCATTGTCAAAACCAATTCTTGCCACGCTCGGGATTATTCAGTTGATCAACCTCTGGAATGACTTCATCTGGCCGTTTGTCGTGATCACCAAGAAAGAGGATTATACCCTCGCGCTGATCTTGCGAACCTTCGCGGGTGACTTCGGGACGCAGTGGGGGTTGATTATGGCCTGCTATGTCACGGCGAGCCTGCCATTGCTGATCGTCTTTGCGCTGGCCTCACAGCAGTTCATTCGTGGGCTGACTGCGGGCGCGATCAAGTTCTAGGGTGTTCCTTATTGGGGAATCCTGGTTGGCGTAGTCTCTATCAGGCAGGATCGAGCTACTGAAGGAGGAGTGGGATGAGTGTAACGAAGCGGGATCTCACGATCACGGAGATGATCGTGACGCCAGTAGCTTGCCCCGACCCCCCATTACTGAATCACCATGGGATTCACGAACCGCAGTTTTTGCGGGCGGTGGTGCGGTTGCGTACTGCGGATGGCCTCGAAGGGCTGGGTGAAGGCCCTGGTGGTGGCCTCTTTGTGCAGGAACTCAATGCTGCTGCCAAGCACGTACTCGGCACTGATGCCTACCAGATCGAACGGATGCGGGTGTTGATTGGGCGCAACCCCCGCGTTTTTGCCGCAATTGAAGTGGCCTGCCTTGACCTGATTGGCAAGGCCACCGGGCGGTCAGTAGCAGATTTGCTGGGCGGTGCCGTGCGGAAACGGGTGCCATTTGCTGCCTATATGTTCTTCAAAGAGGCGGGCGATGATGATTGGGGCCAGGCGTTGACCCCAGAGGAGATGGTGCGGCAGGCGGAGTTGTTCCACGAACGGTATGGGATGACCGTCTTCAAGGTGAAAGGCGGGGTACTCGATCCGTGGGAAGAGGTACGCACGATCAAGCTGTTGCGCGAACGGTTTGGGCCAAAGGCGGGGTTACGGCTTGATCCGAATGCGGCCTGGTCGGTGGAAACTTCAATCCGTGTGGCGGAGCAATTGCGCGATACCTACCCGGAATATCTGGAAGATCCCACTGCGGGGATTGAGGGGATGGCGCAGGTAGCGCTGCACACGCCGATTCCCCTCAGCACGAATATGTGTGTCACCGCCTTCTCCCATATCCCCGTCGCCTTCCGGCAACGGGCGGTGCAGGTGGTGCTTGGTGATCACCATGCCTGGGGTGGGCTGACGGCCTTCCGGGAGTTGGGTGCGGTTTGTCGCACGCTCAATTGGGGGTTAGCGCAGCACTCAAATAGTCACCTGGGGATTAGCTTTGCCGCCATGATCCATGCTGGTGCAGCATTCCCACAGTTAACCTATGCCAGCGATACCCATTATCCGTGGAACCCTGCCGATATTATTCATGAGACGGACCTGTTCCAGTTCCGTGATGGGGCGATTACCCTCTGGGATGCCCCAGGGCTGGGGGTCACGATCAACGAAGAGAAACTGGCTGCTGCTGCCGCTGCCTATGCCCAACGGGGTAGTCTGGCCCGCGATGATGTTTCGGCGATGCGTGAGCGCAATCCCGATTGGTTGCCATTGATGCCGAAGTGGTAGCAGACAGCAATGGGCCACATTGTTGACGAACCCGCTGCCAGATGGCGATAGATCCGAGGGTTGGCGTATGCAGGTTGGCTATCGTGACGGCTTACACGAAGTCAGAGAATCGGTGGCAACGGGCTATGATCGGCTGAGTCCGGGGCAGCGACGGGTGATCGATTGCCTCCTTGATGATACGCGACTTGGGGCGGTTATCTCGGCTGGGGCGCTGGCCCGTGAGGCCAGGGTCAGTGAATCAACGGTAACCCGCGCTGCCCAGGCGCTCGGTTTTGCGGGATACCCCGATCTGCAATCGCGCCTGCGTGAACAATTTCTTGATCCGATCGGTGTGCCAGAGCGCGTTGAGGCTGAGCTAGCCCGCCTTGGTGATACGCCTGAGGCAGTCGCTTTGCAGGTGATGCTGGAAGACGCAGAGAATATTCGGGCGACCGCCGCGGCCCTGGCCCCCGAGACGTTGCGGGCAGCAGTGGAGCGGTTGGTGCAGGCGCGGCGGGTCTATGTCTTTGGGTCGCGTGGCTCCTATGGTCTGGCAACGATTCTGTCGTTAGGCTTTCGGTTGCTGCTGCCAGATACGCGCTGTCTGCATCAGACTGTGGGCGACCTGGCGGACCAACTGGTACCGCTGAGTGCTGATGATGCCCTGGTTGTCGTGAGCTTTCGCCGCGTTGATCGGATTACCTTGAAAGTCCTGAAACACGCGGCGACTGTCGGGGCCAGCCGAATCGCCCTGACCGATAGCCTCACCAATCCCGTAGCCCGACTGGCTGATCTGGTGATGATCGCTAAAGTTGGCCCGCTTCGCCTGCAACCACCGTATGCGCCGGGGGCGAGTTTGGCAAATGCGCTGTTGACTGCGCTCTCGCTACATACCCACCAATCCGCGCAGTCGCGCCTGCGGGTGGCGGAAATGTTGTGGGATGAGTTTGACACGCACGTACAGTGAGGTCAGTGGTCAGGGTGTGATTCGGAAACGGGCATATGGTGGATCGTGGTCGGATACGCGATAGGGATTGGGTTGCGTCGCCAGACTAGCAGGGTAGTCTGCATCTACATGCACATAGGCGAAATCGAGCAGTGCTGAACGTAGATTTGGCGTGACCAGAATATGGTCGAGGATCTGCGATAGCCCCTGGTAGATATACGAATAACGGTCGGACGGCTGCGCGATAGTGGCAAGATTGCGCAGGGGCGTTGTTTCCGTCAGCACTCGTAGTGGCTCCGATTGCGGAAAATCGTTCAGGTCGCCCACGACCATAATGGCCGCAGTGGGGTTCGCTGCGAGCCGTTCATTAACGATGCTGGCAACCAATTGCGCCTCGGCGATGCGGCGATCAGTGAATTGCTTTTGGGCCGGATCGCTGCCTGCTTTTGATTTCCAGTGGTTAATAATTAAAGTTAGGGGTCGCTCAGTGTTGCCAGCCTCATTGCGAACCACGAGATCAACGATCAGTGGTGGGCGTGCGGCGAGCCAGTGCCCATCAAGCACCCCATTGTTGTTGCTACTACAACGACTGCCGCCATCTGCAAAGCCGAGATCGGCAGTCGTGCAGCTATTGCGCTGGCTCGCCTGAACCACGGTAACGCGATCGCGCCGATAGAGTAAGCCGACATTGATGCCGCGTGGGTCTAGCCCTTCCAGCAGCAGGGCATTGTAGTTGTACGGCGTAAGTTCGGGCGAGGTGGCGAGCGCACTAAGAACTTGCAAACTTTCAACTTCTTGCACCGCAACCAGGGTCGGGCTGCCAAGGGTATCGCGGATCGCCTGCCCGGTTTTGGTGAGTTTCAGCGCATAGTCGGCAGGGGTGATCCGTTGCTGGCATGGTTGCCCATACTGATTACGATCGCAGGGATCATCTTTTCCTGGCGTATCCAGGGGGTCAAAAAAGTTTTCGAGATTGAATGAGGCAACGGTGAATTCAGTTGATCCGGCGGCGGCAATCACTGGGGCAGGACGAGTGACCCGCGTGATAAGGAGTTTCTGCTCGGGCAATTGTAAGAGGGTATAGTGATCGTTCTGGTAGTCAAGCGGGCCGATCAGCCCATCAACCTGATCACCAGCGGCTACTTGCTCGGCGTTGCTACTGTTGATCACCATTCGCCAGCCAGTGCCACGCGGGTCTTGTTCAAAGAGCCGCGTTACTCCAGTGTCAGCACGGATTACGGTAAAGTTGTTGGTGGTATCCGTTGGGGCCACGACAATCGCTTGTGGCACGGTGACGAGCATCCCTTCATATCGCTCAAAGTAGGTAGCGGCATCCGCAGCGAGGGGCGGCGGACGCAATGCAATCGCTGGCGGGAGGGGATTGCCCGACGACAGGATCGTTACCAGGGAAGTGACCCGACTAATATCGAGTTGGGTACGGTTGTTAACTTCTGCCACCACCCCAATGATCTGCACCTCGTTACCAACCTTTACATCAGGGGTTGGTCGATCTCCTTGAAAGACGAAGATCCCCGTTGAGCTTTCGGTGGGCGGGCGGAGATCTTCTTGCAAATAGAAGCCTTGTGTTGTGGTTGATTGGAAGTCCGCAGTGACAATCCCTTTGACCCGCACCGTTTGGCCGATTAACGGCGAACGTGTCCCCGGCCCTTGGACCTGATTGATCGTTGCCTCGCGGCTATTAATCACTGCTGTTGGCTGAAGCGTGACTGTGGGTGACCCTGGCTGAACAGGGGTGCCAGGTGGATTCAGGCCCAGGCGGGGTTCGGTTGGTGTGACAGCCGGGGTCATTGGTGGAGTTGCGGAGGGGCTGGTGGCGATAGTTGTGCTTGCGCTCGGCGTAGCTGCGCTTGGCGTTGCTGTTGTGGTGGTGGGAGTGGGGAGGTTGGTAGGAACAACTGATGGAATAGCCGTCGCGGTGGGCGTTAGTGCGGCTCCTGTGGGTGTACTGTTGCCTGAGTTACCTGGGGGGCCACCCCAGCACCCTTGCGCCAAGGCAAGAATCAGCAGGCAGGTGACCACGCTGAACCAGCGGTGGCGCATAGACCATATTCTCCCACGTTCCTGATCGCCGATGTCAGCCAATGATACCAGCCAGCCAGCAGAAAAGCGTAGCCGGGTTCTCCGAATAACCAACCTTTTTTGTAGTCTGTATGATTTATCAGGTTTATCGTTCAGTGGGCATTTTCGCTTGATCGCTTTCTGTATCTGATCGGCAATATCGGTAGGGTTGCTGTGATCAGCAATGCGCGTTGGGATAACCAGGGGGGAACGCTCAAGCGGATCGAATGGCAGTAAACGGCGAGATTCGTTACCATTCCGTATTCATGTCGATTGGCTGACTGTTTGTGTGGGGAAACTGCTTGACGATACCTCTTTCGGCGCGGTGCTGGGTGATTGCCATGATCCTTGCCCCAACGCTTAGCGGCTTGTTCGCCCCGCCGCACACGGTAAAGGCGGCCAATTCCCCTCTCGCGGTGGATGGGGCATTTGCGCGGTATTGGGCGAATCAGGGCGGACTGGCCCGCTTTGGCGTGGCGCTGACTGCGGCAATCGTTGACCCCGAATCGGGGCAGATTGTGCAGTATTTCGAGCGGGCGCGGTTTGAATATCACCCGGAAAACCTTGCTGCCCTGGTCCAGTTGACCCCCTTGGGGCTTGCGGCTACGGCGAGCCAGCCCGAACGGTTTGCGCCACCGCTACCATGTTCTGCTGAATGCTCGCTCTTTCCTGCCACGAATCACACAGTACGCGGACGATTTGCTCAATACTGGGCCAAAGGCGGGATCACTGCCTTTGGTCAGCCGCTGACTGAAGAACTGAGCGTCGTTAGCCCAGTGGATGGGCAGGAATACGTTGTCCAATGGTTTGAGTTCGCCCGCTTTGAGTATCACCCAGCCTATGCTGGAACCCCCTCCGAGGTATTGTTGGGTCATCTAGGGCGTGAGGCATTGGTGGATCATCCTGAACTGGTTGAATCCCCCACCGTGCCGGTGCCAGTTGGCCCCCGCGTGATTGTGCTTGACCCCGGCCATGATCCAAGTACTGGTGGGGCTATTGGTTTGGAGCAGGGCGATACATTGCGGTTTGCCCAGATGTTAGCAGCATTACTCACTAAGCATGGCTATATCGTGCGCCTGACTCGACCCACTGAGACAACCATCTTGTTCGATCAACCAACGTTATTACTGGGGGCGGGTGCTGACGATAGCGGCTACCGTGAAGGGTACGCCCATGCGAGTAAGATCCTGGAGTTGCAGCCCGATCTCGCGATTTCTATTCATTATAATGCTGCAGCCAGTGGGCCAGGTGGCGGCTCGACTACCTTCTATTGTGCCGCAGGTGGGCCACAGAATGAATATCTGGCAAGCTTATTGCAGACGGAGATTGCCGGGGCGATGCAGTGGTATGGCTATACTCCGCCAGCGAGCTTTATCGCTGAAGATGGGGTGATCGGGAAGGGTTATGGGCATTTAGCCACCCTGGGGAATCTGCAATCGCAGAGCGGGGCAGCGATGGGGAACCGTATGGGCGGATTCCCTGTTGTACTTACTGAGGCGTTGTTTGAAACAAATCCGCACGAGCGCGCATTGATTGTGGATGAGGTGTTCCTTGCTCGGCTGGCTGAAGGCTATCTCTGGGCAATCGATACCTATTTTGCCACAATCAAGTAGGCGCGGCAGCGAGCGATCGGAGAAGGTCAGAGCTATGCCAAAGCAGAGAATCTTGATGTGCTATCAATA
The DNA here is from genome assembly GCA_039810045.1 of Chloroflexia bacterium. Lineage (GTDB taxonomy): Bacteria > Chloroflexota > Chloroflexia > Thermomicrobiales > CADCWN01 > CADCWN01. Next base: position 25,372 of record JBDHWF010000025.1, read on the forward strand.
TGGGCTGATGATGATGGTCATTGTGGCCCTTTTAGTTGCCTGTGGTGGTGGCGCGGCAACAGCAATACCAACTGAAGCACCACCACCAACCGAGGCCCCGATCCCTGAGCCGACCGCGATCTCGATTTCGCCAACATCGCCACCAACGACAGCCCCAGCACCTTCGGTAGCCTCGGTGCCGCCAGCGACGGTGCCGCCAGTGGCGACCCCCGTGGCACAACCCTCTGCCACAAAGACCCCTGTATCGACGAGCCCACTGGCGACACATCGGGTAGTGACCTATTATGGGCACCCTGCTGACAAGCGGATGGGGATTCTTGGTGAAATGGATCCGCAGTTGATGGTTCAGAAACTCAAAGAACAGACCGCAGCGTATACGGCGGCTGATCCCTCGCGTCCGGGGCTGTGTGCGATTGAGTTGATCGCTTCAGTAGCGCAGGGATCGCCAGGCCCGGAAGGGCTCTATATCGCCCGCACCAGCGATAAGACGATTGAGTCGTTTGCTCAGCTTGCAGAGAGTAATGGTTGTCTGTTGATCCTGGATATTCAGATGGGCTATGACACGATTCAGAATGATGTTACGCCGTTGCTCCCATATCTACAACGCCCCTATGTCCACCTGGCAATTGATCCTGAGTTCCATGTACAACCGGGGAAGATCCCTGGTGAGCATTATGGGAGCGTCAGTGCAGCGGAAGTCACCTGGGCGATGCAAACGCTTGGTGATCTGGTTCGCGCCAATAATTTGCCAGACAAGATTGTCATTCTGCACCAGTTCCGCGACGATATGCTGCCTGATAAGGCGAAGATTAAGCCGATGCCCAACATTGACCTGGTGCTGATGATGGATGGCTGGGGTTTACCTGGCGCTAAAGTGGCAAACTATAACGCCTTCGTGCGTGATGAGTTGATTCAGTATGGGGGGCTCAAGCTTTTCTATCGGCAGGATGATCCGATTATGACACCCCAAGAAGTGATCCAGCTTGATCCAACCCCACTGGTCGTGATTTATCAGTAGAGGCTTATCGCGGACAGGGGGCAGGGTCAGCAATTGATTCGGACTCTGGTTGATCACCAGCGCTGTGAGTATTGCGGCGGACTGCGCGATAGAGAAACACCGCCAGAAAGATACTGATCAAGCCAAGGGTCAGGATCTGGGTGGCCCCACCAGCCATTTCTGCAATCTGATCCCAACTCGCTGCAAAGATGTACCCCAGCCCAAGGTAGACCGCTGCCCAGATACTGACACCAAGCAGATTGGAGAGCAAGAAGGGCCGCCACGCATACCCAGCAGTGCCAGCCAGCACATTGATGACGCTGCTGAGAGGGGTGAATGGGAAGCGCGAGAGGGCGACCGAGATGCCTCCATGACGATGAAATAGGCGCTCAGAACGCGCAATTGTTTCCTGATCAATACGGAGGCGTGGCCCCCAACGATCAAGCACGGCAGTACCACCGCGCTTGCCAAGCCAATAACCAGCAATATTCCCCACAATGGTCGAGAGGAGCGCACTGATAAAGAGTGGGATTAGGGCGGTGATGCCCCCAGTCGTGAAGGCGCCAGCGGCAACGAGCAGCAGGGAGCCTGGAAACGGCACCCCGATTGCTCCAAGCACCAGGATTGGAATCAGGGCAATGACGCCGTAATCAACCAGGGCGTTGAGGAGTTGCTGGGTCATGGCCTACCTCTGGGCGAGGCTGTGGGTGGTTGGATTGGTATCCCAGGTGTTGCGTGGCGTTCTTTGAGCAGAGTATTGATCGTCGCCAAATCGGTATTGAGATCGCGTTGATTGCGCTTGGCAATGATGCCGAGTGGAGCACGACGCGTGTGATCATTCTCAGGGATATTGAGGGCGGTGAAGAAATCGCTTTCGGGGATGCCATAGGCGCGGGCGATGTAGGGGATCGTCATCCAGGGCTGGGCCCCAGTATCAGTATTCTGCTGAATGCGCTGATTATTACGCGCTTCCCGAATGGCCTGCACTTCCTTGATCGTGAGGATGGTCAGTACCAACAGACTACAGAGCAGTAAGCAGGCCAGCAACGCGATCCGTAGGCCACGTGGCATCGCCTGATATTGTTGTTTTCGCGCTGATGCCCAGTCGTTGTTCACCGTTCGCTCCAAAAGGTCGGGGTTGCTTACACCGCGATCAATTGGAGAGAGTATACCCCTTTGCCCTAAAGGAATGATGAAGATCGTGGCCCATCGGTGTTACTGCGCTGGCTCTGCCAGTTCAGCCAGGGTGATTTGGGTGTACGGTGCCTGATCGGGTGGCCCATCGCTGATCCAAAGTGTTTGGGCGGTAAGGTCCATCAGTACTGAAACAACCGTGGCATAACGTTCCTCGGGTGGATCGGCGGTATTGGGGTGGCGACAGATGGCATCTGGCACTCCCTGGGCATCGCGGAGTGCGTCCATCAGCCGCGGAATGGTGAGTGGTTGCGGCGTTGCCAGCAGCGTATTCATCCGTAGCAGGCGATCTTGTGAATCGGGGCCGCGCTCAATTTCTGGCTCGTAGACTCCCAGCGTGCGTGGTTCAAGAAAGTGGTTTGTGTGGCAGAGGTGGCCCGCTTCGGGGTGCCATTGCTGTACCTGCTGCGGGGCTGCCTCAATATTCACGATCTGATCGGGAGTCTGCGCGATCAGGAAGTTGGCTGCACAGGCGCGTGGCGCAACCTCGATGATGGCGATCGCCTGGTGAAAATCAGCTGAACGTAAGACTGCACGGCAGCGGGCGTGAAACGGCTGACTGAGCCGTGCCCAATCATCTTCGGTGGTGGTCATTCCATTGACCAGTAAGCCAATGCCAGCACTATTCAGCCCGATCTTTGCGCCGAAGATGCCAGCTTCGGTGAAGCCGAGCGTTTGTAGGCCGTTGGGTTCGGTCGTGTGCAGCAGTGCGCCGCGCACTTCGGGGATCCAGTCCCAATTCTCGCCAATCACCAGATGCCCGTTGGCTGATGCGGTGGGACTGACAGCAAAGGCAGTGCAGCCATCGGGTACGCGAATCGCGGTAGCATTTTGCCCGAACTGATAATAGAGGAGTTCGTAGCGCACATTGAGCGCGGCAATCTGTGCGAGATCGCAGCCTGATCCCGCCGCGATCCCCTGCATCCCCGCATAATACTCAGGGTCACTCACGGCAATGGCGGTGGCGTATTGATGCGCCCGTGCCAGCACGGCAGCAGCGGGGAGTTTGGCCTCTCGTTCGAAGCGGTTGAAATAAATCGCGAGATTCTGCGCGATTTGTGACTGTAGTGCGCGACCATGCTGCACGCCCTGTTCATAGGGTGAGCCGCTGAGGCGGATGAGTGGCAGGGTCATTGGTTTTCCTTGTGTGCTGACAGTGTATCAGCGTGTTCTTTGTCGAACACCTTCGTATAATCAATCCAGGCGGGTTGCCTGACGAACCCCAACCGTTCGTTGATCCCGAGCATTGCCCGGTTGTTCGTTTCATTCCAGGTCTTGATCGTTGGATGCCGCTGCTGCTGGGCATAGGCGATTCCGCGTAGTTTGAGGGCCAGAGCAATCCCCCGGCGGCGGTATTGGCGGCGCACCCCGGTTTCCCCATTGTAGAGAGCAGACTCTGGCGGATTGCTCCACAGTTGACTGATCCCTGCATAGGTGCCATCAGTTTCGTCAATCGCGACAAAATAGGCATCTGGCAGGAGGTCGGGATGCTGCAGTTGAGTTTCAATATACCGTTCCAGGCCAAGCGGTGTATATGGCTCGGGGCTTGGAATGTCAGCACAGATCGCGGTATACACCTCGTAAAGTTTACGGTCGCGGTTGGGGTCAGCAGCAAGTTCACTGATCGTCCGCACAGTGATGCCACTGGCAAGGGTGTTTTGTACGGCAGCGGCAAATGGCGTGGGGTCGAACGAAGCAACGTCGAGCCGCGATTCCCAAGACCGCATCATCTCCACAAAGCCTCGATGCTCGAGAAAGGTGATCGCCTGCGGCCATGATTCCCGCGTTTGCCCACTGATTGAGATTGGGTTGAAGGGCATAAGGGCTTGGAGCAGGTGGTTATACAGGGCCGTGCCGATCCCCTGCCCCGCCCACGTTGGCAGGACGGTCAACCCCACAAAGAACTTTTGGGGATGATAGCGACTGAGTGGTTGCCCATACTCGCTCGTGCCAACTGCCTGCCCCGCAATTTCGGCAATATATCGTTGGTGTTTGCACTTTGGGTCGCGGTGTTGATCGGCGAAGCGTAGCGCCTCGACCGTGGTGAGGTATTCGGTGAAGACCGCATTGCTGATCGCCACCAGCGTACCGTAATCACCTTCATCCGCTGGGCGGATCATCACTGCGGTGGCTGATCTGGTCATACCTGCTCCTCGCTTCCCTGAAGGGTGGTGCATTGTGCGCTGCCAGATTGTACGATAGCAAGTCATGGATGATCGCGGAACGCCAAACGGTACAGTGTGGCGCTGAACATCTGGACAGGCTGCCCAATTGCTGATCAGTAACGCGCAAGGCAAGCTAGGCTGAGGGCTGTGGTATAGTCAGTTTCATTGATTGATTGCAATATGGAACTGTTGGAGAGGAAGAGGTTTATGGTTGAGCAGGCAATCTCGTTGCCCCAGGCTGCCTCGGTTGTATTACTGCGCGAAAGTGATGGCCCAGACCCATTTGAGGTCTATATGATGCGCCGCCCTGACGATGCGAAATTTGCGCCTGGTCTCTATACCTTTCCCGGTGGTGTCCTTGATGCGACCGATTATACGATTGCCGAAAAATATGTCGTGCCACTCGCGGAAGGTTTGACGGTGCCTGATGTGCATCAGCGGATGCAAGCCTTACCGAACTTTGTGCTACCAAGAGAGGCGACCACTGGGGCGTTGCTGGTCTGCGGCGTGCGTGAGCTTTTTGAGGAAACCGGGATTCTAGTGGCTCGTCAATCCGATGGGGCGTTGGCGACGCTGGATAATGAAGCGCGATGGGCGGATCTCCGTCAGGCACTGCTCGCGGAGACAGTCGGATTTGGCGCGATTTTGCGCGATGATGACCTGACGATTGCACCAGATGACCTGATTTACTTTGGGCATTGGATCACTCCACCAACCTCACCGATTCGCTTTGATACGCACTTCTTCATTGCCCAATGCCCACCAGGGCAGGTTGCCACGCACTGGTCCGGCGAAATGGTTGCCGGAGAATGGTTCTCACCGCAGGTTGGCTTAGCGCGGAACCGTCGCGGCGAGGTGCCGCTATGGCAACCACAGTCGCTCCACCTGGAGCGCTTTACGCGCTATGATTCATTGGCCGCCTTATTTGAGCATGGTCGCACAAAGGCGGTGCCAGCCGTGTTGTCGCAGGCACATGGCCCAGATGCCACGCCGGAGTTTATCAAGGAGTTTGGCGAATGCTGGTAAGAGAACTGCCGTATGTTGGTCGCCTGACTGCGCCGAATCCATCGCTGATGACGGGGAAAGGGACTAACAGTTATATCTTTGGTACTGGTGATCTGGCGATTATCGACCCTGGCCCAGATGATGATACGCACATTGCTGCGCTGGAAGCGGCGATCACGGAGTTTGGTGGTACACCAGTGATCATCCTGGTGACGCACTCGCACCTTGACCATTTGCCAGGGGCCTTTTCGTTGCAGCGGCGCTTGCACGTGCCGATTGCGGCCTATGCCCCGATCCTCGGCGTGGATATCGCCCTGAAACACAATCAGCAGATGACGATTGGCGGGCATCAGGTTCGTGCGCTGCATACCCCCGGTCATGCTGCCGACCATCTGGCCTTTTTGCTGGAAGATGAGCGCGTCCTCTTTTCGGGCGATCTGATCGTTGGCGAAGGAACGGTCGTGATCGGGCGGGATGGCGAACTGGATGAATATATCCAGTCGCTGGCCTCACTCTTACCGCTTGATTTGCAACTGATTTTGCCAGGGCATGGCCCGGCAATTACTGATCCACGGGAACGAATTGAAGGGTATATCGCCCATCGCCAGCAGCGTGAAGCGGAGATTGTTGACGCGCTGGCTGCCGATCTCTCAACAATTTCGGAGATTGTGGAGGAGATCTATGCAGCGGTTGATCCCCGTCTGCATCCGGTCGCCGCGCAGTCTGTCGATGCCCATTTACGAAAACTGATTCGTGAGCGACGGGTGACGACCTATCTGGACGATGGCGTCACCCATTACCAACTCACCGAAGGCTGAGGGCAACCTGAGGACGCGTACTGCCTCTGAACAAGAGCCAGTACGCCCCTTATGCTATTGCGTTGGCGATTCGGGCTGAGTCGTGTATAGCCCAACCTCACGAATATAGCGCTCGACTGTGGTGGGCACTTGAAAGGCGATTGGCTGCCCAGTCGCCACGCGCGTGCGAAGATCGCTCGAGGCAATATCGAGTTGCGGAATACCAACCAGATGAATCCTGCCAGCTAGCGCTGGTACGGTGGTGGTCACGGTGGCGAGGTCTACTTCGATATTCGGACGGGTTACAACGATGAGTTGGGCCAGCGTGGCGATCTGGTCTGGTGTGCGCCATTTCGGAAAATCGCGCAGGGAGTCTTCGCCCATGATAAAGAACAGTTCGTGGTGTGCGCCCCAGCGATCGCGCAGGTGGGCGAGGAGATCCGCCGTGTAGGCCGGACGATCGGGGGCGAGATCGAGAGTTGAGAGGGTAAATTGCGGTTGCTCCGCAATGGCGAGGGCGACCATCTGCACGCGATGCTGACTCTTGGAGATCGCGAGATGACGTTTGTGGGGTGGCACTCCAGCAGGCATGAAGACTAGCGTATCCAGCCGCATGACTGACAGCACCTCGATTGCCGCAACCAGATGCCCATGATGAATCGGGTCAAAGGTGCCGCCGTAGATGCCGATCCGTTGCGCCATGCTGGGCGGCTGCCATTCAGTCATACTGTGCCTACTTTCACACCATCGGTGCTTGTCACCGTGATCGTCGCGTCGGGAAACGTGGCGCGTAACTGGCCCACCACCGCCGATAATGGCGCGCCTACGCCGCGCTGCCAGTATTCCAGCCCAATTGTGGTCAATTCCTCCGTCGTCTTCTGAATCGTCACCCGTGGCCCTGGAACCTGTACGATCTCTGGAAATGCGGCCAGCGCTTCGTTAATCAGGTGGGTGAAGTCCTGAACACGCACGCGGGTGTCGGCGATCTGTAAGGTTACCTGGCTCGTATCATAGGCGCTGCGATTGGTGACCACTTCTGTGAGTACTACATTGTTTGGCACAATCACGCGCATCCCATCGTCCGTGCGTAAGGTGGTGGTGCGAATATCGATCCCTTCGACTTCGCCACTGACGCCTTTCACCATGATGCGGTCGCCAATTTTAAATGGTTGTTCAAGAAGCAGATAGACGCCAGCAACAAAGTTCTTCAGCACATCTTGCAGGGCTAGTCCGATCGCTACGGTAATCGCGCTCACGGAGGCGAGAACGGCGGTCCAGGTAGCACCAAGGGCCGCGAGGAGCCAGGAGAAACCGAGAATGACGGTGATCGCAAAACCAGCGTTGCCGATCAGCGCAATAACATTCGGGCTAAAGTGAGCGCGGCCCAGTAGGTGCACTGACCATGACTTCATCCGGCGAGCGATCCAGAGGGTGATCGTGGAGATGATCGCGATCTTCAGGATCTGGAGCAGGAAGCGGGCTAGATCGGTTCCATTCGGAAGCCCATTTACCAGCCCCGCCCGAAAGCTATCCCAAAAACTCTGTAATACGCCCATGATTCCTCCGTTGCCGTCTTGGTGGAGGATTATACTGTGATCATGAGAACTGTGGGCAATTGGTGCAACCAGCATCAGCCAATGATGTCCTGCTTGCTGGGCCACAATGATAGGCACGAGATCCCCTATCAGCTATACTCTCACCCGCCTGTACTGGGGATTCTTCTCGGCAGCAGGCGCGACAGAGTGCAGTCGGAGGATGCGCGATGGTGATGGGGCGACCAGCCGAGCCGCCACCAGTTCAGACCAGTGGGGCGACCAGCATCGCCGCGCGTGTGGTCGAACAGCCGAACCCGACGTTTGGTTTGGATTACTGGCTGTTGGGGTTGGTTGCTGCGCTCCCGACCCTGGTTACCGCTGCGGCGCTGCTGATCTGTGCTGGCGTCGTGCCAGCCCTCCCGCGCCTGCCCACGGGCGGTGTTTTAGGTGCGGTTGTGGTGCTGCTGTTCGTGGCGGCTATTGGCGCTTATCTGCTCAATTTCCCCGCATGGAGCCAGCCTGCGATTGTCCTGATCCCGACTCTGCTACTCGTGCTGCCCGTTGCGATCATGCGACGGCAGGTGATCTGGCAGATTAATGGGGATACTGATAGCGCGGTGCTGGCTCCGCTACTCGTCCTTTGGCTCTTGCTGTTAGCGGCAGTGATTGTCAGCGTCGTTGTTGCAATGGTGGTGGGGCAACACGCGCCGTCGTTCAGTGGTATCGCCCTGACCCCGTTGCTCTTGATTGATGGCTGGCTCCTGGTGCTGACACCGCGGTATTCGGAACGATTGGTGCTGCTGGCGCTGGGATCGGCCTTTGCACTCGCGGCGCTCACAACATTTGTCGCCTGGATTGTGCCAACCAGCCGGCGGCCCTACCTGCCTCTACTGGCTATCGCCGTGCAGCTTGGGGCCTGGTGGTTACAGCAAATTGGTTGGCCGCACTACGCTGGTCTAGTGCGCTGGGTGGTGGGTCTTGATCTGTTGCTCTTGCTCGGGCTCTTGTTCACAGTTGTCTTGGCCCCTGTTCTTGCCTCCTGGGTACGGCGCGATGGCTGGCCTGCCTTCCGCGCTTGGCTCCAGTAACTTGCACCATTGTTGTGGAATTGCATTGTTCGATAATACAAGGATGAATGATGAGTAGGTCCAATGGTCTCGTGGCACCGGCAGATCCCCGCGCCAGTCGGCCACCAACACCGTTTCGCTATTACGATCTGATCATGGTGAGCTTTGTGGTAGTGCTGTTGATCAGTAATACCGTGGTGGCGAAGCCAGTGCAGATCGGCCCATGGCTGGCTGGGGGCGATATTCTGATTTTTGCGATCAGCTATATCTTCGGTGATATTCTGACTGAGGTCTATGGTTATGCCCGGTCGCGGCGGGTGATCTGGACTGGTTTTGGGGCATTAGTCTTTATGGCGCTGATCTACACCCTGGTGGGGTTGCTCCCAGGCGATCCAAACTGGGGTGGGCAGGCCGCCTATCAGACGATATTGGGGCAGTCGCCGCGCATCGTGCTGGGTAGTATTACGGCGTTTTTCCTTGGGGAGTTTTGCAATAGCGTGGTATTAGCCAAGCTGAAGGTGGCGACAGCAGGGCGGTTCCTCTGGCTACGCACGATTGGTTCTACGCTGGTTGGGCAGTCGATTGATACTACAACATTCTGCTTCATCGCCTTTGCGGGGGTCCTGCCAAACGCTGATATCTGGAAGATTGTGAGCTTTGGCATTGCCTCGAAGGTCTTGTATGAGACCCTGGCTACGCCGATTACGTACGCGATTATTGGTTGGCTGAAGCGGGCGGAAGGGGTGGACTATTACGATACCGACACGAACTTTACCCCGTTCAAGTTTGGGCTCACTGATCGCAGTGGGCGTGATCTGACGCGTGAGCCAGGGGTATCCTCCTAGGTCGCGCTGGTGTCTGGTCAGGAGATCCGCCCTATTAGGCCAAATTAGCGCGGAGTATTCGCGGATCTGGCT
>JBDHWF010000026.1:0-34952 GCA_039810045.1 Chloroflexia bacterium
CCAATATCGGGGGGATTCTGACGGGCTCCTTCGGGGCGATCTTTTACTGGCTCGGTCAGCAGGATGTGCGCCGAGCTTACCAGCCCTGGTTCTACTATCTCTTGCTGGTGCCGCAGTACGACCCGTTACCCGCGCTGCTTGGTGGGGCGGGGGCAGTGCTTACTGGCTGGCGGCTGATCGCGCATCGCTTACTGCGACGCGATGAAGGGCCATACCCCTTTATGCGTGGGTTTATGGTCTATTGGGGCGTGGCTTCGGTGGCGATCTATTCCTGGGCTGGCGAAAAAATGCCCTGGATGGATATTCATATCGTCTTGCCATTCCTTCTGATGGCGGCGCTGATGTTGGGCACTGTGCTTGAACAACTCTTCCGCCTGGGGCGGGCCAGGGTGGCAGGATGGCGGAGTAGTAGCCGCTCTGGGCAAGGTCAGACCCTCAGGCAGTGGGCGCAGTCGCCTGCTGCACCGCTGAGCGTCATCACGGCCATGCTGCTTGCTGGGGTCGGCTGGTTCTTCGGGGCCGCCCGGATGAGCGTGGGCAATCCTGGCGTGGCCGCCCCGGGCTGGTGGCTACTCTTGCTGCCACTGGGAGTGATCCTGCTGATTGGCCTTGGCTATGGGGTATTGGCGGGCTGGCGCAGGGCGGGGCAAACCGTGCTGCTAGCCGCTGTTGCGGCGCTCTTGCTCTTTCATGTCCACGCTGGTTGGGCGCTGGCATTTCAAACGGGGGATGTGCCAGAAGATATGCTGGTCTATGTGCAATCATCGCCTGATGTGACGCGAGTAGCACATGAGATCGAAGAGTTTTCGCTGCTGAAAACTGGTGGGCTTCATCTGCCGATTCTCTATGATGACAATACCTCCTGGCCCTATCAGTGGTATCTGCGAAATTACACGCAGAAACAGTACTTTGGCTGTTCCAGCGGGGGCAGTTGTACCCTGACAGACCCGCCAGCCGAAGATATCGCGATCGTACTGGTGGGCCGTGAGAACCTGGGGGCGCACCCAGAGTTGCAGTCACTCCTCAGTAATTACCAGCAAACGGACTATGCGATGCGCTGGCATTTCCCTGAGGATGTCTATCGCATCTTTGCGATCGCGCCAGACGTGCCACCCGGCTATAGTGCCTGGCAAAATGCGAATGATCCGCATGGGGTGAAGGAAATCGTTGGTAGTGTGCTCAGTTCACTGATCACGACGGCAACCCCGAATGGTCAGGCCAAACTCTTCCGTTTGCTAACCTATCGTGACCTTGGTGAACCACTTGGTTCCTATGACTTTGCCGTATTTGTGCGTAAAGATCTGGTGCCTGAGTACAACACGATTCGCTATAAGTAGCGTGAGAGAACAGTAGAGGCTTGGGGTAACGACAGCTCTATCGTCCAGGAGGATTGATTTTTCATGCTCGATCTTGACCAGCAGCCAACTGCCGAGGCAGCGGTAGTAGATGATCAGCCGCCCGCCGATGCCACGCTTGATCGGCCAATCAGTTTAGGGCGGATCAGTGGCGAAATATTGGCCTGGGCTGGGGTCCTACTTGTCGCAGCGGTGTTGCGGCTGATGAGTTTGGGAGGCACGGCGCTCAATCCTGATGAGGCCCAGCACGCCTATGCTGCCTACACCCTTTTCCGTGGCACGGGAACGCTGCTAGATAGTACGGCAGGGGGTCCGCTGGCGACGGTTGTCAGCGGGATACTGTTCTTTCTCTTTGGGATCAGCGATCAGGTGGCGCGGTTTGGGCCAGCGCTGGCTGGGATTGGCAGTGTTGTCGCGTTGATCTGGCTGCGCCCTTATCTCGGTCGCACTGGGGCGTTGTTGGCGGCAGTATTCCTGGCGATCTCACCGAGTGCGGTCTATTTTTCACGAGTGGCCCAGCCTGATAGTTATGCCGTCTTCTTTGCATTAGTACTGTTAGTCACCCTGCTCCGCCTCTTTGATTATGGCACTGCCACCGCTATGATTCTGGCGGCAATTGCCGCCGCGCTGCTCTTTGCGGCTGCGCCCACTGGCTTTACATTCCTCTTGATTCTGCTTGGGGCGGCGTTGGTGGTTTGGCTGCGCAGCCGAACAATAGCTGCTGATGAGGATTCAGCCGCTCTGCCACCTTTTGGGGCGGCTGGGCTACGGGCAGGGCTGCGGGCTGGCGGCCTGACGGCGCTCTTAGTGGCGCTGGCCCTGATTGTGTTGGTTTTTAGTGCATTTGGGGCGATTCCAGGAAATATCGGGAGCGGCCTGGCCGAATGGTTCACCGCCTGGGGTGCCATCTTGCTCGGCACTGGCCCAAGTGTGCCTGGGCGCACTGGTGGCTTTGCCTTCAGTCTTCTGCCCATCTATGAGCCATTGGTCTTGTTGGCAGGGTTAGGCGCGATAATTCGGCTCTTTGTGGGGCCAGCGTTGCCTGCTGCCCAACAGCGGGGCGGTCTGGTGGTGCGGGCAATCCTGACAGGGTGGGCATTCATTGGCCTGATTCTGCTGTTCCTTGATGCAGCGCAGTATCCAGCGTTGTTGCTTGTTGTGACCGTGCCGTTGACCTTGCTCGCTGGTGCCGTCTGCGGTGAGCTGATTGAGCGGATCGATTGGACGCGTGAGGGCGCGTTTTGGTCGGGCGGGTTGGTCTTTCTGGGCTTTACCACACTCGCTATTCTGGCGTGGTTTTCCCTGCTTGGGCAACTGTTGCAACCGTCACGGTTTGCCGATGCAACGGGGCGGACGCTCAGCCTCCTGCTCACTTGCTTCCTGTTTGCCTTGCCGCTGTCCGTCGCTGCGTTCTACTTTGGCTCGCGTCTGAAGCGCGGGCTGGTCTGGCAGGTTCTGGCGCTGGGGCTACTCTTGTTCTTCGCTGGATACAGTTTGCGCTCGGCGGTGGGGCTGAATATTTACCGTAGTAATGTGAGCAGTGAACCGCTGGTGTACAACGCCGTCACACCAGAGATCCGCCCTTTGATGGACCGCATCTTGCGCCTGTCGCGCGATCAGACGGCGCTGGTACGCACAATCGATGATCCCACTGGTGGGCATGGCTTGAATATCGTCGTTGATCCGGCAGTCGAGTGGCCCGTTCGTTGGTATCTACGTGAGTTTCCATTTGTTACGTTGACCGCTACTGCGGCCATTGCGAATGGCACGGCGCAGGTTGCGGCGCAGCCGCAACTGATCTTCCGCCCTGGCGATGGGCAACCAGCAACTGGCGGTTACACCCCCGAAACGTACAACCTGCTCTGGTCGTACCCCGCCGGGCAGCCTCTGAGTGGTGCTGATAACGCTCTGTTGCGAAACCTTGGCTTCTTTGTCTTTCGGAATAATGTGCCGCCTGCTGCGGTCGTGCCGATGACGGTCGAGTACGGCCCAGAGTTGGCCCAGCGGCTCTTCTTGCCACCACCACCGCAAGGGCCATTCAATCTGAGTGATCGACCAGGGGCGGGGAAGGCCGAAGGGCAGTTGGATAGTCCACGGGGAGTTGCTATTGCTGCTGACGGCTCGATATTTGTCGTGGATATGCGTAATGCGCGGATCGAGCGATATGCCGCTGATGGGACATTCCTCGCACAATTTGGCGGTATTGGTCATGGCAATGGTCAACTCTGGCGGGAAGCGAATCGCGGCCCAACGGGGATCGCGATCAGCGCCGATGGGTTTGTCTACGTTGCCGATACCTGGAACTATCGGATCCAGAAGTTCACCCTTGATGGCAAGTTCGTCGCGAAGTGGGGGACGTTTGTCAACCTGGTTACTGGCGCGCAGGGTGGCGACCGTGCTGGATTGTATGGCCCACGTGGGCTGGCTATTGGCCCCAATGGTGATCTTTACGTAACTGATACGGGGAATGGTCGGGTTGTGGTCTATGGGCCGAATGGCGAATTTCGCCGCGAATTTGGATCGAAAGGGGCCGCCCCAGGTCAGCTTGATGAGCCAGTCGGGATCGCCGTCAGTGCCGATGGTTCGCGGATCTATGTAGCCGATAGTAACAACGCGCGGATCGCGGTCTTTGATGGAGCGGGCAAACCAGTGGCCCAGTGGGCAGTTGATAGCTGGCGGGGCAAGACGTACTTTGAACCGTATCTGGTGATTGACAACAGTGGCGCACTGTACGCCACCAGCTCCGTGACCCATGAAGTCTTAAAGTTTGATGCTGACGGGAAGATTGTTGGCCGCACGACCACTGGTACTGGGGCTAACGAGGCCTTCGGTGCGCCGTATGGGATTGCCCGTACGAGTGCTGGCACGCTCTACGTGAGCGATGGCAATAAAAACTTTGTAGTGCAGGTCAACCTGGGCGGGGGGCGCTAAGTCGCGCAACTCGCTCTGCGTTTGTGCTGTCAGCGCCACGCGGCGATCGATCTCTAGCGACCAGTAGTTAGCTCTGCCTGGGCAAAGCGGATGTGCAGGATGCGCGTATCGCCACTGTTGTTCGTTTCCTGTGGATATTGCGCGGGACTCCAGGTTGCCCCAGGAGCGGGATCCCATTTCTTGCCAGCAGGCACACGGGGGATGGCGAGATGAATCAGGGCAGTGCCGTCGGCAGTTGGTGCGATGGCATTGGCTGGTATCGTCACAGTGTACTCCGCCCACTCTTTGCCAATCGTGAGGGTGGCGAGCTGTGCCTTGTCATCATCACCGGGCGTGGGCCGCAGCCCCACTAGCACCTGGGCTGGTGGTAGGTCGGCTGGGCGCGGCCCTGCGCTGAGCGTGAGCCGCAACGTCAGCGGTTGGTTGCCGCCTGGGTAGGGGATGCGTAAGAGCGCTTCGCCATCGGTCCAGCGATATTGCGGGGCAGGTGTCCCAGGATCTACCTCGACATTATAGAATCCTGGCGTCGTGCCAATGGGGCTGAGCAAGGCAAACTCGTCGCCCTGCCCCGCCACCACTTGGTATGGCAAACTCCCCAATGCACTTTGCCCACTGGCGACAGGTTCCAGCTTGTAGAGGGTATAGCTGAGTAGATTGTGTTGTTGGTTGAACGGCTTCTGATAGTTCAACTTCTCGAACTGGATTAGCGGTATTTGTACTTGTTCGACCGCTACCAGACGATGATTCGGCAGAAAGAGTTTGCCGCCTCCTGCTGACATCAGAATATGCACGTGGCGTCCAGCCGCTTCTTGGGCCGTGACCCACGTATCGAGCTTTGGCCCATTTGGTAGGTTGGTGGTGATGGTCCAGCTTTCACGCCCAAAGAGATAGTTGAGCGGGGTCGCCAGTTTTGGTGTTTCGTCGCGTGGGCCACTGAAGATCAGGAGATCGTTGGGATCAATTTGTTGAGCAAGCTGTTTGGTATCGGCAAAGACGCCGAGATATTCCTGGTGGAGCGCGAGCTTTAGGTTTGTGTAGCCGAGAAAGAGCAGCAGCACTGCCGCCGCCCCGAATCCCAGGGCCTGCCCGACTCGTCGCCACTGTGGACGATGCTGGGCCGCCGCAATCGCTGGCCCAGCGTGGACACAGGCCGCCGCGATCAAGATAACGGCAAGTGGCAATACGAGTGGCACAAAGCGGCGTAGTGAATAGATGTAGCCCGCCTGAGTATAGGTGCCAGTGAGGTAGAGGATCGCGAACGGTAGCGTCACACAGAGTAGTGCGGCACTCCGTTCATCAAAATGCTGTAGGAGCAAGAGACACAACCCTACGCCAACTAGGACCATCCCTAATGGCGAGAGATACCAACCGAGGGAGACGAGCGCGGCCCCCGCACCTGGTGGCACTGGTGCGCCGATATAGGCATTCAAACCACTCAGGTTGTCAGGCCGTAGAATCCCCGGACGAAGGAGATAGAGCCAGATCCCCAGTAGCCCGCAGATGATGACGGCGAGCCAACGGATCAGTGCTTGTATTCGTTGCTGCATCAGCAGAGGTAGCCAGCTATCGCGCAACCATGCCCAGCCCAGCAGCCAGATCACGGCGATGGGGAACAGGAACAGGAGTGCCGTTTGCTGCCAGTCGCGCAGTGCGTTTTTCCAGACATGGTGATAGATCCCCTCGAAATAGCCAAGCGAGTAGATGGCGATGTGGACGGTTGCGTGAACCAGGAGAATCACCAATGGGAGGAAGAACCACCAGTAGGACGCCTGCCAGCGGCGGGCGAGCCAGAGCCACGCCAGCAGCGCGGCAACTGGGAGCAGGGCAAAGAGAAACTGGGCGTGTGCGAAGGCGACACTGCCCAGTGCGAAGCCGCTCAGCAGGGCCGCGCCGCGCGCTGATTGTTGCGCTGCGGCATGATTGGCCGCAATAAAGATAACCCAGGTAGCGACACCGCCAACCAACAGGGCCTGTAAGAGGATTTCAGTCAGTGATTGGCGGGCGAACCAGAGTTGCAGGCCATTCGCCGCCAGCAAGACGCCAGCCAGTAGCCCCGTAGCAGTACCAAAGAGGCGGCGGGCGAGCAAGGTGGTGGCGGCGACACCGAGCAGGCCAAATACGGCACTGGTGTAGACCATTGCCCCCAGCCCCCCACCGAAGGTGGCCCAGAGCGCTAACCAGACCGGTAAGAGGTGGAAGAATTGTGGCGTAACGGTATTCCCCTCCCCCGGTATCAGGTTGAACCCGGCCATCCGCTGCCAATCGAGGAAAAGAAATCGCTTGTCATCGGCGCTGCCACGGTCGGGCGAGGGCAGGAGTACGTGCCGTGCTGCCCCTTCTTCCCGTGCATTGGTGGCTGCATCGCCAAACTCATTCAAGCCAGGATCAATCGCTTTGATCGCGCCAGTACGAGCGATCAGCCCACCAGTGTTGAAGTAGATGCCCGCATCTTCACTGCCAACCATCGTTTCGAACGGATGACCCAGCGTCAGTGCCGCCGTGACGATCAGCAGGATCGCAAGGCCAACCCCAAAAACTGTTGGCTGTGGTCGCCTGAAACGTAGGTTTGGGCAACTCTGGCGACGCCACCCCAGCAGGTAGAGTAGCCCGCTGATTATCAGGACACCAAGCAGAACGGTGGGGCGACTGAACCAGCCGATTTCAGCCAGCAGTAATGCCCACCAGCCCACCAATAACGTGCCACTGAAGAAGCGCAGAAAGAGTCGTTCGCTGTCGATCAGCGCAAACGACTGCGGGTGAGGCAGGTTGCTGAAAAAGAGCCGACAAAAGGCGTCGCCGGGTAGGATGGTCAGGAGGCCTAGCGTGAGCAAACCCCAGGGCAGCGGAATCGTAATACACCTCCGGCGTGCAGCGGTTTGGTGGTCACAGCGTCAACGGCCCGCCAGTGGGCTTAGTGGCAGGCGAATCGGGCGCGATCACGCCAATACATTCCAGGCGATTACCAAACGGATCGCGGCATTCAAAACGGTCATAGCCTGGAATCGGCACGTTTTCCTCTGTGGCGATGCCAGCAGCAGCGAAGCGTGCGCGCCATGCTGGGAGATCGTCAACCAGGTAAGCGAGATGCGCCTTGGTCGCAGCCCGGTCTGTACCATCTTCAATACTGATGTGCACCTCCGCAGTGCCCACCTGCACCCAGAAGCCGCCACGGTCGGCCAGCGCTGCTGGCTTAGGGATTTCTGGCAGCCCCAACAGGTCGCAATAGAACTGCCGCGCCATTGCCTCTGCGCCTGCGGGGATCGTAATCTGGGCGTGGTGCAGGCCAGTAATCTCCATCGACAGTTGCTCCTGCGTCGCGTATGTAGCGCACCAGCACACAGCAATGTGGTTGGGCGGGTAATGGCGTTGCATGGCCTATTGGCAATCGGTGAGCAAGTATAGAAGGGTAAGAGTGGTGTGTCAAAGCAGCGGGCTTGTGTTGGGTAGGCCGGGTATTTGGTATCCTCTAATGGAAGTTGGGTAATCAGGGAGGGACACCGTTGAGTCAACAAGCCGAAGATCCAATTGCGGCGCAGATCGCTGCACTGGCAGACTTAATCGTCGATGCCGAACGTTTCATTGTGTTCACTGGCGCAGGGATCAGTACTGAATCGGGGATTCCTGACTTTCGTTCGCCCAATGGGATCTGGAATCGCACAAAGCCAATCGATCTGCAAAGATTTCTCTCGTCTGATGAGGCGAAGCGTGAATACTGGCGGCGTGGGCGGAACACCTATGCGGTGATCAACAACGCCCAACCAAACCCTGCCCATCTGGCACTGGTTGAGCTTGAGCGGTTGGGGAAGCTCGATCTGATTATCACTCAGAATATTGATGGCTTGCATCAGAAGGCGGGATCATCGCCTGATCGTGTGATTGAACTCCACGGCACCGTGCATCGGATCTACTGCATGAATTGCGGCCAGGAGGAATCACGCCAGTCGATCATGGCAAGGTTGGAGGCAGGTGAAACGTTGCCTACCTGTCGCAATTGTGGCGGTACGCTGCGCTCAGCGACGATCGCCTTTGGTGAACCATTACCGCAGGAGCCATTAATGCGGGCAGTGGAAGCGGCGCAGCGCAGCGACTTCTTTCTGGTGATTGGCTCATCTTTGGTGGTGAATCCTGCTGCACAGCTACCGCAAATCGCCGCGCAGGCCGGGGCCTACGTTGCGATTATCAATCAAAGCCCCACACCGCTTGATGCGCTCGCCTGTTTACTCGTGCGTGGGCAGGCTGGCGAGGTGATGGCTAAGGTGCTGGCAGCAGTGCAGGGCCAACTCGCTGGCGACGAAGAGCGTCACGCGAACCAAGGGGCGCAATAACGATGATTCATGGGCAATTGACCACGCTGCGAGCCATCGAGCGGACAGACCTTGATTTGCTATGGCAGTGGTATAACGACGCTGAAGCGATGTATTTCTGGGCCGAGCCACACAAAACTGTCTCCCACGATGAGATGGAAGGGCGGTATGGTGCGGGCCTCAGTGGGTCGACCGGGCGTACCCACTGGCTGCTGATTACTACCCGTGACGAGCAGGGGCAAGGTGCGCCAATTGGACGGATTGGCTATGTTGACCTGGATCGCCGCAATCGGCACGCGGAGATCGCCATCATGATCGGTGAGCATGATTACTGGGGGCGGGGTTTTGGGAGCGATGCGCTGATCGCCTACCTGGGCTATTTATTCCACGAATTGAATTTGCACAAAGTCTGGCTGCGGGTGGAGGCGTTCAATCAGCGGGCGCAGCGGGCCTACGAGAAATGTGGTTTTCAGCGTGATGGCGTTTTTCGCGAACATACGTTTCTGGGTGGGCAATATTACGACTCGATCATCATGTCGATCCTGGAGGCGGACTTTCGGGAGCAGCATCCATTCGTCGTGCCAACCGCGCTGAACTGATCGCGCACTACATATCCCCTGAGTTGGTGAGGCAAATACGTTTTGGCAGTAGGCAGGAAGCCTTTTGCTGGCTGTGCTTACTCCGCTGGGTATCGTGCTGGCGCGAACCGTTGCGCGCCCCAGCCTGTTGCCGCCGCAAGATCAAGGTCGGCGACGAGCAGTGCTTCTTCACCATACGGAGTGTATGCCAGGCACTTGCCGGTTGGTGAAATCAGGCTGGTTGCTGTTTCCTGGTATTGAAAAGCGAAGTTGACACTGGCAAAGTAGATGACATTCTCAACGGCGCGGGCAATCATCGCTTTCTCGTAATATTCACCTTCAGGGTCGCCCCAAAAGCGCGGGACATTCCCCGCGTGATTCGTTCCAGTCAGGTGCGGGTGAAAGACGACTTTGGCTCCCCGCCGTGCGGCCCAGCGGACCGTCTCTGGATAGCGAAACGCTTCGTGACAGATCGCCACACCAAATGGCACACCATTGATCGCGAACATTTCCCGCGTATCCCCATGCACATAGTAGGGGTCTTCTTCCAGCGCGATCTGTGTCTTGGCCTGACAGCCCTGAATCGTACCGTCAGCATTGATCACATAGGCCACGTTGCGTAAGCCAGCGGGGCTTGCCCACTCCATCGGCATGATGACCGCGACAGCATAGTTGCGGGCGAGGGCGCAAACCTGTTGCAGCGCGGCCTCCTGGGCGGCTTGATCGGGCGCGGCAATCTGGAAATCTGGACTGCGATACCCAGGGAGATACGTTTCGGGAAAACAGACGATGGCTACCGCTTGGCTGGCGGCCTCCGCCAGGAAGCGCTCGGTCGTGGCAAGCGCTTCTTCGCGGCTGTGGGGCATTCGTGGCGAAGCAAGGCCAATGCGTAATGATGCGATACTCATCTGCTGTTGTTCTCTTTCGATAGTGTAGGTCTTATTGTAGTGATTGATAGAGCGCGACTGTTTGGGCCGCAATCGCGCCCCAGGAGAACAAGGCTTCGACGCGGCGGCGACCCGCCGCGCCCATTGCGGCGCAGCGGGCTGGGTCAGCCAGCAAATTGTTGAGCGCGGCGGCGAGATCACGGCTGAACTCAGCAGGGTTAACGGGCTCATAGGGGGCAACGTCTTGCTGTGCTAATGGGACAAGCAGGCCAGTTTCACCATCAACAACGACTTCGGGAATCCCGCCAACGGCGCTGGCAACAACGGGTGTACCGCAGGCCATCGCCTCCAGGTTGATAATCCCGAATGGCTCATAAATTGATGGGCAGCAAAAGACCGTGGCGTGACTATAGAGTTGAATCGCCGCCTCGCGGGTTACCATCTCGCGGATCCAGATAATCCCTGGCCGCGCTTTGCTGGCCTCTGCAACGGCTGCCTCCATCTCAGCCGCGATCTCTGGGGTGTCGGGTGCGCCAGCGCAGAGTACGATCTGGGCCTCCGGGTCGATCGCCGGGAGGGCATGCACGAGATGAATAATCCCCTTCTGCCGCGTGATTCGGCCCACAAACAGGACATAGGGACGGCTTGGGTCAACGCCATAACGATCGAGCGCAGCATGATCGGGTGTGGGCTGGTAGAGATTCGTATCGATACCGTTGTAGATAATGTGGACGCGCTCGGGGCGGGCGTCAGAAACGCGCAGAATATCGTCGCGTGTGCCAGTTGAGACAGCGATCACTGCATCTGCTTCACGTAGCGCGGTGCCTTCGACCCAGTTGGAGAGATCGTACCCACCGCGCAATTGCTCACGCTTCCACGGTCGCAGTGGCTCCAACGAGTGGGTCGTCATCACAAGTGGAATCCCATAGGCGTGTTTGATCAGCAAGCCGCCAAGATTGGTATACCAGGTGTGGCAGTGAACCACGTTCGCATCAACATTGGTGGCGGCAAAGGCAACGTTGCGCGATAGCGCGCCAAAGACCGGGCGCAGATATGAGGGGGCAGTGAAACTGCTGTCGTCAAGCCCATAGCCGCGCACTGTCAGGTGTGAGGCCGCACTCTGTTGATCACCAAATGCGCGCACTTCAACGTCAATCAGTTTTGCTAGCTCGCGGCTGAGAAACTCAACGTGAACGCCAGCGCCCCCGTAGATGTGCGGGGGGTATTCATTGGTCAATATTAATGTCTTCATCGGCATCCTCTCTGCAACGCCCGTTATTCCTTTTGGGATAGTATCATTTTCAACTGTCCTCGCCTATTCACAAGTGGATACGAGATCGTGTATATTCATCGCTGAATGAATTGGTCAGACGATCTGATGGGAGGAGAGAAGTGGCTGCAACTTCAGACACGGGCATAGTCTTCCATGATCGTTACTTACAACACAATACCGGGGTTGCCAAAACGGGGATGCCGTTGGCCCCATATCCCTTTGCTGAACCAGAGCCACACGTTTCTAGTCCGCGCACTGTGGGACGGGCAAAGCATCTCCTGGATCTTTCTGGATTAGGGGAGCAACTGACCCCGATTACTCCGCGTTATGCCACTGAGGCTGAGTTAACTGCGGCCCATACGCCTGCCTACGTTACCCATGTGCGGGAGATTGCGGCGGCGGGTGGTGGCGATGCCGGGGTCAATGCGCCATTGGGCGCAGATGGTTTTGCGATTGCCTCGCTTGCTGCGGGCGGCGCGATTGCCGCTGTCGATGCGGTGGTCACTGGGCAGGTACGCAATGCCTATGCCCTGGTGCGGCCACCAGGCCATCACGCTGTCGCCGATCGGGGGATGGGCTTCTGCATCTTTAACAATATCGCAATCGCGGCGCGGTATGCCCAACAGACGCATCACCTGCAACGGGTGGCGATTATTGATTGGGATGTACACGACGGCAACGGCACACACGAAATCTTCTATGCGGATGGCGACGTGCTCTTTGTGTCACTGCATCAGGAAGGGCTTTTCCCAGTCGATATGGGATTGATTGAGCAGACAGGTACAGGGGCAGGAACAGGGAAGACCGTCAATATCCCCTTACCGCCAGGGTCTGGCGATGCCGCGTATGCTGCGGCGATGGAGCGGATCGTTGTGCCGATTGTGCGGCAATTTGCTCCAGATCTCCTCCTCGTCTCCTGCGGGCTTGATGCCAGTGCTTTTGATCCGTTGGGACGGATGAATGTGTCGTCGCAGGGCTTCGCTACGCTGACTCGCGCTGCTCTGGCTCTGGCGGATGCGTGTTGTGTGGGACGACTGGTGGTGGTGCATGAGGGGGGCTACAGCCAGACCTACGTGCCGGCGTGTACGTTGGCAGTGATCGAAACGCTGGCTGGTATTGCCGAACCGTGGCCTGATCCCGCGCTGGCGCGGTTGCGTACTGCGCGAACGGCATATGAGGTCGGGCATGATGCTGAGCAGGCAATCGCCGCTGCGCTTGCTGCACAACGAGCCTACTGGTCGTTATAAGCAGGTGGTGGTATGGGGAATATATTTGGGGTGACAGTTGTTACGATGGTATACTATCGTTATCTTATCCAACTGCCCTTGGTGAGCGTTGAACAGTGTCAAGGTTGTGCCGCCTACTGTTCACAATAGTTAGGCATGGTTTGCCTGTGCTGCGCGGCAGCTTGGGCATGGGTAATGAATCTTCCATGATTGTGGAGGGAAGGACAAAATCATGTGTGGAGAATGGCGATCAGATATTGCGGTATCGCCGATCGCTACTGTATTGAGCAGTCCCAACGGTATGGGGATCAGCACGAAAGGGGTTGAACATGGTTGAATCAGCACCAGTGCGGCGGGGCCGAGGCCGCCGCCCACGGAATGCCACGGCAGCAAGTACACCACGGGCGGCGGCTGCGCGTCAAGAGATCACATTTACTCAGCCAGATCGCGGTGCGATGTGGATGCGTCTATCGTTGAATGCTTCACAAGTCGCCGCCCTTTGCGGTGTCACCTTGCGGCAGGTCATTCACTGGGCCGACCGGGGGTACCTCCCACGCGCCTCGGGCGAGTCAGGAGCCTTCACCGGGCAGGCGGTTGATATGTGTATGTTGATCAAAGAGGCCCGCACGCGGGGGATTTCCCATGCACGGGCGGCTGAACAGGCGCGACGGTTCCTCTCTGAGGAATTGCAGCGCGATGGTGGGCAGCCACACGTTGGTACGCCCGATCTGTCGGCGATTGCCGGACAGATTCGCGAGATTGAGCGCAATGCCCAGGCATTGCTTGAGCAACTTGAGCCAAAAGCAAAATAGGTTCGATTCAGGAAATCGCCTGTTCAGCACTCAATATTCATAGGCGCAGGCCCGATGCAGTTGCATCGGGCCTGCGCCTATTGCCGCGTAATGTTACGATTACTGCCAAACCAGTGACGTATGAATCATGAACACTCAACGATCCTTTTTGCGAGGTGGAAGATGGACGACCAAGAGCGTGACCAGCAGCATCGCCCGATCCAGCGTGAAGACCTGCGTGGTACCTGGGCGATGGAGCGGGAAGCGGCGCTGCCTAGTGTGCGGACGGCTGAACGGCAGGCGTTGCAGAAACAGTATGGCCTGGAGGCCGCCGCCACGATTCGCGATCGCTCCCTGACCTTGTTCAATCGGTCGCGTTGGGGGCTGGGACAAGGGGGGACGTTTGCCGGGGCCGACTACCTGGAAGATATGCGGCAGTTGGGCGGGCAAGATGTTGCTATTGTGGGGGTGCCGCTCGATGCTGGCACTACCTATCGCTCTGGCACACGGTTTGGGCCACAGGCGATCCGCCGGATTTCGACGCTGGGCGGGAACTATAACGCTGAACGTGGTGTGATTCTTGGCGAATCGCTGCAGATCGTTGATATTGGTGATGTTCAGGTGATTCCCGCAAATATTGAGAAAAGTTTTGATCAGATTGCCGATGCGATCGCCTATATCACTGAGCGCGCAGTCTTTCCAGTGGTCCTTGGTGGCGATCACTCGATTGGCTATCCCGATATTCGCGGGATGGCCCCCTATATCGATGGGAAAGTGGGAATTATTCACTTTGATCGGCACAGTGACCTTGGCGAGACGGCCTTTGACGAACGGATGCACGGCTCACCGTTTTTCCATGCGACCAACATTCCCAATGCGCCAGCAACCAATCTGGTACAGGTAGGGATTGGCGGGTGGACTGGGTCTCGCCCAGGGATGCGCGTCGCCCGTGAGCGCGGCGCGACCGTGATTACGCTCGATGATCTTGATCGGTATGGTCTGGAGCGGATCATGGAGTTTGCGTTAGAGGTGGCGTGGCGCGGGGCCAAGGCGGTCTGGCTTTCGTTTGATGTTGACTCGGTAGACCCGGCCTTTGCCCCAGGTACGGGCACCCCGGAACCAGGTGGCCTGACCTCGCGTGAGGCACTGCGAATGCTGCGCCTCGCCGCGCGCGAAGGGCTGGCAGGTATGGAAGTTGTCGAAGTCGCCCCACCGTATGACGTGGCTGATATTACCGCGCTGCTTGGCGGGCGGGCGATTATGGATGTCCTGGCAACGTTGGTGGAAGCGCACCAGCTTGGTACACCCCCGGTAGCTGATCAACCGCAGATTGCTGAGGAGCCAGAGGGCTGAATCAGGCTAGCGCAGGGTTACTCCAGTAACGCCAATCGCCACCAGCCGATCATCAGCCCCACCCACTGTGCGGTTGGGCCGTTCTGCTGGGTCAAGGGTGGTCAGCGTAATGGTATGTTGCCCGGGGGCCAGGGTGAGCGGCACAGTATAAGTTTTGGGTTCGGCAACCTGCCATTCAGCGACAGCTTGCCCATCAATACTGACCACAAGGCGGCGCGGCACGTGGAAGCTCCAGGCTTCAAACTGCAAGGTGCCAGATTGCGCGTGGTCGCTGAAGCTCCACGTTTCAAGGTTGGCTGATTGGGCCAGCCAACGCATCAACCGTTGGTCAGCTAATGGCTCTAGGGCGTGCCAGCCTATCGTTGGGCGTAGGGCGAATTGTGGGTCAACAGGAGTGCGTGGTTGATAAACGGTCATCTGCGTATCTTCGTAGAGGGGAGTTGGTTCGGCGTAGTTGCGCAGGTAAGCGGCGATTTCCCGCTGATTCAGCTTCGGATCGGTGCGAAGGATGACAAGCCAGCGCACTCCAGCGTAGTGGAGCAGCCAACGGCCAGTATCAGCGGTGAAGGCTGGTGTGATCTCGTTGGTACTTTCGGTCAGTTCAGCGAATGGCGGGAGTTCCAGGATTGGATAGGCCAGCGGGCGCGAGAGGTAGCCACCAATAATCGGGCGCTGGTGGACAGTCTGCCCCATGAGCGACGAAGCGCGGGTGATCGAAAACGGCAGTTCCAGCACTGCCCCAGGTTCGTCGCTGGCGGCAAGCTGCCGATAGAATGCTGGCTCCTGCACGAAGGTAAGTGGATATGGGGTGGCAAAATGCTCGGCCAGTAACGTCGCCACCAGTAGCGGCAGGGCGACCCGCTGCACGCGCTGAAGTTGCAAACGCGGGAATCGCTCTTGCAGCCCAGCCAGGCCGAATCCGGCGAGGATCGCCAGACAGAGCGTGACCAGTAAGCCGAAGCGGGCTGGCACTCGGGCGAGATTCACGCCAGGGATCTGCTGTAAAAGCCGATAGGGCATTGGAATCGCTGGATAGCTCTGTCCAGCGATTTGTAGCACTGGCCCCAGGGCCAGGAGGGTAAAGATCACTGCCAGCACTGCCCAGGGCCATGCCTGCCTGCGCCGTAACCACAATCCGATGCCTGCCAGGAGTAGCGGTAGGATGCCCAGGAAAATCGACCGTTCAACGGCAGGGGCAATCGCCCGCCCGCCAACCTGTTCGGCCTGTGCCCCCCACCAATGCTGTATGGGGCTGGGCGTGATCAGCGATAGAAGATCGGCGGAGAACGATTCTGCACCTAACACGGCTGGGCGGGTTGTTGCGGTTGCGGCGAGTTCTCGTGCGGTGGGAATCAGGAGCGGCAGAATCAGCAAGAGCCCGCCCACGCCAATCGCGAGAGCGGGAACAAGCGACATAATCGTGCGCTGGCGGATCATCAGGAGTGGGAGATATACCGCCGTCAGGAGTGCGGCAAAGAGCAGGTATTGCCAGTCGCAGAGCGCCAGCAAGAGGATCGCACCGATCGCGCCGCTAATCGCTAATAGTCGTTGGCGACCACCCTTTTCGGTTGCGATCAGCAGGCAGAGCAGGTACAGCGGCAACCCTTCAGCGGCGATCAGGTTGGCGTGGCCAAGTAAATGTGCCATTTGATAGGAGCCGTAGCCAACGATGATCCCGCCCACAAATCCTGCCAGTCGCTTGCCTGTCAGGTAGCTGACTAGCAGATAGGCGGTATATGCTGTTAGCACCAGCGAGAAGATGACGACAAAGTTGTAGGCGGCAGGGAGGCCAAAGGCAATCTGCACGGGCAGACTGAGCAGGCCATTGAACGGATTCAGCGTGTGTAGATAGAGTGGTGCGCCATACGGTGCGTAGAGTAGTGGTGTTTGGTAGGGATTTTGACCGCTAGCGAGAGCAGTTCGCAGCCACCAGTAATCCCAATAGTTCTGCCAGGCATCCCGCCCATCACCAGGGAGGGCAGTGTTGAAGTGGGCGATTAGCGGATAGGTCAGCAATAGGGCGAGCAGGAGGTAGAGACCCAGGGGCAGCAGATGCTGTTGACTGATGCTGGGCAGGCGATCAGTGCGGTGAGGTGCTTGCCGCTGTCGTGTAGCCTGCGTTGCGGGGTGATCGTTGTCCTGGTTCATGGAGCCGAAGGATAGCACATTGCCTGTTCGCTGGTGGGCGCTCACCGAGGAATACGGGCAACGGTACGCAGTGCTGCCGCGACAATATCTGCTGCCAGCCGTGTACGGAAGATCCAGCGGGCGGGGTCAGTGTCATTCGCCGCATTCCAGGCAACCAATCCACCAGCGGCGCTGACAGCAGCCGGAAAGCGGTCGCCTGTTTCAAACTCCAACCCTTCTGTCAGTACCTCGGTGCAGTGATATTGCCCGGACAGTTGGAGTAGGAGCGGCCACTCGGCATCGGTGCCAACGCTTTGTTCGCGGCTTTGCTCCACCAGGTACTGCACTGCTGCGCGGGAAAGACCGCGTGACCCAGAGCAAACGTCGACCAATTCACCGTACAGGTGGGCAACCAGCCGATTGACCAGACCCTCTGTTTCAAGCTGGTTTGCCGGGTGGGTGGCCCAGGCCCGTGCAGTACGACCCAACAGTACAAGGTCGTAGTTGGGCAGCGTGGCTAGCACCTGATCGAGTTCCGTGGGCCAGTGGTGCCACCAATGCAGGAGGCGATCAAAGTCGCAGAGGTGGACCGTTGGCGCAAGCTCGGCAGCCGCCCGCACTGCGCCCAGTCGTCGCCCGCCGATCTGCTGATAATCGGTTGGGTGCTGGGTGACCTGCGCTCCAGCGGCGACCAGCGGCGCAAAGGCAGCGGCTGGCGTTTCCTCTGTGGCGAAGATCACCATCCCAGCGTAGCGCTTGGCGAGGTCGGGGAGAGCTGCGAGTAGATTTGGGAGGTCAGCCGCCTGGGGGTCGTGTAATGTGGAGGCCAGCGCGACCGCTGCATGACTACTCATCGCCGCGCCGTGCGGATCGCCCAGCCTGCATTCATCCCCACCCGTAGGGCCGCCACCGCTTCGGCAACTGATTGCTGCTCGTTGAAAATGGCGGAGCCAGCGATCACCTGATCAGCGCCTGCCGCGATCACCGTCTCAACATTTTCGGCGTGGATACCGCCATCGACCGCCAGGATTGCGTCTGGGTTGACCTGATCAAGGGTGGCCCGCAGATTTGCGATCTTTGCCAGTTGGCTTTCGATGAACGATTGCCCGCCGAAGCCTGGGTTGACGGACATCACCAGTACCTGATCAACGATTGGCAGTACCTCATTGAGAAATGCTGCTGGCGTGCCAGGGTTAAGGGTGATCCCGGGGTGGGCCCCGAGTAGCCGAATCTGACTGAGGGTGCGGTTGATGTGCGTTGCTTCTTCGATGTGGACGGTGACCCAATCCGCACCAGCCGCTACGAATGCGTCCAGGTAGCGTTCAGGATGGGCGATCATCAGGTGGAGGTCGATGGGCAGGGTCGTAGCGCGGCGGACAGCAGCGAGGACAGGCAGCCCAATACTGATATTAGGCACGAAGCAGCCGTCCATCACATCGAAGTGAATCACGTCGGCGCCGGCAGCCTCCGCTGCGGCGATCTCTGCGCCGAGTTGTAAGAAATCGGCAGAGAGGATCGATGGCGCGAGGCGTGGTGCAGTGAGAGCAGGCACAATTATTTCTCCTGTAGTACTGGTGATTGTTGTTCCGCCAGCACGAGTGCCCCGATCAGGCCAGAGTCTTGCCCGAGCCCAGCTGGCACAATTGCTGGCACTGGTACGAGGTGAATGAATTCGTTGGCATAGCGACGTAACGGCGCAAAAATCTGGTCGCCGCGTACAATCAAGCCGCCCCCGATCACCACAATATCGGGGCAGAGCAGGGCGGCGGTATTGGCGATGCCTAGCGCCAGATATTTCGCGACTTCATCCCAGATCGCTGGATCTTCGAGGGTTTCAGCGGGTTGCCCAAAGCGCGCCCGCAACCCAGTCCCCGAGATGACCGCCTCCAGGCAACCGCGACTGCCACAGACGCAGGGCGGGCCATCGGGCCAGACGATCTGATGGCCTCCTTCAGTATCGTGACTGCCATGATGCACGCGCTGATTAATGATGACGCCAGTGCCAACGCCCGTGCTGATGGTGTAGTACACCATGGTATTGCTGCCCTGGCCTGCCCCTTCAGACCATTCGGCTAGCGCGGCGCAGTTGGCATCGTTGTCAAGCGTGACCGTGGCATTGAGTTGCCTGGTGAGTTCATCTACCAGCGGATAGCCGCGCCAGCCTGGGAGATTGAGTGGGTTGGTGATGCCCCGCGCAAAGTCCAGCGGTCCCGCCGAGGAGATCCCGACTGCTGCTACGCCAGCGGGGGCAACGGTCTGCACCATTGCCAGGATCGCCGCAACCCCATCGGCGGCGTTATATGGGGTCAGCGTGCGTTCGCTGATGAAGCCGCCCTGCCCATCGCGGCGGCCAACGCGAATCCTGGTGCCGCCGATGTCGATCCCAATCGTGCTGCCTTTGGTCATTATTGCGCCCTCATCGTTCAGCCGTGAGCCACTGCGGGCCTTGCGCTGCCGATTATAGGTGCTTTGCGGCCAATGCGGCGAGGAGCGCGAAGATTTGCACGGCGGCGGCCTGGTGCAAGAGTTCTACCCGTTTGCCACGCCCAAAGCTCACCAGCCCCGTGCGCGGATCGCGGCTTGTCTGCCACGCACGCTCAGCGTAGTCAGTTAGCGCGGGCCGATAGAAGTCGTGGTCGTTAATCGTGTCACCAAGGATGCGCAGGTTCCGAAAGAAGATCGCGTTGAATGGGGGGTCTTGCTTCCAGAGGTGTTCAGTTGGGGTGTAGTGGGCGAGGGCGGCATGGGCGAGTGTTTGCGCCCGTTCCAACAAGGCGTTGTTGTCCAGGGCTTGACTCAGCAACGTCAGTGCGCCAACCATTGTCCCCTGGTTATACGACCACTTTGTGCGCTCAATCCGTCCATCGAGTTTGAGATGATCCCAGTAGAGGCAATCGTCAGGGTCGCACAAAGTTTGCTCGACCCAATCGACCATCTGCTGCGCCCAGGTCAGATAATGCGTTTCGCCAGTGGCGGCGTAAAGATGGAGCCCAAGGATTGCGCCAGGGGCATTGGAAACGGTGTTGCGGTCGCGTGTCGGATTCGCCATTGGCTGCGCCCAGAAGATCCCCCCTGGGCTGGGATGGCTGAGGTCGTCATCCCAGGCACTGACCACAAAATCGAAGATCCGGCTGGCTTCGCGGAGCCAGCGGTCGTGGCGGGTCATGCGCCAGAGATCGACCAGATCGAGGCCAATCCAGATATTGTCGTCGTAAAACTTCTCACCACCAGCATCTTTGGGGTAGGCCGTGCCACCAGGGGCCACGTCGTCCAGTTCCCAGTAGTGTGCAAAGAAATCGTCGCCCATCTGCTCGGCGTGGCTGACTACTGCTGGATCGGCCTCTGGCAACGCTGCGATATCGAGCGTCGCCGACAGTGCCTGTCCAAACGGCCAGAGATAGGCGTAGCGGCGGTCGGTTGGCAGGGCGGGCGCATATTCACGGAGCAAGGTGGAACGGGGAGCGCGAAACTCGCGGAGCATTGCCGCATAGGTAGCATTTGCTTTCGCTTCCCAGCTATCAGGCTCGTCGACCGGGGCAGGCTGCTGGCGTAGCCGCCTGACAAGCTGCCCGATATTCCGTCGCTCTGACATTTCCTCTCCTTTACTCTTGGCTCCCTTTGGCTGCTTCTGGCTGCGTGAATTGCAGATAATCAGTTGGGCGGCGAGCTGATTCGTTGCCCCCAAAGATAATCACTACCCGCTCGATAAAAATCCCCACCAATGTCGCCACTGCTGCGCTGATCGCCGTCTCTCGCGAGCGGCGACCACTCAGGTTGTGTAAGAGATGAATCGCTGTGGGCAAGAGTGCCCCTAAGCCCACCATGCCGACCTTATGCGCGGGGTTGAGGTGCGTGGTGGTAATCGCCCCGGTGACTCCTTTTTGCTGCCAGGTCTTGATGATCATTGCGTGGGTGACGACCTCGGCTGCGCCAATGAGCAGGGCCAGTGGTTCGAGCTTTGCGGCAGCTTCTGGTTCGTCGCCAGCCTCAATGACCAGGGTGATAGCAGCGATGGCTGATGCTGATGAAGCCAGCCCAAATAAGGTTGGCAGGATATGTGAGAGCGACGCCCAGAGCGGCACGCTAGTGGTGGCGGTCAACGCGCCGGTGTAGCTCGCCATCATCAGCCCGGAAAGCGCGGCGGGAATACTACAGATTCGGGCAATGGTTGTAGCGGCTGGCGTATCCGTCGTGTCGTCGAGCAGTTGGGCAAATGCGGTGAGGCCAGCCGCGAGGCTGAAAATACTCAGCGTCCAGGTACCCATTGACATTGGCGAGGTAGGTCGCACAATTCGCAACATATTGGCAAAGCGCTTTGGTGTATGTAGATCAGCGATCAGGAGTGGGGTGCTGGCAAGGAGTCCTGCTAGCGAGAGGTAACGGCCAGCCCGCACGATTGCGCGATTGCCGATCGGATCAACGAGATCAGCGACCGTGACGATTACCTGTGCCCCACCTGATAACCCGCCCACGAAGTAGTAGCCAGCGATCATCCAACCCCAATGACTGGGCCTGATCGCCGGACGGCCATAGTAGCTTTCGCCGCGATACTGGCGTGAACTGCGGGGGCTGTCGGGCCGTGATTGCATTTCTCGATCACGGCGGCGGCGTCCGTATGGCGCACGCGGTTGGTGGTCATCCATGATTTTTTTGCCCCCTGAAGACCGCAAATGCCCCCGCAGCGACACTTACGAGCGTGACAAAGCCGATCAGGAGTGAATCCCTTGTCCGGGTGGTTGGCAAGGTAGGGGCCACTGGTAGGCCGTAGCGCTCAGGCCGATCAAGCAAGAGAAAGAAGGCGTGGAGCGGTCCAATGCCGCCAGTGGTGCCAGGCGTCCCTGGTGCGCCGTAGAGCGAGGCGTTTGGCACCCCGCGTTCCTGTAAGGTGGCGAGACGCTGGCTGGCGCGCGTGTGCAACTCGTGCAGTTCGCCAAACTGGATCGAGTCAGTCGGACAGGCCTTCGCGCAGGCTGGTTCCAGCCCACCTTTCAGACGGTCGTAGCAGAGGGTGCATTTATGCGCTTTACCGTCGGCATGGCTCAGGCCGATCACCCCGAAAGGGCAGGCGGGCACACAGTAGCCACAGCCATTGCAAATATCCTGCTGCACTACGACGGTGCCGAATTCGGTATAAAACAGGGCACCAGTGGGACAGACTTCCAGACAGGCCGCGCGCTCACAATGTTTGCAGATGTCGCTCATCATCAACCAGTTGCTCTGGTAGGGCGTCATCGCGGTCACGCGGTCGCCCGCTGCCGTGCTGATCTGCTCGACAAAGGCGACGTGCCGCCAAGTTGTTGCGGAAAGGGCGGCAGTGTTGTCATAACTGTCACCAGTCAGGCCAAGATTGTCGGCAGGGAGCGCGTTCCACTCTTTGCACGCGACCTCGCACGCCTTGCAGCCGATACAGAGGCTGGTATCGGTGAAGAAGCCGTAGGTGCGCCCAGGAATAATGGTGACTCCTGCCGTTAGTTCCGCCTCATTCGGCAACAGCCCAGGCAGCGTACCTGTTGGGTAGTCAAGGGCGCGGGGCGGTATGGCGGTGGGGTAGCGTTCAATACTCATCCCTGACCTTCTCCTGCCTGCTCGGTGGTACGGGGGCGACGGTAGTCGGCGAGTCGTCCTTTTTGCACATTGCAGGTAAACGCCTTCCCCTCGTGAATGGATGTATTGGGATCACCCACAGCAGCGGTGAGCACATTGGCGCTGTCGCCAGTGGCATAGCCTTCCCAGCCAAAATGGTAGGGGAGGCCAACCTGGTAGATCTGCTGGCCGTTGATCAGCAGAGGGCGGAGCCGTTCGGTCACTAACGCCTTCATTTCAATCGCGCCGCGCGCCGTACTGATCACCGCCCAATCGAGATTCTGGATTCCCAGTTGAGCGGCAAGTTCGGGTGACAATTCCACAAACCCTTCTGGTTGCAGTTCCGCCGTGGATGGCACAAAGCGCGTGGGAATCCCGCCTGAATGGTGTTCAGTCAGGCGATAGGTGGTGACGACATAAGGATATTGTGGGTCTCCGACTGGATGATACCGATTGTCGGCTCGCTCCCAGCGGCGAGCAGCGGGGTTGTCCTGTTGCTGATAGAGGGGGTTACGGACGGGCGATTCAACTGGCTCGTAGTGGGTTGGCAGTGGCCCATCTTTGAGGATTGTCGGTGAAAAGAGTTGACTTTTCCCGCCTTCAAGCATGATGAATGGGGCGCAGCCATCGAGCGCAGCCATTCCCATTGGGGCGGTTGACCAATCAGGTTGATACTCTGGCGCTTTGTTCGCGGGGAAGTCGAGGGCATCAAGGCACGCCCAGGCTCCCTGTTCAGCGTCCCACCAGGTATAGCGTTTTCGTTCACTCCACGGTTGGCCCGCTGGGTCGGCAGCGGCGCGGTTGTAGATCAGCCGCTGGTTCCCTGGCCACGCATAGCCCCATTCCAGATGGGTGCCTGGCCCAGCAGGGCCGTCGCCCTGGCGCGACCGCGAGCGGTTGAGGGTGGCTGTGGGGTAAATGCCGCTGTAGATCCAGCAGCCGCAGGCGGTTGAACCATCGGCAAGCAGTTCGTGGAATGAGGCGAGTTGCTCCCGCGAGGCCATAGCGTAGCCATTGATTTCCCGAAGCACTGCTTCGGCGTCTGGTTCCGCGATTTGTCCACGTTCTGGATAGTCCCAGGTGAGGTGCTGGATTGGTTCATCCGCCGGGTTGGTACTGTCAGCGTAGAGGGCTTGCAGGCGTTTGCCAAGGTGATAGACAAACCAGAGATCGGAGCGTACATCGGCCTGTGGCTCCACGACCTGATCATGCCATTGGATCAGGCGATGGGTGTTCGTAAAGGTTCCTTCCTTCTCCCCTGGCAGGGCGGCAGGTAGCATAAAGACCTCGGTCTGAATATCTTCGGGCCGCCATTCGCCACGCTCGACTTCTGGCGACTTGTACCAGAAGGAGGCGGTTTCGCTCTCGAATGTTTCGCGCACGACCAACCAATCGAGCTTGGTCAGCGCTTGCCGGATCAGCGGCACATTTTGCCCACCAACGGCGGGGTTTTGCCCCATCAGGAACAGCCCCTTAATGATTCCATCGTGCATGGCGAAGAAGAGGGGCATCTGGGAGTGATCGCCAATAGTTTTTGGCAGCCACTGATAGCCGAACTCGTTCGCTGCCGTGGCTGCGTCACCATACCAGGCGCGGAGTAAGCTGATCATATAGCTTGGGAAGTTATGCCAGACCCCACTTGGCTTTGTCTCCGCGTGTAGATAGTCGTTCAGCGTGCGATGGTGCGGTTGGGCGCTGGGGTGGGGCAGGTATCCTGGTAGGAGATGGTAGAGCGTGGGAATATCGGTGCTACCCTGAATAGAGGTGTGCCCACGCAGCGCCATCACCCCTCCACCAGGGCGGCCAACGTTGCCGAGCAACGCCTGAATAATGGCACAGGCGCGGATGATCTGGACGCCGGTTGAATGGTGCGTCCAGCCAACAGCATAGCACCAGGCAGTAGTACGCTCACGACCAGAGTTTGCCGTAAGCATCTCCGCTACCTGAAGGAAGGTTGCCTGCGGGCAACCGGTGATCTGCTCGACCATCTCCGGCGTATAGCGGGCGTAGTGACGGCGCAAGATCTGGTAGACACAGCGGGGATCTTGCAGCGTGGGATCGGTCGCTGGTGGGCCTGCTGGCCCGAAAGCGGGGTCCTGGCGGCGGTATTGCCAGGAGGAAGTGTCATAACTGGCGGTGGCGGCGTCCCATCCAGAGAACAGGCCATCGAGTGTTTCGGGATCGGCAAAGTCGTCCTCGATAATCGCTGCGATATTGGTGTAGTGCAGTACATACTCGTGAAACCAGCGGTCGTGTTCGAGGATATAGTTGATCAGGCCGCCGAGAAAGGCGATATCGGATCCTGCCCGAACGGGAGCGTAGAGATCAGCCAGCGCGGACGTACGCGTAAAGCGTGGGTCGACATGAATGATTTTCGCGCCCTGTCGCTCTTTTGCTTCCAGCACAAAGCGAAAGGCAATCGGGTGATTCTCCGCCATATTGGAGCCCATGATGATAATGCAGTCGCTATTGGCCAGGTCCCACTGTGGCATTGTGGCGGCCCCACGCCCGAATGTAGCGCCCAAACTGGGCACTGAGGAGGAGTGTCATATCCGCGCCTGGTTTTCGATGTAGACAATCCCCAGCCCCGCTGCGAAGAGTTTCTTGATCAAGTAGTTTTCTTCATTGTCGAGCGTTGCGCCACCGAGCGAGGCGATCCGCAGCGTGTGGTTGACCGTGGTGCCATCGGCCAACTGCTGCGTGAAGCTGTCATCGCGAGTTTGCTTCGTCAACTGGGCGATCCGTTCCATCGCCCAAGCGAGCGGTTTTTCTTCCCAGGCGGTTCCCCCTGGGGCGCGGTATTTCACGGTGGTTAGGCGTTGTGGGTTGGAGAGCCAGCCAAACGTTGCTGATCCTTTCGGGCAAAGGGTGCCCCGGTTGATCGGGCTGCGTGGGTCGCCTTCGACATGGATAATCTCATTCCCTTTGGCATAGATCAGTTGGCTGCAACCAACGGCGCAGTAGGGGCAGATGCTCGAACCTACGCGGTCAGCATCGGCCAGGCGCGGGCGTAGTTCGCGGGAGGCGGTGGAGATCGCCGCCGTACTCAGGGCGTCTGCTCCGCGCAACTGCCGTGGGATGGCCCAGTCTTGCAGGAATGTTCGCAGCGGTTCCCAGCGTGATCGGCGTGCCTTAGCCATCTTGCCCCCTTTGCTTGCCTGGGCCGTTATTGGGATTGTGGTGCTGGTCGCAAACGCTTTGCCACTGCCGAGGCCAGCCCTGGCTCACCAGTATACGTGACAGTCAGCAACGTCGCGGCCTCCCGCCAGCGGCGCAGATCCGCGATGCTGACTGGCGCAAACGGTGAGAGTGTAAGCAGGAGCCCCTGCCCAGTCGGGGTCATGAGCCGAAAGCGACCTTCCTGCACAACGATGATTCTGCCCTGTACCGTTTTGCGTGGTGCCACTGCTACTCCAGCCGTGCGGCGTGCTGTAATCATTGCCAGAAATCATACACTGTTCGCGATCTGGTTGCGAAGGAGCCTCGGCTATCGGCTACAATGCAGGAGATAGTGACAAGATGGAGGATACAGCAGTGGCCGGGGACGAACAGCAGGAACGCCCATTGCGTGTGGGTATTGATATCGGTGGCACTTTTACTGACCTGATCGCGTTCGACCAACGCACTGGCGCATTGAGCATCGGCAAGGTGTTGACGACTCCGGCAACCCCGGCTGCTGGGGTAGAAACGGGCTTGAATGAACTGCTGGCGACAGCCAATGCTACCCCAGCAGCTGTTGGGGGGATCATTCATGGTACGACCCTAGTGACGAATGCGCTGATTGAGCGCAAAGGGGCGACAGTCGCGCTGCTGACAACCAAAGGATTTCGCGACGCGATTGAGATCAGACGGGAAGGCCGCTACGATCTCTACGATCTGGCGATTGAGATGCCCCCGCCACTGGCACCACGCCGCCGTCGATTGGAAGTGGCTGAACGCATCCTGGCAGACGGCAGCGTGCTGTTGCCGCTCAATCTGGCTCAGGTGCCAGCGTTAGTAACCCAGCTACGCGCTATCGGCGCAGAGGCCGTGGCGATCTCCCTGCTCCATGCCTATCGCAATCCCACTCACGAGGCAGCGCTGGGGGCGGCGCTCGCGGCTGCCGCGCCTGACCTGGCGATTGCGCTGTCGTCGGAAGTAGTTGCTGAGATGCACGAATACGAGCGCACCTCAACTACACTGGCGAATGTCTATGTACAACCGTTGGTTGCCCGCTATTTGCATGAACTAGAATCGCGCTTACAGGCTGGGGGGATGGGCGCGGCCCCGCTGCTGATCATGTTGTCGAATGGTGGCACCGCGACGCTGGAAACCGCCCGCCGCTTCCCGATTCGGCTGATTGAGTCGGGGCCAGCCGCAGGGGCATTAGCCGCTGCGTATTATGGCAAACTGATCGATCGCCCCAACCTGCTTTCGTTCGATATGGGTGGCACCACGGCGAAAGCCTGCCTGATCGACGATGGGGAGCCGTTGGTCGCCGCTGACTTTGAAGTAGCGCGGGTCTATCGATTCAAACGGGGCAGTGGGTTGCCCGTACGTGTGCCAGTGATCGAGATGATCGAGATTGGCGCGGGTGGTGGCTCGATTGCGCGTGTCGATCAGCTGGGACTGCTGAAGGTTGGCCCCGATAGTGCTGGGGCTGATCCAGGGCCAGCCTGCTACGGTCGTGGTGGCACCTTGCCCACCGTTACCGACGCCGACCTGCTCCTGGGCTATCTCGATCCGCGCTTCTTCCTTGGCGGGCGGATGGCACTCAGTCGTGCGGCGGCTGAGGAAGCACTTGCGCCAGTTGCTGAGGTGTTGCAACTGGACCCCACCGCCGCTGCCTGGGGGATTCATCAGGTGGTGAATGAGAATATGGCGGGTGCAGCGCGGATGCACGCCGTTGAGCGTGGGATCGATTCACGGTCGCGGGCGGTCTTCGCCTTTGGTGGTGCTGGGCCAGTTCACGCCTATCGCGTTGCCGAAATCTTGCGTGCGCCGGAACTAATTATCCCACTCGGCGCGGGCGTTACGTCTGCGCTTGGCTTTCTGGTCGCGCCCCTGGCATTCGATTACGTTCGTTCCTACCCTGGCTCATTCGATCGTCTCGACTGGCAGCGGGTGAATGATCTACTGGCGGAGATGACAGCGGAAGGACAGGAAACGCTGGCGCAGGCTGGTGTGCCAGCAGCGGCGATTACCGTGCGCCGCACTGCGGATCTGCGCTACAAAGGGCAGGGCCACGAAGTAGCAGTGCCACTGCCTGATACTGCCCTGACTGTGGACACTGTGCCGTTATTGGAAGAAACGTTCGCCACGGTTTATCGCCGCTTCTATGGGCGGGTGGCCGATGGTGTACCGCTTGAAGCGGTTAACTGGCGGATTGTCGTCAGCGGGCCAAGACCAACGCTGGATTTGCGGGCGGGTGTGAGCGAGACCGCCGAGTTGGCGGTGGCGTTGAAAGGTGAGCGGGAGATCTATCTGCCCGAAGTGCGCGCCTATCGCTCGGTGCCGATCTATGATCGCTATGCCCTCGCTGCTGGCGCAACATTTGCTGGGCCAGCGATTATTGAGGAGCGAGAATCGACCGCGATCATTGGGGGCGGCATGATCGCCGTTGATGATTATCGGAACCTGGTCGTCACGATGCCAGAGCGTGAACACAATGATTGAACGATTCGGAGTGCAGTCGCTCGTTGTCCTGACGATCGTCTGGTTCTACTTCCTGCTGCGCTACTTTATCGGTTTCCAGGTACATAGCGCCGTTGATTTCGTCATGGTCGTCCTGGGTATTGTCGCGGTGATTGGCCTTTTCCTCTGGCTGACGCGCCATTCGTTCAAGGGCTGATCACGGAAAATCGTTGGGGGTTCTTGATGACTGCTGGCCCATCCCTTGATCCGATTACGCTGGAAGTACTCTGGAATCGGCTGATCGCCGTGGTGAATGAGCAGGCGACTGCGCTGATGAGAACTTCATTCACGACGGTGGTGCGCGAATCTGGCGATCTCTCGGCGGGCGTCTTCGACCGCCGGGGCAATATGATCGCGCAGGCTGTGACGGGTACACCCGGCCACATTAATTCGATGGCGACCTGTATTCATCACTTTCTGGCGGTTTTCCCGCGTGAAACGCTGTGTCCTGGTGATGTGTTGATCACGAATGACCCGCAGAAGACTTCGGGGCAGTTGAACGACTTTACGGTGATCACCCCGATTTTTGACCACCATGAGCGCTTGGTCGCCTTCTTTGGCTCAACCTGCCACGCCATTGATATTGGTGGGCGGGGCTTAGGGGCGGATGCCCGTTCGATTTACGAAGAGGGCTTATTTGTGCCAATTATGAAGTGGCGCGCTGCTGGTGAACTGAACGCCGCGCTGGTAACGATCCTGCGGGCGAATGTGCGCGAACCAGAGCAGGTGCTGGGCGATATTCACGCCCAGGAAGCGGGGAACGAAGTTGGCGGTGCGCGGCTATTGGAGTTTCTGGCTGAGTTTGGTTTGCCCGATCTGGAGCAACTCAGTGACGCCATTATCACACGCTCGGAGCAGGCGATGCGGGCGGCGATTGCCACAGTGCCAGATGGTGTCTATCACCATGTCGCCTACTGTGACGGTTTTGACCGTCCATTGCGCCTGGAAGTTACGCTGACGAAGGCTGATGACGAGATCGCCGTTGATTGGACAGGAACCGATCCGGTAAATCCCCGCGGGATCAACGTCGTCCTGAACTATACCCACGCGTACGTGACCTACGCGCTGAAATGCGCGCTTTGCCCCGAGGTGCCAAACAACGAAGGCTCGTTCCGCCCCGTACGTGTGACGGCCCCGGAGGGCTGTCTGTTGAACGCCCAGCCACCCGCGCCTGTTGCAGGGCGCCACGTGATCGGGCATTTCTTGCCGGGAATCATTTTTGGCGCACTGGCGGAGGTGATTCCCAATCAAGTGTTGGCAGAAGGTGCCGCGAATATCTGGTCGACGCAACTGACCGGGCAGCGTCCCGAAGGCGGCGCGCCGTGGACCTACGTCTGGTTCTCCTGTGGTGGCACTGGCGCACGGCCCTATAGCGATGGGTTACATACCACGGCCTTTCCTTCGGGAGTGATGGGGGTGCAGGTGGAGTCAATCGAAACGCTGGCCCCAGTCATTGTGCATCGGCGCGAGATCACGCCGGACTCTGGGGGCGCGGGCCGATTTCGGGGTGGTTGCGGGCAGGAGATGGAAGTGTCCTCGCGCACTGGCCTGCCGTGGAATCTTGGGCCAGTCTTCGACCGCACGCGTGTACCAGCCCAGGGCTACGCCAATGGCGGGGACGGTGGCTTCGGCGCGATTCGGATTCTGGAACCTGATGGGACGGCCCACGCCCTGACGGATAAATCGCAAATAACGCTCGATCCAGGGGCGCGGTTTGTCCTCCAACTCCCAGGTGGTGGTGGTTTCCACGATCCGTTCACCCGCGAGCCTGATTCGGTTCTGGCGGATCTGCTTGATGGGTTCATTTCTGCTGAAGCCGCCCGCGAACGCTATGGCGTGGTCATTGACTCAGTGGCTGGCACCGTCGATGCTCAGGCGACAGCGACTCTCCGCGCTGCCGCCCGATCAACCGATTAAGACTCCACACGTACACCATTCCCAGCCACGACCTCCCCGATCTGCCAGAGCGGTGTCTGGGCGCGGGCGAACGCTGCTTCAAGCGTGGCGGCGCGTTCACGGGGCAAACTCAGCAGTAAACCGCCCGATGTCTGGGGATCGTGGAGCAGATCGTTGAGGGCGAACGGCAGGTCGCTGGGGAGCCGTACTGCTTGCGCTTCCAGGCTGGCAAAATATTCGCGATTGCGGCCATTGCCGCCAGGAACATGGCCTGCCTCGGCATAGGCCAGCGCCCCCGGTAGTAGCGGCACGGCAGCGGCACTGATCTGTAAACAGACGTTGCTCTTTTCTGCCATCTCTACCGCGTGACCGATCAGGCCAAACCCGGTGATATCGGTGCAGGCATGCACGCCGACCTCCTGCGCGAGTTGTGAGGCTCGACGGTTGAGGCGCAGCATTGAGTCGGTCGCTGCAGCAACGTGGTCTGGCGTGGCCGCGTCACGTTTCAAGGCTGTCAGCACAATGCCAGTGCCAATTGGCTTGGTGAGGTAGAGGCGGTCACCAACCTTGGCATTCGCCTTGGTGAGGATTTTGTCTGGATGAATCATCCCGGTGACGCAGAGGCCATATTTCGGCTCGGCATCGGTGACGGTATGGCCCCCCGCTACGACCGCGCCAACTTCAGCCATCTTTGCTGCGCCGCCAGCCAGAATATCGCTGAGAATCTCTGGTGGGAGATCATCGGGCCAGGCGGCGATATTCAGCCCCAATGTGACTTCACCACCCATCGCGTAGATATCGCTCATCGCATTGGCAGCGGCGATCCCGCCATAGGCGAACGGATCATCCACCACAGGTGGGAAGAAATCGACTGTCTGAATCAGCGCGAGATCGTCGCGCAACTGGTAGACAGCGGCGTCGTCACTGGTGACAAGGCCGACCAATAGCTGGGGATGATTTTGTGGTGTGAGCGGACGCAGTACCTGCGCCAGGGTCCCCGGACCCATTTTGGATGCTCAACCAGCGCAGGCTGCCAGACTGGTCAGTCGAACCTCATCGCGTGAACGCATCGTCTATCATCCTTCCACCGTCGATCAATCAGCGTTTATCGTAGCCTCGCTTGCTGGTTGCTGTCAATCTTGGCTGCAGGGATCTGCTGTTCTGCTACAATCGCGCACTATATGCGATCGACACTATTGTAGGGGGTAGGGAGACGATGACACAGCCGCTGAGCGGGATCCGCGTCCTTGATCTCACGCGAGTGATGACTGGGCCATATTGCACGATGATGCTTGGCGATATGGGCGCGGATGTTGTGAAGATTGAACAGCCAGGGAAAGGTGATGATACGCGCCCGTGGGGGCCGCCGTTTCTTGGCGGCGTCGATCACAATGATCCTACTGGCGAAAGTGCGTATTACCTCAGTGTGAATCGGAATAAACGCAGTATCACCGTCAATCTGAAGGAGCCAAAGGGCCTGGAGATTGTGCAGAAGCTTGCGGCACAGTCTGATGTGGTTGTGGAGAATTTTGCCCCAGGAGTAGCGGCGCGGTTGGGTGTTGGCTACGAGGCGTTGCGGGCGTTGAAGCCCGATCTGGTCTATTGCTCAATCTCTGGCTTTGGCCAGGACGGGCCAGGGTTCAGTCGCACGGCCTATGACATTATCGTGCAGGGGATGTCCGGGATGATGAGCCTGACAGGACAGTCCGACGCTGATGGGGGGATGCCCACGAAAATGGGTGTGCCGATCGCCGATATGACCGCTGGAATGTTCGGAGCCTATGCGGTAGTCAGTGCGCTACTACATCGGGAGCGCACTGGCGAGGGGCAATATATCGACACCTCCATGCTGGGTGGGCAGGTCGCGCTGTTGGCGTATTATGCCTCTGGTTATCTGGCAACGGGGCAGGTGCCGGCTCGCCAGGGGAATCGTCATCAGACGGTTGTGCCGTATGATACGTTCTCCACTGCCGATGGCTACGTGAATCTGGCGATTGGCAATGATCGGCTCTGGTTGCGGTTCTGCGAAGCCTTTGGGTTGACTGAGGCGATGGCAGACCCGCGCTTCTCCTCGAATGCCTCCCGGATGGCGCATATCGGCCCACTCTATGAGGCGATGAATGGGGCCTTGACCCAGTTCACCACGGCAGAAGTGATGGCGAAACTCGATGCGTTGGGGGTGCCAGCAGGGCCGATCAGCACGGTGGATGAGGTCTTTGCCCAACCACAGACCCTGCACCTGGGACTTAAGCAAGAGATTGATCACCCCACGCTTGGTCATCTCGCCCTGGCGGGATTTCCCTACCGTATGCGCGGTACGCCCTGTGCTGTACACCACGCTCCGCCGTTGTTGGGGCAACATACCGCCGAAGTACTCGGTGAACTTGGCTATAGTGCTGAAGATATTGCCGCATTGCAGCAGGATGGTGCAGTCTGATTGACGAGAGTAAATCGAGCGCGTTTTTGGCCCAGCGAGTTGGCGAAGCAACCGTAACGCAGGCTGCTGTGCTGCTTGATGGGCAGGCGTTGACATTGACGCTGACGGTGCGGTTAGCCACACCGGGCGATGCCTGTGTCGCGGTCAGTTCCCAGATCGCCCTCAATTATCCTGGACTGACTGATGAAATCGCTGTGCGCCTTGACGATCGCCTTTATGATGGCCTCTACGATGGATTAGCCGCTGCTGAAGGCCCCTTGCCGCCAGAGCGACTACGAATGCAGGTTCTGGCGCTGGATGCAGAGCCGCCGCTTGCTACGATCCTGACGCCCGTCAACTGGAATGTCGTGCGTGAACTTGGCGATCAGTTGGCGACTCTTGCCGCTGCAGGGGTGCTGGCAGCGTGGCCCCTGCTCAGCGATCCTGTTCAGGCGTAAGGCTTTGCCCTTCCTGGTTGGCATGGAAGTTGCTTCGTGAGTGACTGATTGTGTCTGAAGCAGCGTAGACAGGAAGGGGGAGATCGTGAAGCTATCCGAAGTGGAATGGGTGGCTGTTGGCA
Organism: Chloroflexia bacterium; assembly: GCA_039810045.1. Taxonomy (GTDB): domain Bacteria; phylum Chloroflexota; class Chloroflexia; order Thermomicrobiales; family CADCWN01; genus CADCWN01. The sequence goes on from JBDHWF010000026.1 coordinate 32,974, forward strand.
AGGCCGCCTATAAGGAATATACCCAGGACGACGTGCCGGGGCTGGCAGCAGAGACGGCCTACTGGATCGTCTTCTCAATCTTTCCGTTCTTCATCTTCTTAGCCACTATCGCTGGTCTGATCAGTCAATCGATTGGTGTCGATAATATCCTCGATAATATCACCTCAAGTCTCTATAGCGCTCTTGACCAGAATACTGCGGAGACAATACGTGGTGTCCTCGAAGAAGTGTTGAAGCCACAGGGCGGGGCGCTGACATTTGGGGCGCTACTCAGTGCGTTGCTGGCGTTGAACTCGGCCTCAACCGCGATCTCAACGATGATGAAGGCGTTCAATCGAGCCTATGGTGTGAAGGAGACGCGCAATTTCATTGTCGCCAAACTGACAGCGCTCGGGCTGACGTTTGCTCTGGTGGTGCTGATGATCGGCGGCTCGTTATTTTTGACAGCGGGTGGTGCAATCGCCCGTTGGCTGGATCTTGGGTCAGTAGGGACAGCGATCCTCTTTGTGGTGCGGATTGTGGGGGCGTTAGCGGGGATCACCCTTGGGCTGGCGATCATCTACTGGAAAGGCCCCAATATTAAGCAGAAGTTTCAGTGGATCTCGCCCGGGGCGATTCTGACGACGATTGCGCTTGTACTGTTTAGTATTGGTTTTGGGTTCTACGTTTCCCGCTTCGCTGGTGCCTCGTTCAACAAGACCTACGGGGCGATTGCTGGCGTGATTATCTTTCTTTTCTTCTTGCGGATTCTCAGTATGATCATCTTGATCGGTGCAGAGTTTAATGCGGAGGCCGCGCGGCGATATGATCCAACGACGATTCGCGATAAGATGACCGACCCTGAGAAGCAGCTTCCTGGGAAGCAGCCGACACCACATCCGCAGGCAGCGCGCCAGGCTGGGGTTTCACAGCAAGCGGTAGTGGCGAGTAATGCCCAGGCTGCTGAGAAGCTGGCCCAGGGCAGCGGTGGGCAGGCGACGGCGGCGATCACCACCAGCACCCCCCAACAGACTGATCAACACTATAGCTTTGATACCGCAGCAGTCGATGGGAATGTCGCCCTGGATGAGCAGCTACGGGCGATCTGGGAGCGACCATTCGACTCTGCCTATACACGAGCCAGGATTGATCATATCGCTGCCCCACCAGAGGAAAAGGCTCGCCGGACGAAGACCGCCCTAGCCGCCGTTGGCGTCGCCACGCTGACAGCCATTGGCACGGCCCTGGCTGGGATCATGCGCCGTGGTTCATCGCAGGTATAGCGGACAGAATAAGAGAGCATAGCCCTTCACAAGGGCTATGCTCTGTTGGTTGTGAGCAGCTCAGCCCCACCAGCTGCGGCGACGCGGCGCCTCAACAGGGGCGGCATACGGTTGCGTATCGAAATCGTCGTAACCCAGTTGGTCAGCAGCCTCGGCAATGTGCCGCAGGTCTAGATGAAGATCGGCTTCCTCTGCCTGCTGGGTTGCCGTAACTGCTTCGCGGATCGCCAGCACGGCAGCTTGTCGACAAAGGCCAGCGATATCCGCCCCGCTACGCCCTTCGGTTTCGCGGGCAATGATGCGGTAATCAACGTTGGGTGCGAGCGGGCGATCGTGTAGATGAATGGCGACTATTGCCTCGCGGGTGGCGAAATCAGGGAGCGGTAGGGTAATCGTGAGATCGAAGCGACCTGGGCGCAGCAGCGCCGGTTCAAGGATGTCAGCCCGGTTCGTTGCCCCAAGCACCATCACGCCTTGTACCTCATCGAGGCCATCGAGTTCAGCCAGGAATTGTCCAACCAGGCGTTCACTGACTTCTGAGGCAAACCCACCACCGCGCTCTGGAAAGAGCGCATCGATCTCGTCGAAGAAGACGATACAGGGGGCGGCAGCGCGGGCCTTCTTGAAGATCTCTCGCACGCCCTTCTCTGACTCACCAACCCATTTTGAGAGAAGTTCAGGCCCTTTTACCGAGATGAAATTGGCTTCACTCTCATG
>JBDHWF010000027.1:0-33634 GCA_039810045.1 Chloroflexia bacterium
TTAGGTTATTGTAGGCGGTGCAGTTCCTCATCGAGGATACGATTGACAATGGCTGCGTCAGCACGCCCACCAAGCAATTTCATGGTGACGCCAACCAGCCGCCCTTTGGCTGCCGTTTTCCCCCCAAGGAAATCAGCAACTGGCTGAGGGTTAGCAGCGATAGCCTGGGTGACGGCCTCACGAATGGCACTATCGTCGCCAACTAATCCCAGGCCCTTGCGCTCGACAATGGTCGCAGCGTCGTCATCGGGTGATTCGAAAAGGAGATCGAAGACTTGTTGGGCAACAGTACGGTTGATCGTGCCAGCGGCGAGCAGATCAAGCAACCCGCGCAATCGTTCTGGTGTAAGTGGTGCATCGTGAATAGTTTCGGCGCTGACTCGGGCGAAGAGCGGGCCAAGGACCCAGTTGGCCGTAAGTTTTGCGCGCTCCGGCGACTGATCCTCGCCCAACGCTGCTTCAAAGTAATTGGCGACTGCTCGTGATTCTGTCAGCGTGCGCGCATCGTCGGCCCGTAAGCGATATTGCTCACTGAATCGGGCGCGGCGCTGGGCTGGCAACTCAGCCATCGTTGCATGGATCGCCCCGACCCAGGATTGATCCATGGTGAGTGGCGGGAGATCAGGCTCGGGAAAGTAACGGTAGTCGTTCGCTTCTTCCTTCGTGCGTTGGGAGAGCGTGCGCCCTTGATCTTCGTTCCAGCCCCGCGTTTCCTGGGCGATCGTGCCACCATTGTCCAGGATTTCGCGTTGCCGCTCGACCTCGTAGGCCAGCGCACGTTCGACCGCGCGAAAAGAGTTCATATTCTTGATCTCGACTTTGGCCCCGAAGGTTGGGCTGCCCACTGGGCGCAGGGAGATATTGGCGTCGCAGCGGAACGCCCCTTCCTCCATATTGCCAGTGCTGACCCCGATATAGCGGAGGATCTGTCGCATCGCCGTGAGGTAGGCGCTGGCCTCCTGCGGCGAACGCAGGTCTGGTTCGCCGACAATCTCCATCAGTGGCACACCAGCGCGATTGAGATCAACCAGGCTATAGCCTTCGCCGGTGACGGGGTCGCTGGCGTGCAGATTCTTGCCAGTATCTTCTTCCATGTGGACGCGGGTGATCCCCGCCGTATGCTCGACCCCATCGACGGTAAAGGTGATTGAGCCGTTGAGAGCCAGTGGTAAATCGTATTGCGAGATCTGGTAGCCTTTGGGGAGGTCGGGGTAAAAATAATTCTTGCGGTCGAACTTATTCACTGGGGCGATCGTACAGCCCAGGGCCAGTCCCGTCATCGTGGCGGCTTCGACAGCAGCGCGGTTGATGACAGGTAAGACTCCAGGTAGACCCAAACAGACCGGGCAAACGTGGGTATTTGGCGGCGCAGCGAAATACTCAGCACTACAACTACAAAACATCTTGCTCTTTGTCAGCAGTTGCGCGTGAACCTCTAGTCCAATGACCGTTTCGTATTTTGCCGCTGTTGGTGCATTCTGTACGGTCGTTGTATTGCTACTCATGCCACCAATATCGCCCTTCGATACCATCACTGTTGTGATGCTCCCATTTTATCCTTCTGGGCAGTATAGCACCTTTCAGGGTGCTACCATCGGCGCTCCTGTGGGGGCGGTCGCGTCTCCTGGTAATCCTTCTTCATAGATGCGGCGGACAACCGCTTCAATATCGGGTTCTTCCAAGGTGAGGTCGCGAATTGGGTACCTGGCAGTGAGGGTTGCAATCAGGGCCGGCGCAGTTGTTTCATCGCGGCGGAATGACAGCCAGAGCCGACTTCCCTCACGGCGTTCCAGATGTGCCCCTGGCACCACTGGATCGGCTACATCATCCGCAAGGTCCACAATCAGCCGTCGTTGGCCTCCATAATATTCGCTGATGGCGCTGACTCGTCCATCGTAGAGCAATTTGCCGTGATCGATAATCAGCATGCGCTCACAGAGGCGCGAGATATCAGCCATGTCGTGCGTGGTCAGCAGGATAGTTGTGCCCTGTTGCTGATTTCGTTCTTGCAGAAAGGTGCGAATCCGTTCTTTCGCCACAACGTCCAGGCCAATGGTTGGCTCATCCAGGTAGAGGATGGGTGGCTCGTGCAAGATCGCGGCGGCGAGATCGCCACGCATCCGTTGACCAAGCGAGAGCTGGCGTACTGGGCGGTCGAGAAAGGGGGCGAGATCGAGGACAGCGGTGAGTTGAGCAAGGTTTTCGCGATAGCGGTCTGTGGGAATCCGATAGATATGTTGCAATAGGCGGAAGCTTTCGTGGAGCGGCAAATCCCACCAGAGTTGAGTGCGTTGCCCAAAGACTACGCCGATGCGACTGGCGAGGGTTGTGCGCTGTTGCCAGGGCACGAGTCCCGCAACGTTGGCTTGACCACTGCTGGGTACGAGAATCCCGGTCAGCATCTTGATCGTCGTGCTTTTCCCAGCCCCGTTTGGCCCAATGTAGGCAACCATTTCCCCTGGTTCGACAGTAAAGCTGATATCGGTAACAGCCGCAACGTCGCGCCCGCCGCTTGGTTGATCACGCAGGCGGCGCAGCAGCCCACCGCGTTGGCCGACGCGGAAATGTTTCGAGAGTTGTCGCGCCTCAATTAATGCCATTAGTTCCTTATCTTGCGGTATTCAACTGCCTGTACCTTGATAGTGCCGTAAACCAAACTCCCAGATTAGCAGACCCAGACTAAGAAAGAGCAATGCGACTACTGGGGCCAGGAACGGCATAAACGGGGGTAACATGAGTGGATCGGGCTTGCCTAAGATATAGAGCGCAGGATAGAACACCGTCAGGCCAATTGGGATCAGATAGAGGAAGAGCGCCTGGAGCCGCTGGTCATAGATGTTGAGTGGGTTGCTGGCGATCTCGGTACCACCATAGACAAAGACATTCTGAATCTCGCTGCGGTCGATTGTCCAAAAGCAGATCGCGGCACCGATCAGGAAGATCGTGCAAAAGACGAGTACGGTGCTGCAAAGCGCACTGAAGAACACTAGCCCTTTGAGCAGCGTCCAGTGCGGCGTGATCAACAGTTGCGCCAGGGTGAGGGCGACACCCCCCTGCATGAGTCTGCCGATCTTGCGTAACTGAAAATCCGTCGCCAGCACCTGTAAGAGTGGATTTACGGGCCGGATCAAGATGCGGTCGAAATTTCCCTCGCGGATCAGGTCACTCGTCTGGTCGATCCCGCTACTGAGCATTTCGGCAACAGCCAGGGAGGTCGTTGCCAGACCATAGAGAAAGACGACTTCGCCAGCCGTCCAACCACCGAGGTTAGGGAAGGTACGAAAGAGGATCAGGATCGCAATGAGTTCGACAAAGGGTGTCGTGAAGCTGCTGGTGGCTTCTAAGGCAAATGAAACACGATATTGGAGCTGGCTGCGCAATCGAGCAGCGAGGAGCAGGCGGTAGAGCCGTAGCTTATCCACCCTGCACCACCAGTTTGCGCGTAGCAACGTGGAGTAAGAGGTGCGCTGCCAATATCAAGACGATCGTCCAGCCGAGTTGTTGACCAAGGAGCAGGAAGATTTCAGCGCCAGTCGCCTGGCCCAGGAAGATACGGTTGGGGATCGAGACCAGCCCCGCAAACGGCAGTTGCAGCACAATGGCACGGGCGGCGGGTGGAAAGAACTCTAAGGGGATCAGGAAGCCAGTGAAAAAATTGACGAACAGCAAGACCATCCCGGAGATCCCGCGCACGTCAGTGGTCCAGAACCCCACGACATTGATCATAAAGCGCAGGCAGAACGAGAGGATGATCGCCAGGAGTAAACTGATGAGATAGGCGAGCCAGGTGAGCGGGGCAGTTGGCACAGTGATGCGAAAAAAGATAATGCCCAGCATCATCGTTGGTAGCCAGCGAAAGAGCGTGTGGTATCCAGCCCGCCCCAGATCGCGACTGAGCCAGTAGCCAAAATAGTTGATCGGGCGAGTGAGGTCGCTGGCGATTGCGCCAGTGCGGATTGTTTCGGCAATTTCGACCCAACCCCACATAAACAGCGGCATAATCATGGCCTGACTGAGCCAGACGTAGGTTAGGGCATCGCTCAGGCGATAGCCTGCAGCAATTGGGCGGTTTTGATAAAAGGCGATGAAAACATAGGAGCGGAGGAGACCAAAGAAGCCGTTAGTGATGACGCCCGCAATTGTCGCTATGCTATAGGTGTAGTAACGCCAATAAGACATTCGCGCTGCTGCTAGATACGCACGCACTGTTGCGCCTCCTTCACCACCATTACGGGTCGGCAATCAGGATACGCCAGAACCTGGAATCTGGGTACTGTGCGAAAGGACAGGAATAGGCTGATCGTCGGCACCGTTATTGCAAGCACAGCAAGCGAGTTGGCTACGGCTTAATACGGTGCAACACGAGTGGAGGAATCAATGGCGAGCAAGGAAGAAGTGGTTGCCGCGATCACGCAAGGAATCAGTGACGCGGAGGCCACATTTGGCAACCTGTCAGATCAGCAGTTGGCGACACAGGTGCATTTTGAGAGCCCGCAAGGGTGGACTGCCGGGCAGGTGTTAGCGCATCTGGCAGGCCGCGCCCCGGTCTACGCCCTGATGCAAAATGCAGGTACCGCCGAGAATCCCTTTGCCCAGGGGATGACGATCAACGACTTCAACGACGCGCAGGTACAGGAGCGCAGCGGGAAAAGTCGCGATGAACTACTGACGGAGTTCCGCACGGTCCATGAGGGTCTGGCAGCGCAGGTGCAGCAACTTGATAATGCAGCGTTAGCGCAGGTGATCAATCTTGGCCCACGCAGTGCCCCACTCGGTGAGATGTTGGCTGGCAGTGGCGGGCGGCACTCATCGGCCCACGCTAAAGAAGTGACCGAGGCTTTAGCCGGGGGCGGCAAAAACGCCTGAGGTCGCCTGTCTGCATGAGCCTTGTCGAGACAGACGGTATGGGGCATTGACTGCCCCATACCGTCTTTGCTTTGGCTGCCTACCAGTCGATTGCTGAGCCATCTTCGGCGTAAGCTTTCGGGTTTTGCCATTCGTGGCCGATCTTGTCAGCCAGTGCTTCTTCGTCAAGTTCAATGCCCAGGCCGGGGCCAGTCGGGAGCGGCAGGTAGCCGTTTTCGTGCTTGAACGGCGTCTTGATATAGCCCTCGCCCGTGATTCTCCCGCCCTCTTGGGCCAGAAAATTCGGAATGGCTGCGTCAAGTTGGAGGCAAGCGGCCAGCGCGATTGGCCCCAATGGGCAGTGCGGGGCGATCCCCGCGTAATAGGCTTCGGCCATCCCCGCGATCAGCCGAGTCTCGAAGATGCCGCCCGCGTGGGAGAGATCGGGCTGAAGAATTGAGGCAGCGCGTTTCTCCAGAACCTCACGGAAGCCCCACTTGGTATACAGCCGTTCCCCAGTGGCAATTGGAATCGAGGTAGAGTGGGCGATATCCGCCAGCACATCAACATTCTGGCACTGTACTGGCTCCTCGATGAACATCGGATGATACGGTTCCAAGGCGCGAACCAGGCGCTTGGCGTTCTGGGGGCTGACTGCGCCGTGGAAATCAATCGCCAGATCGACCGTTGGCCCAGCCGCTTCGCGCATTGCCGCGAAGATCTCCACTGCCTGTTCGGTATATTCTGGCGACTCGATAATGCGCCCATGCCCTTTGCGGCCAATGCCCGTTTTGAGGCAGTTGAAGCCTTGAGCAACGGCTTCGCGCACTGACTGCGCGGCACTCTCGGGGGTATCGCCGTTGGCGGTGCCATAGATACGAATCTTGTCGCGCGTTGGGCCACCCAGGAGTTTGTAGACGGGTAGTCCTACAGATTTACCATAGCAGTCCCACAGCGCTTGCTCGATCCCTGAGAGGGCGCTGGTGAGCAGTGGGCCACCACGATAGAAAGCGTGCTTGTACATCGATTGCCAGAGGTGGACGACCTTGGTGGGATCCTCACCGATCAGCCACGGTTCAAGCTCTTTGACCGCCGTTTGGCAGGTGAGCGCCCGCCCTTCCAGAATCGGTTCACCCAGGCCAACAATCCCTTCATCGGTGTACATCTTCAGGAAGAGCCAGCGCGGTTTGACGAGGAATGTCTCAATCTTGGTGATTTTCATTGCGCTTCCTGGTTAATGACAGGCTGAACAGTCAAGCGTCTGCTCAGCCCTGTTGGGCCTCGGCGATCAATTCCTTGCAATAGGCGGCACTGCGTCCATCACCGAGGATCTGGTCGCCATAGCGACATCCTTCAATCGCCAGCCAACCAGTATAGCCAGCCGCTACCATTGCACTGATGGCGAAGCGATAGTCAATCTCTCCTTCTTGCAGTGGCACCAGGTGATAGTAGGACCGTTCGAGTTGAGGGATTTGCAGGCGTTGCAGTTGTTTGCAGTGCCAGTAGCGGGTCTTTGGCGCCAGCGCGACAATTGTTTCTTCGTTGGTCGCCTCTGGCTGTTCGTAGTGCCAGTAGAGATTGCCCAGATCGGGGTTGAGTCCAACATTTGGGCGGTCGATCAGTTCAAGCAGGTGGAGACAACTCCAGGGATTGTCAGCAATGGAGTGTTGGTGCAGTTCAATGGAAATATCGACGCCCTGCTCAGCAGCGTAGTCTGCCAGCGTTCGCAGTTCATTCGCCGTCAGTTCGTAGTCGGCTACACTCGCGCCCCGGCTACTGCCCGGTGCAGTACGACCACCAACACCGCCACCAGGCAGGCTATTGTTCCCTCCTTCATGCGGCATGGTGACGGTCATATTAATCAGATTCGAGCCGATCCAGGAGGCCATCTGAATGGCTCCTCGCACTGTCTTGCGACTACGGTCGGCGACTTGTGGACGCAGAAAGCCACCGCCCCCCCGCACTGCGGCGCAAGGAACCCCTGCCGCTTCGAGCTCCGACCGTAAGGCACGGATCGACTGCTCGTCGGTGCCAACGCCCTGGCCCCAGCCGATCTCAATCCCTTCGAAACCGATCTCTCGTACTTTCCGTAAGTAGCGTTCGCGGACTTCTGGCGGAGGCACTTCCCATCCTGTGCCCCCATCGTAGGGATAAAAGGCCGTTCGGCGGAAGGCATAAGCAAGCTTCATCAGTCCCTCCAGTTTATGGCTTGGTTGGTGATACGCGGGAAGAACGTATTCTTCCCGCGTATCTTTCGCGCTACTTCAGATTCAGGTGTTCCAGTACATCCTTGTTCCAGACGGCGCGCGGGGTATGGCCGGTGAGGACTGCCGCAATCTCCTGCGCGGGACGACGGCGGCGTTCGCCATTTGCCCACTCGCTGATCGAGGCCATGTGCGGGGAGATCACCACATTATCCATGGTGAGCAAGGGGCTATCGTCGGGCAGTGGCTCAACCTCGGTCACGTCCAGGCCAGCCGCCAGAATGCGCTTGTTTTGCAGGGCGGTGATCAAGGCTGCCTCATCAACCACGGGGCCACGACAGGTATTGATCAGGATCGCTTCTGGCTTCATCAGGTTGAATTGTGGGGTACTGATCATGTGGCGAGTTTCGTCATTCAGGGGGACGTGCAGCGAAACAAAGTCAGAGTCTTGCAGCAACTTCGCCAGGGAAACCGATTGGGCGCCATATTCCTTGAAGGTTTCAGCCGGAATATAGGGGTCGTAGGCGAGTACTTTCAGGCCAAAACCGGCGGCGCGTTGGGCAGTAGCCTTCCCAATATCGCCCAGCCCGACCAGGCCAATCGTTTGCCCCGTCATCCGATGGATGTACCCCCAGGGCTGTTTGCGGCTGCGGTCGGTCCAGCCACGATCTTTGACAAAGTTGGCCGTGGGCACTAGCCAGCGGACACAGGCTAACAGCAGGGCCATCGCCTGGTTTGCCACTTCATCGACGAAAACCCCAGGGCAGTTGCAGACGACGATCCCTTTTTCACTGGCAAGGTCGAAATCTTCAAAGGTGTCCATGCCAATGGAACTGGTGGCGATGACTTTGCACTGATTCATGGCCCGTAGCATCTTGCGGGTGACTGGCCCGGTGTAATAGAGGCCGTCAGCATTCGCTACTGCTTTGAGGATGCCCTCTTCGGTGCGATCTTCCACAAGCTGAACCTTGCAGCCCGCCTGCTCCAAAATATCGCGTTCACCATATTGCCCGAACGATCCCCACGGATTCAGGACAAGCACCGTGTATTGTGCATCTTTGGGTTCGTTGCCTGATGATTCCTGGTGGCTTACCGTATCGCGCCGGAAGTGCTGCGTCATCGAATCTCCTCCCCTGATCTTCTAGTTCAACAATCGGTGCAGCCGCGTGGCTCCTACTTGCGCATACTACCAGATCTGTATCCACTCGTCAGACCAGGGCCGCCCTGGCCGTTTTGGGCTATAGCTTAGCGGGCGTGCGGTTGCTAGAGTAAACCGAAGACCAGTCTCTACTCCATACGATTGGGAGGCACCATGCGTACATCGTTGCCCGCGCGCTGGCTGCGCGTTGCTCTGCTGCTCTGGCTCAGCTTAGTTTTGCCACTGATTGGGGGAGAACCAACTGCGGTTCTTGCTGCTGCGCCTGTGATGACGGGGTTGCACGTTGTTGGAAATCAGATCGTCAATGGCACAGGGCAGATTGTGCGGGTGCGTGGGACGAACCGTTCTGGAACTGAGTTCGCCTGTGTTCAGGGTTGGGGGCTTTTCGAAGGCCCGGTTGACGATCCCGCGATCGCGGCGATGGCGGCGTGGGGCATCAACGTGGTGCGCTTGCCGCTGAACGAGCATTGCTGGCTGGGGATCAACGGGGTTAATCCCGCATACGGTGGCGCAAACTATCAGCAGGCGGTCGCTGCACTGGTGGCGCGGATCAACGCACATGGCATGGCGGTGATTCTGGATTTGCACTGGGCGGGGCCAGGCACAACCTCGGCCAATGGGCAGATTCCGATGGCTGATCGCGACCACGCGCCAACCTTCTGGGCGCAGGTGGCGACAGCGTATAAGGGGAATAGCAGTGTCCTGTTTGATCTGTTTAACGAGCCATACCCCGACAATAATGTGGATAGCGCAGAGGCGTGGCGTTGCTGGCGCGACGGTGGCACCTGTGCTGGAGTGGGGTATCAGGCGGCGGGCATGCAGGAACTACTCCAGGCAGTGCGCGGAACTGGGGCGACGAATATTGTCCTGTTAGGTGGTGTGGCCTATAGCGCGCACCTCTCACAGTGGCTGCACTATCGCCCGACTGACCCCGCTGGCAACCTGGTGGCAGCGTGGCACATTTACGCTGGCAGTCAATGTAACGTTCAGGCTTGCTGGGATGCCGAAGGTGCGCCAGTGGCGGCGCAGGTGCCGCTGATTGCGGGGGAGTTTGGGCAGAGTGACTGCGGTCGTACTTTTGTTGACCAGTTGCTGAACTGGCATGATGCGCACGGTGCTGGGTATCTCGCCTGGACCTGGAATGTCTGGGGCTGCAATGGACCTTCGCTGATCAGCGATTACAACGGCACGCCGACAACCTTGGGACAAGCCCTGAAGGAACGCCTGGGCAGCACACCACAGTACAGTGCGTTGCTGCTGCAAAGTACGGCTGGCGGCACTGCCAGCAGCACCCCCGCCCCTGGGACATATCCCAATGGCACGGTGATAACGCTAGCGGCCCAACCTCAGGCGGGACAACTCTTTCTGGGGTGGTGGGTTGATGGGGTGCAGCGCAGCTATCACGCTACCGAGCAGCTCGTGTTGGCCACGAACCAGATTGTGGTCGCGAACTTTGCTCCACAGCCGAGTTTTACCGATCTCATGACCAGCGATCCAGCGCTATCAGCTATTCAGCAACTTGCTGCCAGGGACATTATTAAAGGGTACGGCGATGGGCGATTTGGCCCCAATGATCAGATTATACGCGCGCAAATGGCAGTGCTGATTGTCCGCACAATGGCTTGGGGTGGAGAGCAGCCCGCGAATCCGTTCATTGACCGTAATGGGGTTGATGCTGAACTATGGAATGCCGTGGCGATCCTAGCGAATCGCCACGTCGCCCTGGGGTATGGTAATGGGATCTATGGCACGACTGATCCTGTGTCGCAGGCCCAGGTGATCAGCTTTATTACCAGGGCGATGGTGATGCAGGGGTATTGGGTGCATCAGCCTGAACCGAGCCCTGCGATTTACTCAAACATCGCTGCCGATAACGCCCATCGGCAGGATATTGTGACCTATACGGCCTATGTTGGCAGTCTGCCTGGCTTTCCAGCCCCGAGTAATAGTAACTTCACAACTTGGAATCAACCTGCAATCCGCAGTTGGTTTGCCCAGGCATTGTGGGCGGCGTTAGAGCATACGTACCGTAGCCCCATCCACTAGGGCAGGTTATTCTGGTTTCTTGAGGATGTCACCGTTATAGTTGTTCATCGCGGCAATCAACCCTTCGCGCAGCCACTGTTCAGCAGCGTCAGCCGCGCGTTGTAGGATCAGCGCCAGATCGGCTTCCTGGTCCTTGCCGAAGCGCGTGAGCACATAACTCTTCGGGTCGCCCCAGCGCGGACGGCTGATCCCGATTCGCAACCGGGGGACCGCTGTGGTTCGCAACTGCTCTAGCACTGAGGCCAGGCCATTCTGACCCCCTGCGCTTCCCTCTCCCCGCAAGCGTAGGTGACCGAACTGAATGTCCATATCATCATGGATGATCAGCAGATCGGTGAGCGGCACCTTATACCACTTCACCAGTTGGACAACGGAGACACCGCTGAGGTTCATGTAGGTCTGTGGTTTCGCCAGCACTACCTCTTTCCCTGCAATAATGCCCCGCGCCTGAGCCGCTTTCAAGCGTGGTTTTTCCCATTGCAGGTGGTGGCGTCGCGCTAATTCGTCAACGCAGCGAAAGCCAACATTGTGGCGGGTGTCGGCATACTCCTTGCCTGGATTACCCAGGCCAACGATCAATGCTGGCACGACTCAGCCACTGCTAGTGGGGTGGTTGGAGTAACGTCGCCCATTACGCGCCGATAGACAGCCAGCGTTTCTTTGGCCGCCCGATTCCAGGAAAAGGTCGCCGCCCGCTCACTCCCTGCGGCGATCAGGCGTTCGCGCTCCTGCCGATTACCAACGATTGTTTCTAGGGTGGTTGCCCAGGCTGTGGGGTCATCGGGCGGGAGCAGGATGCCCGCATCGCCGACTACTTCGGGCAAACTCGAACAGTTGGAGGCGAGGACAGGGGTGCCGCAGGCCATTCCTTCAATTGCCGTCAGGCCAAAGCCTTCATAGTGCGATGGTAAGGCCAGCACTGAGGCGGCATTGTAGAGCAGGAGCAGTTGGTTATCGGTAGGGCGGTCGAACCAGACGACCTTACCTGTGCTACGCAGCGTTTGGATCTGTGTGAGTTCGGCCTCTGCTTGCCAGCCAACCGCCCCAGCGATCACCAGGGTCGCTGCACCACGGCCAGCACTCTGCCGATATTGTGCATACGCTTGGAGCAGCGTCAGCAGATTCTTGCGCGGCTCAATCGTGCCAACGAACAGGATGAATGGCCCAAATTCCCCGCTGATCAGGCGAATCATATCGCGGGACACATTGGCCCTGGCTAATGCCTGGAGGGCGGCGATGCGCTCGGTACGGTCGAGTGGGCGGTAATGACTATCAGCAGCTTCGGGGACGACAGCGATCTGCGCTGGGCTAGCGTCGGTCAGGGTCAGTAAGTCGTTGCGCGTGGCCTCGGAGGGCGCGATAATCGCGTCAGCCCGCTTGACCGCTTCATGAATTTGTCCATAGTAGCGGCGCGATTGTTCGTCAAGCAGGTCAGGATCGCGTAGGAATGCAAGATCGTGAACGGTAATCACGGTGCGGGTATTGCGCCGCAAGCGTGGTGGAATAAAATCAGGACTATGGAACAGATCAAAGCGCGAGGCTCCAAGCTCAAGACTCAAGGCTACCCGCTCGAGCCGATGATGTGGTGGGGTGAGCAATGCGCGGTGGGTGACTACTTCAGCTGCGTTGCCTGTCAGCACTAAGGTGCCAGAGCGATCTACCAGGATGGTGTATTTATTCACGCGATCAATGGCGATTAGCGCGTGCAGTAGTGATCGAATGTAGCGTGCGATGCCCCCATCACGGTAGGCAACCAGGCGGGCATCGAACCCGATCTGCACCGCTTGCTTCCTTCCACCTGCGCCGATGAGCACCCTATGGTGGTCACCATTCGGCAAAACGATCAGTACGCCTGAACCCAACACCTCATTGGTGCCGTTGCAGGACATATAGTGTGGAGTATAACAGAGCGTTGCGGGTACAGGCGGGTGTTGTGTGACCCTGACTAGAACCAGTCAAGACGCTTGAAGATGGCAGCCAACACACCAGCAATGATTACCATCATGCCGAGGGCAAATGGATAGCCCAGTTTCCAGTGCAGTTCAGGCATCCCATCAAAGTTCATGCCGTAGATTCCGGCAATCAGGGTAACACTCATCAAGATGATCGAAAAGGCCGTCAGGCGTTTCATCACATTGTTGAGGTTATTTGCGGCGACTGCCAGACTGTTAGAGTTCGCCGAGAGGTAAGCATCAAGCACACCACTGAGGAGGTCACGATCAACGTCAATCGTATCGGTCACGCGGAGGACGTGTTCATAGAGGTCTTGAAAGTAGATTACGGTGGTCTCACTGATGATTGGTAACTCACGGCGGGCGAGTATCGCCAGGGCATCGCGTTGTGGCGCGATCTGGCGGCGGAGGTGGACTAACTCGCGTTTCAGCGAAAAGATATCCTGCATATCGTTGCTGTGTGCCCCATCAGGGGCTAACACCTGTGTTTCCAGTTGGTCAATGCGATCCCCAATACGATCCAGAACGGGAAAGTAGTGGTCAATAATGGTATCCAGCAGGGAGTACAGCAAGACACCAATCCCGCGTTCAATTTCTTTGGCATTACGGCGAAAGCGTGCTGCTACTTGCGAAATCTCTTCAATTGGATCGTAGTGAATCGTCAGGAAAAAGCCTTTACCCAGGACAATCGATAGCTGATGCTCATCCAGCAGATCGCCATCCTCGACATAATCAATATCGTAGAAGACCATGAAATAGTGATCTTCATAGATCTCGATCTTTGGGCGGTGTTGGCGCTTGCTAATATCGTCAACAACCAGTGTGTGTAAGTGAAAACTTGCGGCGATGTGTTGCAACTCTTCTGGCGTGGGCGCAAAGAGGTCCAGCCAGACCAAATCCTCACCATCAACCCACATGGTTTCATCACCATTTTGTGGCAACTTGGGCCGTAAGGGATGGTTGTTGCTACAGATCATCGTGCGAATCATTAGGCTGCCTTCAGCGTCGGACAAAGAGGTTCAGCAGGATAGTGAGCAAGAGACTGAGTAGGAGTGAGGCAACAAGCGGCACGAAGCAGGAAACAGGACCCCGGGTAATGGTGAAATCACCGGGTAAGCGACCATCGGGGAGGATGCGCCCCAGGAGGAGGAAAGCCAGCCCAACAATACCAAGCACGGCACTGCTGACCAGGAGAAGGCGGCCAACCTGCCCTAGATCACCCACACTGACCACTTCTAGCGGTCATCGGGCGTGGGTTCGTTGAAACCAGTCACCAGGCTAAAGACCATCATGAAGATGAGTGGAGCCACCAGGATGATGCCAACAGTGCCAATAATCATCACCAGTGCCTTCAGCGCGTCAAACAGCATTTGATCCATGAGATGCTCCCGTATTACAGCGCCGCTGGCGGCATTTATTACGCAGGAGGATTATAGCGCAGCCTGCCCCCTATTCCTATGGAAATTCTACTGCGTCGTGGGCGATCTACACAGGCATGGTACGGCGCTGATGGGCGCGACCAACCCTGGCAGTGTCTTCGCGGTGTCCAGAGATTACCCTTACCCCTTCGTCGAGGCGAGCGGCGATATTCTCTGGCGTTGCCGCCTCCAGAAAGGGGATATTGTGGCGACGGCAGGCGACGAAAACTTTCTCTCTGGCCGCAGCCATTTCTGGCGGATAGGGATTGCGCGGCATATTGGTGTAGCCAAGCGAGAGGCTAAGATCCCCAGGGCCAAGTTCGGCAAAACCGAGTCCCGGCACAGCGAGGATTTCGTCGCAGTTGGCGATCCCTTCAGGGCTTTCGAGCTTGACGCCCAAAAGGAGTTCTCCTGCGGGGTTGAGCGGCCAGGGATCACAACGATTGAGGTAGTCAGCACCTTCCAGCCCCCAGACTGGCGCGGCGGTTGGCTCTGAACCACGCCCGCGTGTGCCGATACCAAGGAGGGGCTGCCCTGACGGATCGTTTGCTGGGGTTGCGGGACGCTGTCTGCCGGACATGCGTTCCAGCGGCGTTGGCAGAGCGGGATCGACACCAAGCGTGTTGTGTGGATAGCGGCAAGATTCTACAAAGGCGCGCACTGCTCCAGCGGTTTCCGCCTGACAAAGGAGGATTCCGTGGACACCGCGCCCCAAAATGACGCGAAACTGCCAGGCATTGAAGCGGACATTCGCTTCGTCGGTGCCATTGACTGGTGCTTCAACAATGACTGGTGGGGTACGGTGGCCGGAGTTGGTGGGGCCGCCAGCGATTAGCCCGTTCATGTAGGCGTCGAGGCCAGCGAGGTCAAATGCGCCGTGTTCCATCCCCACATTGATATAGTCGGCCCAGGTGTGGGCGTCCTCACGCCCTTGCTCGGCGGTGAGGCGATGCCCAGTGTGTCCGCCCATGTAGTAAATCGCCTGATCTTGGAGAAGTAGTTCAATCGCCCGGTTAATCCGCTCGGCCATCGTTTTCCTCCCTGGTGATGCGACAACTACCGCTGGTCTGATCAGTCTAGCCGCTGGTTCCTGCCTGTCAAGCGGAGGTAGTTGGTAACTGCTCTGGTGCCATGAGCGTACTAGTTTACTGGAGCGCGTAGGAAAGGAGTAGACCGATGAAAGGGCACTATCGAGCAACGATCTGGGTTGGGCTGTTGCTGGTGCTGGCGTTGGGCGCTTGTAGTGGTGCTACTGCGACAGTTACTGTGCCTGCCCCAACGGCGACGACAGTGCCCACAGTGCGTGTGGCCACGGCTACCACGACACCAATACCCACAATGACCCCATCCGCCTCGCCAGAAGGGACGCGGCAGGTGCTTGCTACGCCGCAAAGTACGGCGGCGGTCGATACTGGTGGCGCAACTGTGGCATTGCGTGTGGGGCAAACTGTTGCGGTGCCTGACACAGGATTGACGCTGACCTTCGTTGCCGTCGAGAATGATAGTCGTTGCCCACGGTCGCCCAATCTCGCCTGTGTGTGGGCGGGTGAGGCTAAGGTCAATATCGAGATTCACACTGGGACAACAGTGTCTGCGGTAATTCTGACCATGCCAGGAATGCTCGATAGTACGGCGGGATTGCCAGACAATCCGAAAACCTATACGGTCATCTCTGGCCATCGGATTCAGATCCTGAGTCTGGAACCACATCCAGGGGAGCAGGGTCGACCAACACAAGAGGGCTATCTGGCGACGTTGCTGGTGAGACCTGCCAATTAGGCCCGTCGTTTTACGGCTGGCTGCCGATTCGATAGAATGCAGCTAGTCTGAGGGGGATGTAACTGATGAGGGGAGAAAACTGATGGCACTTGACGTGATTGAGCTCACGAAAGAGTTGGTAGCGATCAATTCGGTCAGCGCAGAGAGTAATTGTCCAGCAATTGACCGCCTGGAAGCAGAGCTTCGCGCTCGTGGTTTTGAAACAGAACGCCTGGAATATGATGATCCCAAGGGAGTGCGCAAGGCGAACGTTGTTGGCCGGAAGGGGAGCGGTACAGGCGGACTGGCCTTTCTCTCCCACATTGATACGGTGCCGGGTACAGGCTGGGATCGGGATCCGTGGTCGCCGGTGATTGAAGGCGATCGGATGATCGGCCTTGGCGCGTGCGACATGAAGGGGCCGTTGGCGGCGACAGTCGTCGCCGCTGATGGGGTTGATCCCGCCAAGCTGAAAGCCCCGGTTCTGGTTGTGGCGGCGGCTGACGAAGAAGTATCAATGGAGGGGGCGCGGCAGGTGGCGGGAATGTCGAAGCTCTTCCGCGAGACCGCCCCACAGTATGGCGTGGTTGCCGAGCCAACAAAACTGATCCCCGTTTATGCCCACAAAGGCGGCGCATTTGTGGAGGTTGTGGCGGAAGGCGTCGCCGCGCATACCAGCCTTGATCGGGGAATTTCCGCCACGTTCCTGATTGCGCCGTTCCTGGCTGAGATGGCTGAACTAGCGACTCGCCTGAAGACTGACCCTTCGTATGGTAATCCCCTCTTTGATCCGCCAACGCCAGGCTTCAATATGATTATTAACGATGGCGATTGCAAGGCGAACGTGACGGCGGCCCGTACCACGGCGTCAATCTTTATGCGCCCGATGCCAAACGACCGCACTGAGGATGTGATCGCGGAGATTACTGAGCGGGCGCAAAGTCGGGGCTTCAAGGTTAGCTCGCGGATTGGTAAGCCGTTCTTTACCTCGCCAGACTCGGAAATCGTCAATGCATCGTTGGCGGCAACTGGCGTAGCGCAGGCGCAGGTCGTGCCATATGGCACTGAGGCGGGGATTTACCAGGAGCATCTCGACGTGGTGATCCTGGGCCCTGGCGATATTGGGCAAGCGCACACCAACGGGGAATGGATTGAGTTAGCGCAGCTTCATCAGGCGGTCGATGTCTATACCAAACTGATCGAACGGCTCTGTATGTAGGCGTTGCGCTACCAACTAGACGCGCAGTAACCGGGTGGGCCTCAACGGGCCTGCCCGGTATTTTATGCTGAAGTTGTCTGCCTGACGGGGGCAGGTTCAGGGTCGGGGTTGGGGAGAAAACAGGCAAAGATCACCCCAAATACGGCAGTGATGACAATCAGCAGAAAGACCAGCCACAGGCCATCAGCCAGCGCACGCTGAATGATGGCCAGCGCCGTCGCCGGAATCGCGGTGCGGGCCGTTGGATCAAGCAGCGAGTTTACGTCGATTGCTCCATGCTGCTGCAAGGTGGGGGCAAGTTGGGCGTTAAGTAACGCCCCCAGGATGGCGATTCCCAGCGTGCCGCCAATCGTGCGGGTGAACTGTACTGCGGCGGTGACTACGCCCCGTTGCTCCCAGCCAACGGCATTCTGTGCGGCGATCAGCGTTGCGGTGGACGAGAAGCCTAAGCCCAGGCCGATCAGCGCCGTGTTAATCATCATCAGCCAGACCGAGGTGGTTGGCCGATAGAGCAGTAAGGCCGCGGTTCCGAGCGCGAGGGAGGCCATCCCAGCAACGGCTACTGCCCGGAAGCCAACCTTGAGCAGGAGGCGCGGCGAGAGGAATGCCGCGACAGTCCAGGCCGTTGCCAATGCACCAAGCGGTTTTGCCGCATCGCTGGCGGTGCCAAACTGAACCCCCTGCACAAAGAGCGGGAGGTACGAGGGGAGGGCATATTGCACGATCCCGCCCACTAGCCCTGCCAGACAGGGTACGGCAATCGCGGCTGACCGAAAGAGAACTGGCGGTAAGATTGGTTCTGGCACGCGCAATTCAATGGCGACAAAGAGGCCCAGGAGGGCAACCCCAGCGAACAGTAGTGGGAAATTGATCGAACTGCCTTGCCGACTCCCAAGCAGTCCCAGCAGTAGCACGGTGACGCCACTGGTGAGGGTGAAGGCCCCCAGGTAGTCGAGGCGATGCCGACCCGCTGGGCGTTGCTCTTGCAGCGTCCAGGCGAGTAAGGCGACCGCAGCAATGCCAAACGGAATATTGATGTAGAAGATCCAGCGCCAACCGATCGTTTCGGTGATCAAGGCCCCAAGGGCCGGCCCAGCCACGCTTGAGGTGCCCCAGACTGCGCTGAAAAACCCTTGCACGCGGGCGCGTTCTTGCAGCGTAAACAGGTCCCCCACAATCGTGAAGATAATCGGCTGTACTGCGCCTGCCCCCAGGCCCTGAATCCCGCGAAAGAGAATTAACTGCGGCATTGATTGCGCCGCGCCGGAGAGGGCTGAACCGAGGAGAAAGACGGCAATACCAGCAACAAAGACTGGCTTGCGGCCAACCATGTCAGCCAGCCGACCATAGAGCGGGACAGTGGCGGTGGAGGTGAGCAGGTAGGCAGCGAAGACCCAGGCATAGAGATTGAGGCCGCGTAGCTCACCGATGATTGTGGGCATTGCGGTACTGACGACCGTTGCTTCCATCGCGGTGAGAAACGTAGCCAGGAGTGTAGCAATCAGAATGAGGAGGCGATTACCTGCGGGATGTGGTTCTGCCGTTGCCACCAACGCTCCTTAAGCGCGAAAAGTGCATGTTGCGCGCGGGCAACGTTTCCAGTTGCAGAGATTGTAGCACGACGCCTACCTTAACGGTTGGTCGCGGCGGTGTTTGGGGTGGCAGCCTCTGGTTTGGTAAAGAGGAGTTGCGATGCTGTGAACGCGAAGGCCCAAAGCAGTAGGCCAGAAGTAAGGAGCGTTGGGCCATAACCGACCCAATCGACTGACTGGCCCACGACTAGCGCGCCCAGGCCATTGCCCAAGAATAGTGAGAAGGCAAAGAGGGCGACTGCGGTACCACGCGAGGCGGGGAAAGTCTCAGTAGCGCGGGTTTGCAGCGTGGAATGGCAGAGGACAAACCCTGCCCCTGCCAAGAGGATTGGAATCAGGAATAACGGCCAGGTAGGGATCGCTACCATCACCAGATAGGCCAGGCCCATCAGCCCCCCACCGAAAAGGATCAGCCGTTGCTCACCAAGGCGGCGGACAAGCGCGGGCAACGCTCGCGCTGCGCCGAGTTGGGCCACGCCTGCCCCCGCTAGGATAAAGCCGATGGCGAGTGCGCCCAGGGCAAAGCGATCATTTAGGAAGCCGCCAAGATAAGTGAAGGCCCCGTTATAAATCAGCCCTTCGCTCCCAACCAGGAAGAGTAAGGGGAGCATGCGCGGGGCGCGGAGAGCCGCGCCAAACGTTTCGCGTGGCCGCAGCCGGGGCACTGGTGGCGTCACCCGTATTTCGCTCTGGCGCAGAAGCAAGAGTACAACGGTAACGATCCCGGAAATCAGGCCGAAAATTGGGAAGACAAAGCGCCAGGAGATCACGGCGGCGATTAGCCCGCCCGCTGCCGTGCTGAATGAACTGGCAACAGCGGTGCTCGTCGCCAAGATCGCGATCGTGGCCTGACGATGGGTGTAGGGCACTGTGTCGCCAACATATGCAAGAGTGAGTGGAAAGACGGCAGCGGCAGCCACACCAGTGAGGAAGCGGAGCGCAACGATCACCGGCAGGGAGGGTGGTAGGCCGCAGAGCGCAGTGCCAACACTGAAGAGGACCATCGCCCAGGCAACCACCTGCACTTTGCCAAAGCGATCAGAGAGCGGCCCATAGACCAGTTGAAAGAGGCCATAGGGCAGCACATAGGCGGTAACGAGCCAGCCAGTTGCTGATATGGTGGTGTTGAAGTCTGCCGCAATCGTTGGGAGGAGCGGCGTGACTACCCGCGAATCAAGATTGATCATGAAAATCGCAGCAACCAGAGCGAGCAGTAGACGACGCTGCTCGCTCTCCTGCTCTCCGTGCGTGGCCTGGGCAGCAGCCATCAGTCGTCCTTCGCTTAGTGATCAATCAGGGCAGGGATCACCTGCTCGGCAAAGAGTTGCAATGAGTCAACCTCAATCCAGTCGGGCGTGCGGAAGACGACATACTCGGTGCCAACCGCAGCATATTCCTTGAAGGTAGTGATCAGTTCCGCTGGCGTGCCGATCAGCGCTCCCTTTTCAGGAATAAATGCGGCGTATTGCTCGCGCTTGGCGGCGACTTCCGCAGCATCTTTGCCGAGAATGACGGTCGTGTAGATCGAGCGGGTGATCTCCTCGTACGGTCGGCCCACCCGCGCACAGTGCGCCCGCAGAGCGGCAAAGAGTTGGCGTACCTTCTCGGGATCGCCAGAGACATTGCAATATTGGGCATATTGCGCGACAAGGCGCAGCGTCACCTTTTCGCCGCTACCCCCAATCATGATCGGCGGGTGTGGTCGTTGCATTGGTCTGGGGTTGTCGCGCACATTGTCCAGGTGATAGTAGGTGCCCTGGAACGAAGCGGGATTCTCGTTCCAGAGGGCCAGGACTACCTGGACTCCTTCCTCCAGGCGCTTCATCCGTACACTGGCTGGCTCAAAATCACCCCAACCGTAGGCTTCATATTCACGCTGATGCCAGCCAGCACCCAGGCCAAGGATTGAGCGCCCATGACTGATCATATCCAGGGTCGTTGCCATCTTCGTCATCATTGCGGGGTTGCGATAGGGCATCCCCAGTACCAGTTGCCCCAGGCGGATACGCTTCGTCAGACTGGCGAGCGCGCCAAGCGTTGTAAAGCACTCCAGCGCAGGTTCGGAATAGGGGTGGCCCGAGTAGCCCCCTTCGTAGAGAAAGTGGTCGTAGACCCAGAGGGAGTCGAATGCGCTCTCATCTAAGTACTGGGCGACCCGTTCAACACCGTCCCAGGGATTTCCTGTTGTTCCAGCCAGATAAGGGTTGATTTGGAGACCGAATTGCATCGCACTCCTCCTGTTCATGTCGACGATCAACCTGCTGACTGCCGATGGTCAGACCACTAGCAGTCTATCACACTCCTTTTCGTCACCGTTGATTCATGATCCTATTTGCGTCCCTGCCCTGGCTCGCGTATATATCATCCATTGGCGCTGTAGCTTTTTGCGCTGCAAAAGCCAGCGATCGCAACAGTGCAAGAAGATTGCCCGCAAAGGAGGACACAGATGAAGATCGACCAGGTAGCGTTGCAGATGTATACCGTGCGTGATCGTACTGCTGAAGACTTTGTTGGTACGTTGCGTCAGGTTGCTGAGATTGGTTATCGGGCGGTGGAACTGGCAGGATACGGTGGGCTGAGTGTTGCGGCGTTGCAACAGGCGCTAACCGATAACCAACTGCGCGTGATGGCGGCGCACATTCCTTACGGGCAATTTGTCGAACGCGCCGAAGCCATCTGTGATGAACTGAAACAGCTGGGTGCAGACTTTGCCGTTGTGCCGTCGTTGCCGCAAGAGTATCGCACTGACGAGGCCCTGCTGAAGGAAGCAGCCGCGAATTTCAACCGCTGGGGTGCCGTAGCCCAAGCCGCCGGATTGCGATTTGCCTACCATAATCACGCCTTTGAATTTGCGCCGCTGGCTGGTGGTGGCACACCCTACGAATTGCTATTGGCTGAGACTGACCCCGCGCTGGTAAAGATGGAAGTTGACCTGTTCTGGGCGCAGTATGGTGGCGCAGATCCGGTAGAGCTTACCAAGCGGTTGGGCGAGCGTGCGCCCCTCCTCCATGTCAAAGATATGGGTGCAGGCGAGGAACGCCCAGATACGCCTGTTGGCACGGGCATTCTCCCCTGGCCTGAACTGCTGGCGGCGGGCGTGGCAGCAGGGGCCGAGTGGTATATTGTTGAGCAAGACCATCCCAACGACTCACTGGAAGATGTTGCGACCAGTCTACGCAATTTGGAGCAAATGGCTGAGCGGTAGACCTATCGCTCTACATAGTGCTGGGGGAGAAACGAATGGCTGAGCAGAAGCTACAAGTGGGTCTGATCGGCTGTGGCACGATCAGCGCGATTTATCTGAAGAATCGGCATTGGTTCGAGACATTTGACCTGGTGGCCTGCGCTGATCTTGACCAGGAGCGGGCTGAAGCGCGGGCCAAGGAATTTAAGGTACCGCGTGCCTGTACAGTAGCTGAGCTACTCGCTGATCCAACGATTAGTGTTGTGCTGAATCTGACCGTGCCACAGGCGCACTCGACGGTCGCCTTGGCGGCGGTGCGAGCGGGAAAGTCGGTCTACAACGAGAAGCCGCTAACGTTGAGCCGCGAAGAAGGACAATTGCTGCTTGATGAAGCACGGGCCAATCAGGTGCGGGTGGGCTGTGCCCCCGATACATTTCTTGGGGCGGGCGCCCAGACCTGTCGGCAACTTCTTGACGAAGGAGTGATTGGTACGCCGGTCGCGGCCACGGCCTTCCTGCTCAGTCATGGGCCAGAAGCGTGGCACCCCAATCCCGACTTCTATTATCAGGTTGGTGGTGGGCCACTCTTTGATATGGGGCCATACTACCTGACCGCCCTGGTGAACTTCCTTGGCCCAGTACGCACCGTCAGCGCGATGGCTCAGGCGAGTTTTCCGACGCGGCTGATTGGCAGCGAACCATTTCGCGGTACGACGATCCAGGTCAATACGCCGACCCACGTCACCACGAACCTTGGTTTTGCTCAAGGGGCAATTGGCACGATGATCACGAGTTTTGATGTATGGGGGCATAGCTTGCCACGGATCGAAATCTATGGCAGTGAAGGTTCGCTCAGCGTCCCCGACCCCAATACGTTTGGCGGCCCGGTGCGTCTGCGGATGGCTGGGGAGAAAGAATGGACCGAAGTCCCGATTACGCGACCCTACAACGAAAATTCACGAATATTGGGGTTAGCGGATATGGTGCAGGGCGTACTTGATAATCGCCAGCATCGCGCCAACGGTGATCTGGCCTATCACGTGTTAGATATCATGCACGCATCATTAGAGTCGGCAGAGCAAGGGCAGCAGATCACCTTGGAAAGTCGCTGTGAGCGCCCCGCAGCGTTGCCAGCCGATTTGCCAACTGGCCGCCTGGATCGCTAGGCTCACCATATTCGGCAAGAAAGGGAGCAACTGATGAAATCAGCCCTGATCGTTTGGGGCGGTTGGGCCGGACATGAACCGCGTCAATGCGCCGAGATTTTCGCCCCACTGCTGACTGAAGCTGGTTATCTGGTTGAGGTTTCCGACACCCTGGATAGCTTTCTCGATCCTGCCAAACTCGCCACACTTGACCTGATTGTCCCGATTTGGACCCAGGGAACAATTACGCCAGAGCAGGAGCGTGGTCTGCTTGATGCGGTAGAACAGGGCGTCGGTATCGGTGGTTGGCATGGGGGGATGGGCGATTCGTTCCGCAACAATGTGCGTTATCAGTTTATGGTGGGTGGCCAATGGGTGGCTCATCCTGGCAATATCATTGATTACGAAGTCACGATCACCCAACCTGACGACCCAATTACCACGGGCCTCGCTGACTTTAAGATGCACTCTGAGCAGTACTATCTCCATGTCGACCCGTCGAACGAAGTGCTGGCGACGACCACCTTCTCTGGCGAGCATACGCCATGGATCGCTGGCACTGTGATGCCGGTAGTCTGGAAGCGCCGCTGGGGCGCGGGCAAAGTCTTCTATTCGTCGCTTGGTCACGTTGCCAGCGATTTCGCTGTACCAGAGGCGCGGGAGATCACGCGGCGGGGTTTACTCTGGGCGTCGCGGTAAGGTGCTGCCAATAGACAGGAAAACTGCCTGATGCAAACGACCAGTCTGGCGATCCGTGGTTATCGTGATGCGCCGGTGCCAAATCAGTTTCATCGGCAGGAGGCTGCGGCGACGCACCTTGCACTGATGCTGCCTGGGTTTGGGTATACCTGTGATATGCCCCTGCTGTTTTTCACTACCAGCCACCTGATTGATCATGGTGCAGATATTCTGCAAGTGGAGTATGCCTATAGTCGCAGTGCGGACTACCGGGCGCTTGATGTTGATGAGCGACATCGATGGTTGCTGGCTGATGTGCAGGCCGCGTGGCAGGTCGCCCAGCGCCAGCGTTCGTATCAGCGCTACACGATTATTGGCAAATCATTGGGCACGCGAGCCATGGCGCACTTGCTCATGACCGAACCACTACTACAGCAAGCGCATACGATCTGGGTAACTCCAGTCTGGCAAGAACCACTTGTTGGCGCAGCACTGCGACAGAGCACCCAGCCTGCGTTGGTGGTGATTGGCACTGCTGATCCATATTATGATCCAGCGCTGGTGGCTGAACTGCAAGCTCGTGAACAATGTACAGTCGTTGTTGTGCCTGATGCGGAGCATGGCCTGGAAATTGTTGGTGATGCGGTACGCTCGATTCAGGCGTTAGCAATAGCGATTCAGGCGGTTCAGGCGTTTGTACCGTAGCTGAGCGCGAAGCACTACCGTACTGCGGTGGCGCAGCAAGTGAATGGTTAATGTGGGGCGATATATTGTCCGCGCTCGCCAGTGACCATGAAGATTGTGCGTTCGCAGATATTCGTTACGCGATCACCGATTCGCTCCAGGTTATGGGCGATCCAGAGCAGGCGTGTGCCACGCAGTACTTTCTCGGAATCTTCAGCCATGTAGTTGAGGAGTTCATGGTAGACCTGTTCTTGTAAGAGGTCCACCAGATCATCTTCACACCAGATCTCATGGGCAGTGACTGCGTCATGATCGATAAAAGCATCAAGGCTACGGCGCAACATATCGACGGCCAGATCAGCCATCTTCGGAATATCGATCAGCGGCTTGAGTGGCGGCTCATCCAGATTTAGTAGGGCTAGCTTGGCGATGCCTTCGGCATAATCACCGATCCGCTCCAGTTCACTGGCAATGGCAATGACACTGGAAATCGTCCGCAGGTCACCAGCCAGTGGCTGCTGCGTGGCGATGATCAGCAGCGCCCGCTCCTCAACATCGTAGGCGAGAGTATCGATTGGGCGGTCATTCTCTATTACCGCTTCAGCCATCGCTGCATCGCGCCGTTTGAGCGCGGCAACGGAGCGCTCAACAGCAACCGCTGACATACTGCCAAGGGTCAGGATTTGATGCTGAATTGTGCGTAGCTGTCGTTCGAATAGTTCCCGCGGCATCGATAGGAACCCTCATCGGCGTTGATCAGCGCAGTTCGCATGATATCAAGGGTGGCGTTGTTGCCAACCAAGATCACCTTTATCCCCAATCATAGCACGCGCCTGTACAAAAGTGCGTGCTATATTAGCGTATGGAACCAGTTCGTCAGGCGGTTGATTGGTGTGAACCAGGAGTACGTTACTCAATACTATCGACTGCTGGTGGTTGGCTGATATGCCCATTATGCTCGGAGTTCAGCACGTCGAAATGCGGCCATTCCCCATCGACCATAAAGATTACCTGTTCACAAATATTCGTGGCACGATCAGCGACCCGCTCAAGCCGTTGCACCGTTATCAGTAAATTCGAAGCGCGAGTAAGTGTGCTGGGATTTTCAATCATCGAAGTCAGCAATTCGTTGTAGAGGCTGTGCTGCAACGAGTCTACCGCTGGATCATCGTTCCAGATTCGGCGGGCCAGCTGGGTATCGCGGGTGGCATATGCGTCCAGGCTGCGTTGTAACATCCGCCGCGCGGCCCGAGCCATACGAAAGATATTGTGGGTTGGTGGCAATGGGGGTTCGGCAATATCGCGCAGAACTAATCTGGCGGAACTTGAGGCATAGTCAGCAATCCGCTCAAGTTCGCTGGCAATCGCCATTCCTGCCGTAATGGCCCGTAGGTCGCCCGCAGTTGGCTGTTGTAATGCGAGAAGCGAAATAGCATCATGCTGAATCATTGCGTGCTTATTGTCGATTAGCTGGTCGTCTTGGATAATCGACTCTGCTGCTTTTGGGTCTTCTTCTTGCACTGCCCCAATCGCCCGATTCTGGGCGACAATGGCTAATCTGCCAAGTTCGAGAACATCGGCACGCAATTGATCGAGTTTGGCATGAAATTCGCTTCGCGTCACTGTTTTCTCCTTCTAGCAGCAAAGCATAGGCATGAGCAACACGCTGGTGCTGCTCGCGAATGCGCCTGTGCTACTGCGATTTAGCCGAAACGTCCAGTGATATAGTCTTCAGTGCGCTTGTCTTGTGGCTGCGTGAAGATCTGCTCGGTGCGGCCATATTCAACCAGCTGACCATAGCGGGTATCTCCAGCCAGCATAAATGCTGTCCAGTCGGCTACGCGTGACGCCTGTTGCATATTATGGGTGACAATCGCAATGGTGTATTTCTGTTTGAGTTCCCCAATCAGTTCCTCAATTTTGTAGGTCGAGATTGGGTCAAGGGCGGAACAAGGCTCGTCCATCAAGACGACCTCTGGCTCGATGGCGATCGTTCGGGCGATGCAGAGGCGTTGTTGCTGCCCACCAGAGAGAGAAGCGCCAGATTCTTTCAATTTGTCTTTGACTTCTTCCCAAAGTGCTGCACCGCGCAAACTCCGCTCGACCGTCTCATCCATTTCGGCCTTGCGCTTGCGAATCCCGTTCAGCTTCAGGCCAGCAACCACATTGTCGTAGATCGACATCATCGGGAAGGGATTGGGCTTCTGGAAAACCATCCCAATATAGCGCCGAACCCGTACTGCATCGATCCCTTTGCCATAGATATCCTGACCGTCGATTAAGATCTTGCCTTCAACCCGCGCCCCTGGTAACACTTCGTGCATCCGATTCAGGCAGCGCAGGAACGTTGATTTGCCGCAACCAGAAGGGCCAATTAAGGCGGTGACTTCGTTAGCGCGGAAGGACATTGAAACATCTTTGATTGCGTGGGTGGAGCCATACCAGGCATTGACACTCTCGGCAACGAGCGAAACCCCAGCGGTCTGCTCCTGGCTGTTCACCATTTGTGCGTCTGCCTTTTCTCGTTTGATCTGTGCTACATCTTCCCTGGTTGCACTGACCGGGGGAGTATTGTGGCCGTTCGTGCTGAGTGCTGGTTTGGTTGTGGAAACTGTATCGTCAAACTCTTGTTGGGTATTGGTGCTCATTGCTGGTAGTTCCTCCTTCTGGCGTTGTTGATGATCCTGGTTTGCTTGGCCTAGCTTGCTCGTTCCACTGCTAGCGGCGGCCCTTCGGTCCGCCCAGGTATGCTGTCAGGCGTACTGATAAACTGAGTAAGCCAATAATCAAGATCAGGATCAATGACGCCCCCCACGCCTTCGTAAATGAATCGGCAAATGGAGATTTCGTCGCGTATTGATAGATTTCGAGCGGCAGTGCCGCCATTGGCCCAGTCAGGTCGTTGCTGGCGAAGCTGTTGCCAAGTACTGTCAGCAAGAGCGGTGCTGTTTCGCCGCTGACGCGTGCAACCGAGAGAATAATTCCAGTGAGAATACCGCCGCGGGCTACGGGAAGTACGACACTCATAATCGTCTTCCATTGGGATGTCCCAAGCGCCAGCGAGGCCTCACGCAGGTTATTGGGCACCAGTTGCAAGATCTCCTCGGTTGTACGAGTAATGATTGGGATCATAATAATCGCCAGGGCCACACTCCCCGCTAGGGCATTATAGTTACCAAACCCACGCTTGACGAGTAAGGCCCAGGCCACTGCCCCAATAGCGATTGAGGGCAACCCGGTCATCAGGTCGGCAATGAACCGAACGATATTGGCGAATCTGCCACGACCAAACTCAGCCAGATAAATCCCTGCTCCTAGCCCTACTGGGATCCCTACAAGGCTGGCCAGGGCGACAATCAGCAGTGAGCCGCGAATGGCTGGGGCCACACCGCCCCCTGCCTCACCAAGGGCAGGGGGATTCTTGGTGAAGAAGTCAAGATTGAGGGCGGGCGCACCTTTGACGACGATATAGCCCAGGATAATCGCCAAAATACTGACGCCGAGGACTGCGCTGCCCCCAATTAATCCTGTCATCAGGTTATTGGTGAATTTGCGTCGTTGTGCCAGCGTATCGGTTGCCTGGAGGTTGAGCCGTGACCGCGTGGCGTTGCTTGTTGTAGCGAGTTGTGCTTGCATGATTCCTCTTATATCCCGGTGGCGCGGGTATCGCCGCCGAAGCGACTGACGATCAGGCGGGCAACCAGGTTTACTGCGCCAGTAACAAAGAGCAGGATGACCGCAACCCCGATAATCGCGCTGAAGTGCAATGAGTTATTGGCATCAGCGAACTGATTGGCAATGGCGCTCGCCATCGTGTACCCAGGGGTGAGGAGCGACCAACTGATCTTGGTGGAACTATTACCAATCAGCATCGTGACGGCCATAGTTTCCCCAATGGCGCGACCCAGCCCCAGGATTGCGGCACCAACAATACCAGCGCGGGCGTAGGGGAGGACTGCCCCGCGAATCATCTCCCACTTGGTCGCCCCAAGCGCGAGCATTCCTTCGCGCTGTGTACCTGGTACGGTGCTGATCACTTCACGGGCCACCGACATAATGGTGGGCAGAATCATGATTGCGAGAATGACACCAGCAACCAACATGTCGCGCCCACGGGCTGGCCCTTGCACCAACTGATTGAGTCCTGGCACATCTCCCAGCGCTGCCTTCAGGGGGCGTTCAAGGCGGTCACGCAGGAAAGGTGCAAGCACTGCAATCCCCCAGAAACCGTAAATCACGGAGGGAATCACAGCGAGTAGCTCTACAACGAAGGAGACCGGCGCACGCAGCCAGGCTGGCGCATATTCCACAATAAAGAGGGCGGCACCGACCGCGATTGGTGTGGCGATTACCAAGCCGATCAGTGAGGTGAAAATTGTGCCATAGATATATGGTAAGGCTCCGAAAACCCCTTCAGTGGGATTCCAGACCTGCCCGGTAACAAAGCGTAGCCCTTCTTTCGCCAGGGCAACACGCGCATCAACAAATAACACCACAAAGATTGTCACAATAAGTAACAGGATTATTGCCGCAAAGGTAAAGGTAACCGCTTGAAATGTGCGATCACCCCAGGCACCACCGCGACCGTCGTTCAGGGTGACACGCGCTGCACTACTCACCCGTCGATGTTTTGCCGCCTGAACTGCCACACTGCACCCACTTTCCCTTATCAAAATCTGGGTCTGTGCCAGATCGCCCGCTGCGGCGAGCAGGTAGCACAAGGGTTACCTGCTCGCCGCACCATTAATGATTGACTTGTTGTACCTGGCTTCGTCTACTTCCCAGGGAACGCCTTCTGGCCGTTGACTGTAATCGCATTGATGAAGCCTTCTGCGCGGACGACGATCGCTGGTGGCAGCGGCGCGTAATCGAGTGCTTCGTTGAACTGCTGCCCGCTGTGGGTTGCCCACCAGAGCATCCGGGTGAGGGCTACTGCCTTGGCCTGATCAGTTTGCTTCGGGCAAACCAGGATCCAGGTAATCGCCGTGATGGGGTAGGACTGCGCACCAGGGGCATTGACCAGCTTGAAGCGCAGGTCGGCTGGCGCTGTTGGGGCGAAGGCCTGCCCAGCAGCCGTTACCGAGGCTGCGCTGGCAGTGACGAACTGCCCTTCTTTGTTCTTGACATCGGCGTAGGCAAGGCTGTTTTGCTTGGCAAAGGCCAGCTCAACGTAGCCGATCGCATAGGGGTTGTTCTTGACTTCGCTGGCAACCCCTGGGTTCCCATTGGCCCCAATACCACCGGGCCACTGCACTGTCGAGCCGCTCTTTGGCCCTGCGGCCCAGGCTGGGCTGACGAGGTTCAGGTATGAGGTGAAGTTGTCAGTGGTGCCGCTGCTATCCGAGCGGTGTACCGTGATGATCTCTTCGTTTGGCAGGGTGACGCCAGGATTCAGCGCGGCAATTGCTGGGTCATTCCACTTCTTGACCTGTTCCATAAAGATCTTGGCGATTACGTCGCCATCGAGCTTCAGTTTCTGGCTGACATTGGGCAGGTTGTAGGCGACGACAATCGCGCCTAATGTGGTGGGGATGTGCTGAATGGTCTCACCACATTTAGCCTTAGCTGCTTCCAATTCAGCGTCGCTCATTGGCGAGTCAGAACCAGCAAAATCGACGGTTTGGTCGCGAATGGCGTTCTTCCCTGCGCCCGAGCCTGTGCCCTGATAGTTCACCTTGACATTGGTGACCTTGGCATATTCGTCGAACCACTTGCTATAGAGCACCTGCGGGAAGGTTGCGCCAGCACCATTCAGGCCATTCGCTTCGCCAGAGAATGGGCCATTGATCACAATGCTGGTGTTTGGGGTTGCGCTGCTGCCGCTGGCAGTTGCGCTACCAGCCGGACGGCTTGGCGTAGCGGCAGCCGAAGCGGCGGTTGTGCGGGTTGCGGGTGCTGCTGAACCAGCACTGCTGGCTGATGGTGCAGCGCTGGTCGAAGCGGCGGCACTCGCTGACGGCGCGGCGCTCGTCGATGCTGCTGTACTGGCTGATGGCGCGGCGCTGGTTGATGCGGCGGCGCTTGGTGCTGTCGAAGCTGATCCTGCTGTTGGTGTCGTATCGCCACCACAGGCAGTGAGTACAAAAGTAAACGCTAACAGCAGCGTTAGTAGCACCACAGGTCTGGCTACTCTCCGTTGCTGACTTCGGGTCTTAATCCGAGTACTCAAGCAATTCCTCCATCCATTGTCTGTTACCGCCTGATGCGGTGAACCGCCTAAGGCCCCAATGCCTCAGGTTTCATCTGCAATCGTAGAAGGTCGGTGTAAATAGTCCGTTAAACGAATGTTAAGGGGATGTTAAATCTCCGCCGACGAAGATTAACGTTTTGCGATCGCCGAAAAATAATCGGGCAGCAGGAAGGCCAGTGGTTACTTCACCACTGGCCTTCCTGCTGCCGTCATTGCCTCGATTTTTAGCGGCGTCCTTCCGATGAGCGATCCCGTGAGATTTTTTTCTTCCGCTTCTTCTCGGCTGGTTCGTCAATCGCTGGCCGATCCAGGATCGCGGCGGTCATTCCCACCGTTGAATGCATTTTTCCTTTCTTCCCGCGCTGCACCTCGGGCTCGATCCGCCCACGGTTGGCACTATCGCGGCGTACTTGGTTTGTGGCAATTGCCTGCTCAGTTTCAAGAGGAGGTGGGATGGTGCCAGCGGGTACGCCCCACTCAGCGAGATCAGGATCGGCGCGATCATCTTTACGCGGTGTGCGCCCATCAGCAGAGAGTACGCCGTCAGCGATAGTCCAGGTCGTTGTGCCGAGCCGCTCCAGCAACTCATCGTCGTGCGAGGTTACGATGATCGATCCCCCAAAGTGGGTGAGGACATCGAGCAAGGTTGCGCGCGTCCGTGGGTCAAGGTGATTGGTTGGTTCATCAAGCAGGAGCAAGTTTGCTTCGGTCAGGGCGAGACGGGCAAGGGCAAGGCGGCTTTTTTCCCCACCAGAGAGGACGCCAACCTGCTTATTAATGTCGTCAGCACTGAAGCCAAAGCGATCGAGCAAGGCACGCACTCGCGTCATATCCAGGGCGCGACCATCCAGCACCGTTTCCAATACAGTTAAATCACGGTCTAGGCCCTCGTGACCCTGGGCGTAGTAGGCGGCACGGGTGCGTTCATCCCAACGCACCTTGCCTTTGATTGGGCTGAGTTCTCCAGCGAGAGTACGGAGCAAGGTGGACTTGCCAGCTCCGTTGGGGCCAGCGACGACGATTTTTACCTTACGCCCCAGTGTAAGCGGTGCCGTCTTGACGATGGTGCGCTTGTCATAGCCAATTTCGAGTGGCCCTGTGCGTACCAGTGTTTCACCACCCCCCGCGCCAGCACCAAGGCGAATCGCTACGGGCGCGGCCTTGCGGTCGGCCTCAGCACGTTCCAGTAGCGGCGCTTCCTGTTCGAGTCGCCGTTCCAGTTGTCGTTCGCGACTTTTCGCCTGGGCAGCGCGTGAACCAGCGCGGAAGCGTTGAATGAATGCTTCATCAGCGGCTTTTCGGTCAAGGGCCGCCTGGGCCAGGGCCGCCAACCGATCTTTTTCGGCCTGGCGCAGGGCCATTGCCCGCTCATAGGGGGCGGGATAGACACGCAAGGTTTCTTCGTCGAGTACGGCGGTGCTTTCTGTTGTCTCATTCAGAAAGGCTGGGTCGTGGCTGACGATGATCACGCCCGAATTACTCCGACCCAAGTGATCAGTGAGCCACTTCACGGCATCGGCATCAAGGTGATTCGTTGGTTCGTCAAGCAAGAGAAAATCTGGCCGGGCGACCAGGGCCCGCGCCAGGGCAACCCGCGTTTGTTGCCCCCCAGAGAGTTCATCGGCCTGCCGCTGCCAGGTCTCTTCGGGTAGGCCCAGTCCAGTGAGCGCTTCCTCAATGCGATACTTATAATCGTACCCACCGATATGATTGAATTCTTCTTCAGCAGCGGCCCACCG
The DNA here is from genome assembly GCA_039810045.1 of Chloroflexia bacterium. Taxonomy (GTDB): domain Bacteria; phylum Chloroflexota; class Chloroflexia; order Thermomicrobiales; family CADCWN01; genus CADCWN01. The sequence goes on from JBDHWF010000027.1 coordinate 31,814, forward strand.
ATCATAGGTATCGGGATCGTCAAGCCCGGTGCTGAGTGCTTCGATCTCGCGTTCCAGTTCGAGAATTGGCCCAATCCCGCTGGTGACTTCTTCCCAGACGGTGCCTTTGCCGGCGCGTTCTTCCTGTTTCAGCGCGATCAAACTATCACCGTCTTCAAGATATACGCGCCCACCATCGGGTTCAGCTTCGCCAGACAGGAAGCTGAGCAACGTCGTTTTGCCCGCGCCGTTGGGGCCAACGAGGGCGATCCGTTCGCCAGGGCGAACCGTTATTGAAACATTCTTAAAGAGCGTATCGCCGCCACGAATTGCGGAAAGTGCCTGTGCACGCAACATTGTCATCCTCCGATTGCCCATCAGGGCCACTGGCGCGTGCGTAGTGGCGGGGCTCCGCTCTTGGCGCGCGCGAACTTGCATAGCAACAACGAATAACGCAGAGAAACTGGTGTAGTGATCAGTAAGGTGGTTGATGCAGGCCGCTCGCTGATGAAGGCAAACCCCTCACAGCGGCTGCAACAATTAATTGAGGAGATTGCCCATGACCATAACCCTTTGGCTATTGCCTAGCATTTTGGCGATCTTTGCGCCGCCGGAAAGTATACCATAGGTCATCAATGTGGACTGCGCTCAGGGAAGTACACCAGTACCGTGAGGCGATACTGCGGGCCAACTGTTTACCACCAGCGGCGCAGATCTGGCTGCGCGGATATACCCTCATCGCTCTTTCCGATCACCATTATTTACCAGGGAATACCGAGACTACCCCTACCCGAAATAGGGGATCTTGTGGTACTTTACGCGCAGAAGGTTAAAACAGGCTTAATGGATCGTTAGTGGTCAGTTAATGGTGTCGTAGCAGGTACCTGCAATGCTCGTTTCTGGTGCATAACGATCTGGTTCAGCACGTGGTTTTGTGGGGATTTGCACTCGATGATAGTGCGATAGGGAGGTGACAGGTTGGCACAAATGATCAATCGGCGGAAATTTCTGGCGCTGTCGGCAGGGGGATCGCTCGCTGTTTTCCTGGCGGCTTGTGGCACTACCAGTACGACCCCCACCACCGGGGCAGGAGCTGGTGGAAAGAAGCTCAAAGTAGGGTTGGTGACTGACGTAGGTTCAATCAATGATAAGAGCTTTAACCAGTCCTCGTACGAGGGGATTGTGCAGGCCCAGAAAGAGTTGGGCGCGGAGATCAAGTATATCGAGACGAAGGACGCGAAGGACTACAGCAAAAATATCGATCAGTTTGTCAAAGATAAATATGACGTGATTGTGACGGTTGGGTTTGCGATTGGCGAAGCGACATTGGCCGCAGCAAAGGCGAGCCCAACGGTGAAGTTCATTGGCGTCGATCAATTTATCGCCGCTGGCTCTGAACTGCCCAACGTGGCTGGGCTGGTCTTTGACGAAGATAAGTCGGGCTATCTGGCGGGGGCCTTGGCCGCAATGGTGACCAAGACCAAGAATATTGGTGGGGTCTTTGCTACTGACACGGTGCCGCCAGTATGGCGCTTTGGGGAAGGTTTCCGCGCTGGGATCAAGGCAACCGACCCAAGCGTGCAGATGCAGATTATCTATCACAATGACGTGGGCCTCGATAAGACCTTCAATGATCCTGCCTGGGGTAAAACCACCGCTCTGGCGATGATCGATAAGGGCGCTGATATCATCTTTGGTGCTGGCGGTAATACCGGCAATGGTGCGCTCGGTGCGGCGGCTGAGAAGAAAGATAAAGGGGTGCTGGTGATCGGTGTTGACACTGATCAGTACGAAACGGTCACTGAGGCCCAGCCCTATATTCTCACCAGTGCGATCAAATTG
>JBDHWF010000028.1:0-33423 GCA_039810045.1 Chloroflexia bacterium
AGGTATTCGGGCGTATGCACGACTTCCATCGCCCGCCCGCCCAGGACATAAGAAGGGCGAACAAGAATTGGATAGCCGACCCGCTCAGCCGTCACCAGGGCTTCCTCAAGCGAAGTCGTGGCTGCCCCAGGCGGCTGGGGGATCCCTAGTTCACGCAGAAACGCCTCAAATCGGCGGCGGTCTTCGGCAATGTCGATGACATCACGCGAGGAGCCAATAATTTCGATGCCAGCCTGATCGAGCGGAGTTGCGAGATTGATCGCTGTTTGTCCGCCAAATTGCACCACAACCGGGGGCATACCACTCGCCGAGGGTTGTTCCGCTACTGCCGCCGTGGGCGTGGTTCGCTCGTGTCGGACAATCTCGATCACGCTTTCTTCGTCGAGCGGCTCAAAGTACAGGCGATCGCTGGTATCGAAGTCGGTGGAAACGGTTTCTGGGTTCGAATTGATCATAATTGAAGCGACACCAGCGGTATCGAGCGACTGCGCCGCCTGCACCGAGCAATAGTCAAACTCGATTCCCTGCCCGATCCGAATTGGGCCAGAGCCAAGCACAATCGCCTTTGGCCCAGGGAGCGGCGTGGCCTCATCTTCTTCCTCATAGGTTGAGTAGAAATAGGGGGTCACTGCGGTAAACTCAGCGGCACAGGTATCCACCGTCTTATAGACTGGCTCCAGGCCAGCATCGCGCCGACGTTGGACAACTTCAACCAGGGGCAATCCAGTCAGCCGCGCAATCTGGCGGTCGGAGAAACCAAGGCGCTTGGCCTGCCAGAGCAGATCTGGGCCAATATCGGTGCTAGCGCCCGCGATCTCACGCTCTGCGGCAACCAGGCGCGCCAGCTTGCGGGTGAACCAGGGGTCATAGCCGCTGCGAGCAGAGAGATCTTCGGGGCGATACCCCCGGCGAAGCGCAGCAGCGAGGGCCCAGATCCGCAGATCAGTAGGACGCGTGACAAAATCAAGTAGCCGATCTTCGCCACCTTCTCCCTGCCAATCAGGGGATTCCCAGGCGAGATCGTGTGTACCATTTTCCAGTGAACGCAACGCTTTTTGCAAGGCCGCCTCAAACGATCGATCGATCGCCATCACCTCGCCAGTCGCCTTCATCTGTGTACCAAGCGTGCGGTCGGCGCGGACAAATTTATCGAACGGCCAGCGCGGGATTTTGACGACGCAGTAATCAAGCGCTGGCTCAAACGCCGCTACCGTTTTCTCAGTCACCGCATTGGGGACTTCGTCCAGGCGACGGCCAACCGCGATTTTGGCCGCAAGGCGGGCAATCGGGTAGCCAGTCGCCTTCGATGCCAGCGCCGAGGAGCGACTGACGCGGGGGTTCACTTCGATCACGTAATACTGGAATGAATGGGGGTCGAGGGAGTATTGCACATTGCAGCCCCCTTCAATCCCCAACGCCCGAATGATCTTCAGCGCTGACGAACGGAGCATCTGATATTCGCGGTCGGAGAGCGTCTGGCTTGGCGCGACAACGATACTATCACCCGTATGCACGCCCATTGGGTCGAGATTTTCCATATTACAGATCGTGATGCAGGTATCAGCCCCATCACGCATCACTTCGTACTCAATCTCTTTCCAACCGTTGAGGTAGCGTTCAAGCAGAATCTGCCCGATGGGGCTGGCCTCAATGCCCGCTTGCACTGCACCATCAAGTTGCTCCATCGTAAAAGCAATGCCGCCCCCAGTACCGCCCAGGGTGTAGGCTGGACGAATCACAAGTGGGGGCGGCACGATGGCCGCAAAGGCATGAGCTTCTGCGATGGTGTGGACAATTGCGCTTTCGACCACTGGCTCACCAATGCGTACCAGCAATTCTTTGAACGCTTCGCGATCTTCAGCCATCCGAATCGTTTCCGGGTTCGCCCCCAACAAGCGAACGCCAAACTCTTCGAACACGCCTGCCTCGTGCAAAGCCATTGCCAGGTTGAGGCCCGTTTGTCCACCCAATGTTGGTAAACAGGCATCAGGGCGTTCCTGGGCAATGATCCGCCGGACCACCTCGACTGTCAGCGGCTCAATGTAAATCACATCGGCAACGCCTTCATCAGTCATAATCGTGGCGGGGTTCGAGTTGACCAGAATCGACTGAATTCCTTCCTCACGTAAGGCGCGGCAAGCCTGCGTGCCTGCATAATCAAACTCAGCGGCCTGACCGATCACAATCGGCCCAGAGCCAATGACGAGGACCTTCTTGATCTCCTGCGCCACGATTTTCTACCCCTTTTCCCTCAGCCGCTACAGTAATTTCCGCACGATGATCCAGCAACCTTACATCCAGGTCGAGCAGCACAAATCAAGATCAACGCCCTTTACCTTCCTCAATCATCGTGATCAGCCGATCAAAGAGGTATTGGTTATCCTGTGGCCCAGGTGCGCCCTCTGGGTGATATTGCACCGAGAAGGCCGGACGAGTTTCGTGTTCCAGTCCCTCGACCGAGCCATCGTTGAGATTGACCTTACCAACCCGCCAACCATCGGCGGTTGGCACCTGATCGGGGTCAACTTTGAAGCCATGATTTTGCGAGGTAATATAGACGCGACCATCCAGCAGATCTTTCACTGGCTGGTTGCCGCCTCGATGCCCATAGTGTAACCGGCTCGTTTCCGCCCCAATACTGAGGGCCAACAATTGATGGCCCAGGCAAATACCCATGAATGGGATATTTTGCTCAACAATCTGGCGCACTGTATTTACGGTCAGTTCAGCGTTTTCTGGATCACCAGGGCCAGGAGAGGTGGTCACCCCATCGGGGTGCAGCGCGGCAATCGTTTCGAATGGGGTATCCCACGGCACCACCGTAACTTTCAGTCCACGTCGTTCGAGTGAGCGCACAATATTGCGCTTATGCCCACAATCCAGGACAACGACGTGCAGACCATCAGGATTGCCCGTTGTCTCAATCTGCGGGATCGACGTTTCCGCGACCACATTGTATTCCGATGGCAGTGGTGCTTGTGTCGCCCGTGCCACCAGATCATCATCACTGAGGTCACGACGATCTGGCACGATCACCCCGCGCAACAGCCCTTTGTCGCGCAGATGGCGCGTGAGCGCGCGAGTATCAACGCCCATAATGCCTGGGATGTTCTGCTGTTCCAGGTATCGCGCAAAGGTGCCAGTTGATCGCCAATTACTTGGCTCATCACAATATTCGCGGACAATCACTCCACGCACCCACGGGCGGAACGATTCATCATCGGCTGGCGTCACGCCATAATTCCCGATCAGTGGATAGGTAAAGCAGACGAGTTGGCCATTGAATGAAGGGTCTGTAGCGACTTCCTGGTACCCAGTCATCGTCGTCGTAAAGACCACTTCGCCGCCTGCTTCCACTGCTGCACCAAACGGCGCACCGCGAAAGATCCGCCCGTCTTCTAACGCCAGGGCCGCTGTGCGCCCGCTGATACCACTCATCCCCTCTAACCTCCCTAGCGCGTCATCTGCGACTGTGTATTGCGTACGGTTCGTTCGTACCAACAGAGCTGCCCAATCAAATGATACTGGAAGAGTTGCGCGACAAACTGTGTGACAAAAGCCCCAATGAAACAGGCGATATAACCCACCCACACAAAGATACTCATTACAGCAAAGGATAAGGCAATGGCAGCGGCATACTGCCCCTTATGTCGCCCGATAAAGCGCAGAGCCTCCTGAAAACGTAAGCCTGCGGCAAGATCGCCATTGTGCAATATAAGCTGCGCGTGTGCAGCGGGGCCGATGATCGCGATCATGATCGCAATCGGAATGATCAACAGGCCAGCCAAGCCAGCGAGCGTCATCAGGCCAATGCCCATCACCTGCGCCTGAGAGCCGCCAGTCAGCAAACCGATGGCTCCCAGATAGAGCGGGAATATCAGTAAATAGAGCAAAATGATCGGCAGGGCCAGGAGAAGGCCAAGGAGAAAACTACTGACACCCTGCCGAATGATTTCCCCAAAATCTTCCCATTCGGGTAAAGGCAGCGGTTCTGCCCGCGCCACGCGCTCAGCCATCAGCAATAAATACCCTTGTACCAGAATCGCCCCGATAATAAAGACCGAGAGGAAACTGAAGACTGCGCCTAGGGCAATTTTGGAAAGCCAGCGTGGATCACGGACGATGAACCGAAAGGCTTCCTCATAGTTCAGGCGGAATTCAGGCGTCGTTGGCTGCTGCATCGCGCCAGCCCTCCTTTCCCGCTGGAACCTGACTCAAAGCCACCATTAACAGATGCGTGGGCGTGGTGCCTTCTACAGTAAATCCTAGTCGCTCATACAACCGTCGGGCGGGATTAGTATGTAATACCTGTAATCGCGCTGGCAGGCGATCGATGGCTGCTTGCGCCAGAACCTGGCGAATCAGGCTAGCACCCAGCCCTTGCCCTTGCATCGTTGGGGCAATCTCAATGCTCGCGATAAACCAGTCAGTCGCTCGTCGTTCAACGCTGATGACGCCAACAGCCTCGCCGCGCACGCTGACGATCTGGCTACGCTCTGGCGCAAAGCGTTCTTTGAACATCACCTGTTGCACCGCATCATTCCAGCCCCAGGTCGCCGCGACATACTCCTGCATACAGGCGACATGGAGCCGATACAAAAACTCGTAGTCGGCAGCGGTGGCGACCCGCAGGGCATACGGTAGTGACGGAAGATTCTCAGGCACGATAGCGTAACTCCCCACCAACAAGCGTATGGGTCACCATTCCCTGCACTTCGCGGCCCAGCAATGGGGTGTTTTTGCTGGTCGAGCGCAACGTTTCTGGCGTTACCTGCCACCGTCGCTCAGGATCAAAGACGGTGATATCTGCGGGAGCGCCAATAGCGAGCGTGCCCGCCCCTGGCGGCAAACTCTCGCGAATCACGGCGGCAGGCGCGGTAGTGAGCTTGGTAATAATCGTCGGTAAGTCCAGCGCATTCGCCCGCACCAGACTCAGCAGCGTTGGTAAGGCGACCTCAAAGCCCAGCATCCCAAATGCCGCTGCACCATAATCGCCAGGTTTATCGCTGGCAGCGTGCGGGGCGTGGTCAGTACCAATTGTGTCAATCGTACCGTCGCGCACCCCCTCAACCAACGCTTCAATGTCAGCGCCAGTACGCAGGGGCGGGTTTACCTTCGTATTGGGGTCGGCTGGCTGGCCTTCAGGCACCGCCGCTGTTTCCCAATAGAGTTGACGCCGCCCAGCCACCCATTCGTCGGTCAGGGCAAGGTGGTGTGGCGTCACCTCAGCAGTGACATGAACACCACGCGCTTTTGCCTCGCGAATCAACGCCACACCACGCGCGGTAGTGGTATGGCAGGCAAAGAGCCAGCCCCCCGTTGCCGCCGCGATCGTGAGATCCCGCGCCAGCATGACTTCCTCAGCCACGTCGGGGCTACCAGGGAGGCCCAGTTGATCAGCAACTGGGCCAGCGTTCATGGCCCCGCCCTGTACCAGCGAAGGTTCTTCACAATGCACCATGACGGGCCGTTGCAATGTTTTGCTCGCCTCTAACGCCAGTAACATCGCCTGGGCTGAACTGGTTGACTCACCATCATCAGAGAAACCAATCGCCCCGGCCTTTGCCAGTGCGGCGAAATCGACTGGCGTTTCCAACGCACGCCCTTGTGTAATCGTCGCAATGGGGAGAACGCGCACGGCGGCATTGCGGGCGCGATTGAAGATATAGGCCAATTGCTCGGGGCTATCGAGGGCGGGCTTAGTATTGGGCATACAGCAGATCGTGGTAAAACCACCTTGCGCTGCTGCCAGCGCGCCGCCCAGAATCGTTTCTTTGTACGAAAAACCAGGTTCGCGCAGGTGCGTATGCAGGTCGATCCAACCAGGGGTGACGATCAACCCTTGCAGATCAAGCACCTCTGCATTATCTGCTGGGGTAATCGTGCCACCAACGGCGGCAACCACGCCCTGTTGCAGCAGAATATCCCCAACTTCGTCGCGATTCGTTGCTGGATCAAGAATCCGACCACCGCGTAAGAGCAGATCACGCTGCATTAATCCCCTCCACAGCGCAACTGATCCAAGCGGCCAACCTGTCAGCTACGCAAAAAAAAAGCCTGTGGGTCCGTGAACCCAGAGGCTTCGGTCGTCATTCCTGCTGTCGTTGTTTCCGGGGGTGATTTCGTCATCTGCACCCCATCGCTTGGTCGCTACCGACCATCGCGCACTATCCTATCCCTACGCCAACCCGTGATCGGGCGCGGCAAGAGGAGTATAGTGGTGTGTGCGCGGCAGCGTCAAGCATAACCAGTGTTGCGATCCAGCATGATGGTGGCCTGCACAGCGCAGCTATTCTCGATGCTTGTCAGAAGATAAAGGAGGAATGATTGGGCTCTACTGCCACAAAAGACCGCACGGTCTTTCTCAAAAGTTTCGTACGCGATTGGCGCACCATTGGCTCAGTAACGCCCAGTTCACAATATCTGGTTCGCGGCATGCTGAACCAGGTCGACTTTCAGCAGGGTCGAAGAATTGTTGAATATGGCCCGGGGACTGGCGTCTTTACCATCGAGATTATGCGGCGACTCGCCCCTGAGGCTCAGTTACTGGCATTGGATACCGAAGACCATTTCATCACTGATCTACGCGAGCGCCTGCCTGATCCTCGGCTGATTGCAGTACGTGGCTCGGCGGCGCAGATCGAGCGCCATATTGCGGCGCTGGGCTGGGCTGGAGCCGATGTGATCATTTCCGGGATCCCCTATACTGCCATGCCTGCTGCCCTACGCCTGACCATTCTGCAAGCCTCCGCCCGCGCCTTGGCCCCTGGTGGTCTCTTTATCGCCTACCAGTATTCGCCATATATCCGCCCGTTACTTGGGCAGATCTTTCGGCAAGTGGAAACTGGCTGGGTGCCCCGTAATCTCCCACCGGCATTCTATTTCAAGTGCCGAAACTAATGGCGAGTGCGCCTACGGCAGGGCTGGCTGAGCGCAGGCTAATTGCGCGAACGGAAGCGCGAGACGGCATCGCCAACGGGGCCATCGGCCACAACTCCCCAAAAGCCAAAATTCTCCAGGGCGGCGACCACAAAATAGGTCACGCCAAGTGCCGTCAGCACAGCGGCGGGCGAGATAGTGATGGCCGCTAGCACTAAGAGCGCGACGATGATCGGGCGCAAGGGCCGCGGGAAGGGCCGAATGAGCATGGGGATCTTGGGGAAACGCAGGTGGCTGACCATCAGCACGGCCATAACCAGCATCATCAGGGCGACAGCATTAGCCGACCAAAAATGCGGGTAGAACAGAAACGCCGAGGCCGAAAGTCCAGCCATGGTAATAGGCAGTCCAGTAAAGAACGTGCCTTTTTCGCTAGAGGCAAAGCGCGCTAAGCGCCAGGCACCACAAACAGCGTAGCCACCAGCAATAACCCACCCAAGAATCGGCCACTGATGTAAGAAACCACGATAGACGATCAAGGCTGGGGCAACCCCAAACGAGATAATATCAGCGAGGGAATCGAGCGCCTCGCCAAACGGGTCGCTACCGCGTAATCGGCGCGCCACAATGCCGTCAAAGACATCAAGGACGCCAGCAACAAAGATCGCTGCCGAAGCAAGCAAGAAATGTTGATCCATGACGAGGAGGATTGCTGCAACGCCACAGAGAAGGTTCCCAAAGGTGATCAGATTCGGAATCAGCTCACAACCTTTGCGGACTTTGTCCTTCAATACTCTTTCCTATCAATACCTCACGCCACAATGGGAATTAGCCTTTATTAGCGTGCGCTGTAAGCTAGAACTGCAAGTATACCACTGAACCTGCAACTTATTCCGTTGGGCGCTGCTGATACCGCGCGATTGGCGTGATGCCAGCATAGACGCGCGCACCTTTGGTGACGAGGGCTTCGGCTTGATCCAGCGGCACAATCACGTCGGTACGTGAACCAAACTTAATCATCCCTAACTTTTGTCCAGCCCGTAGCGTTGCACCTGGTTCCACCCAACGCCGAATCCGGCGGGCGATCAGTCCGGCAATTTGCACGACCACTACCGGGCCACGCTCTCCAGCAATCGCCAGGAGTTGCCGCTCGTTTAACTCTGAACCAGCTCGATCCATTGCTGCAGCGTAACCACCATTAATATGGCGCGTCTTGATCAACTTCCCAGCCACAGGGCTACGGTTTACATGGACATCAAAGATCGACAGGAAGGTGACAATCCGCAGGCCACGCCCACCAAGAAACCAGGGCTCAGCGACTTCATCAACGGTCAGGATATAGCCGTCAGCCGCGGCATAAAGCAGGTCAGAATTGGCAGGGGTAGTGCGCGGTGGATCGCGAAAAAAGGCGGTGATTGCACCAGCCAGTATCAGCGGGGGCCAGATTAATCGCCGATTGACTAATGCAGCGGGAATAGCCAGCGCAGCAGCGCCAAGAATAAGGGGCCAACCTTCTCGTAACGCGCCAGCAGGGGTGATATTGACTGTAGAGTCAGCCAAGGTACGTGATTGCTTCGTCAAAATATACTCCGTATAGCCAGGGCATTGCTGAAATAGCGAGTGACAAACTCCTGACATTTACTGCCAATGCCACAGTGCAAGGCGCAAGTATGCCACATTCCCTAACCAATCGCTCATGGGTGTGTTGCCTTGATTGATGCAGGCCATTGCTAGCGCAACACCACGAGATCGCCTTCGGTAAGCCCAGAGACGATTTCTACATCGCCGCCACTGCGCGCCCCAGTACGAATCTCTACGTCACGATCCTGTCCACCCTGGCGGACAGTGACATATTGGCGATCCCCAGCACGGCGAATTGCACTGCTGGGCAGAATTAAGACATTATCGCGGGCGGTCGTAATGATGCGGATATCAACCGTCATTCCTGGCAGCAAGGCCAGCACTGGGTCAGCGGGCGGCGTAATCGTGATCTGGGCAACGTAGACAGTCGAGCCACCACGACTTTGGGCTGTCGCACTGAGGGCGGTGATACGCCCTGGTAGCGGCGTACCAGGGAAGGCCGTCACAGTAACCGTCGCCTCTTGGCCTTCGCTCACGAGCGGGCGATCCACTTCATCCAGATCCGCCGTAACATAGAGATCGTTGGCACCGACGAGCGTAGCAATCTCCCCACCAGCGCCATAGTTGCTGCCTTCGGCCACCTTAAGGCTACTCACCAGACCATCGAATGGGGCGACAATCAGCGTCGCCGCCAGCCGATCACGCGCCGCAGCGACAGCAGCCCGCGCATTGCTCGCATCGCTCTCGGCAACGGCAACGTCAGGCAACGCACTACTATCAGTTTGGGCTCGCTGCCGAGCGACACCAACGCGGGTTTCAGCGGCTTCAACCGCCCGCTCGGCACGCTCAACGTCGGCCTGAGCCGGGGTATCATCTAAGACGACCAGGATATCCCCTTGCCGCACCGCCTCACCTTCGCGAACCGCTACAATTTTCACCGTACCACTGGCAATCGAAGTAATACTGCGCGTGGTACGCGCGGCAAGACGCCCACTCGTTTCAATCGCCGATTTCAGCGAACCTTTCCGCACGGTGATGGTCGCTGCCCCCCCGCCTGAGCGCGTTGAAGTCAGTTGCCAGCCGCCAACAACCACAGCCAGCCCAATGAGGACAGCAAGGGCGATCAGCAGATTTCGCCGCAGGGCAGACTTTGCCTTCACCAATGACTCCGCACTAACCAGGATAACGCGACCACCTTGGACAAATTGTAGTCGAGATTGCGTGATTCAAGGCTGTTTACTCAGGCGATTAAGGGTAGCATCGAGCTTCGACGCAAAACGGGCGCGATCCTTTGGTCGATAGGCAGGAGCACCACGTAGGGCAGCCTCGTCGCCCAGATCACGCAGATACCGATGGAGATCGCGCATTGCCAGGGCATCGCCGATCCGATCATTAGTGAATTCGCCTCCCTGAAAATCCAGGCAACTCGCGCCAATCGCCAAGGCCCGCGCCGCCAATGGAATATCGGCGGTGAGAATCAGATCGCCCGCCTGTATCTGCTCGGCAATCCAATCGTCTGCGGCATCAGGTGTTGAGGCAACCCGAACAAACTGGACAGCCGCTGGCACGGTGAGAGCGCTATTGGCAACGACCGTTAGCGGCACGCCATACCGCTCGGCAGCGCGATAGATTAAATCTTTCACCGGGCAGGCGTCCGCATCAAGATAGATCCTCATGAGGCAGACGTTGCCCCAGCGGCCTGCCATTCGGCAGCAGAGGGGAGCCCCCCAGCGCCTTGCGCTGCCTGCACTGCCCGCAGAATCGCCCGAGCCAACGTAGCCTCGGCTACGACCGAAAGCGCCGCCAAGGCCCCTGGTTCAATGATGCCGGGGTTCGTTGAAAGGGCAAAGATCGTGTCACCATCGAACGGAGTATGGCAGGGCCAGATCGTGCGGGCAAAAGCGTCGTGACCATTCTGGGCGAGCCGGAAGGCTGTCGAGTAATCAAGCGGGGCATCAGTCGCAATCACGGCAATCGTGGTGTTGGTGCCAGCGCTATCAGCCAGCGGATCATCAGCCGCGGCAGTGGCCGCTCCCAACAGCGCAAATGAATCGGCCCAACCACCAGTGGGCGACCGCAAACCACCCACAATTTGCCCCGTAGTGGGGTCATGCACATCGCCAACAGCGTTGACGGCAACCAGCGCCCCAACCGTATACGTACGGTCTGTCGCAACATTGACCTGGGCGCTGGCTGAACCAAGGCCGCTTTTGATCGCCCCAGCTGGGCCACGCAGTTTCCCAATGGTGGCACCAGTACCAGCACCAACGTTGCCTTGTGTCAGTGGTTTGTCAGGAGCGTTGAGGGCCGCCAGGCAGGCGCGCTGTCCGGCGGCGGCATCGGGCGCGATCGGCGCGCCAATTGCCAGATCGTACAGTACTGCCGCCGGAACAATTGGCACTGGCCCGGCGGCGGTGGGGAACCCGCTGCCGCGTTCGCGCAACGTCTGCATCACCCCATCAGCAGTCGTCAGACCAAAGGCACTGCCCCCAGTTAGCACGATAGCCTGAACCCGATCGACCGTGCGGCCAGGGGCAAGTAAGGCCGTCTCCCGCGTGCCAGGGGCCGCGCCCCGCACATCAACTGCCGCCGCCGCGCCATCCTGCGTCAGGATGACGGTACAGCCAGTGAGAGCAGGGGTATTCGTATCGTGACCAACCCTAACGCCTGGAACATCGCTGATATCGTCGTGCATCACGCCTCCATCGCTCGTGATCCATTTAGCTGGACTGCTACAATCTCTTACAAGAACTGCGGATCATGGTGATCCTACCATAGGCTATCAGGAAACAGATAGCAGAGGAGCCAGACGGGTGATAGAGCTACCAATGCAGGAACGGGCGTCCAACGTTACGGCGCAATATGCGTCATTAGCCCAGACCCTCATACCACCCGACAGTGGACGAACTTTGATCCTGCGGTCAACCGCTGATCACCTTGCTCTGGCGATTACCCAACACCTTCCAGCAGGGCTGCAGTATACGGCAGGGAGCGAAAGAGCAACGCCACAAGGCGCGCAGTGGACGCTTCCATGCCACCTGATCGGCAACGTTCAGGCATTGCCATTCGCCACGGCAACCTTTGATCTCGTCGTTTTAACGGCACTCTTACACTGCCAGGCAGCGCCACTGCCACTGCTACGGGAAGCAGCACGAATCGGCAAACCAGGAGGCAACGTGATCGTATTTGAGCCCTTGAGTGATGAAGATCTGCCAATCGCAGTGGCTCAAAATGCCGTTGAGCGGCTGGCGTATGCAGGTCATACCTGGACATTTGCGCCGACTGAACTGGCGGCAGTGATCCAGGCGAGCGGGCTAAAAATACGCCGTGTCGAGACACTAACCATTGATCAGTCTGTCGATGACTGGTTCGCGGAAACGCCAGTGTCAGCAACCAATGCAGCACAGATTCGGGGCCAATTACAAGCCAGTATCCCTGATGATCACACGGGGATGGCACCACATTGGCACGACAGCCAACTCTACTTCACCCGCAAAGTAGCCGGAATCGTTACCGAGATCGCCAGATGATGCAGGCGGGCAAGACACAACTACACACCCTCGCTCTCTGGCTCTGGAAAAGAATCCCCTTGCCCCGTTCGCTACGGTGGATAGCGCTTTGGTTATTTAACACAAAGTTTCTGGTTGGCGTTGTTGGTGTTGTCTTTGACGATCAAGAGCGGATTTTACTCGCCCACCACACCTATCGTAATCGCTATCCCTGGGGCCTACCTGGTGGCTGGGTCGGGGCCCACGAAACCCTGGAAGCGGGCCTAGTCCGCGAGTTAAGCGAGGAAACGGGTTTTGTGGTAACTGTCGATGAACTGTATGCGGTACGCAGCGATTATCCCCACCCACAGACCGATCTCTACTTTCTTTGTACCTACCAGGGGGGTACGTTCCAACCAAATACCGAGATTGATGCTGTAGAATATTTTCCAGTATCGGCATTGCCAACGCGGATCTTACCAAGCCAGCGCCCAATGATTGAGCGCGGCCTGCAACGGCATCGTGAGCGGCAAACACTGCACCAGCAGCATGAGGAATCGTGAGCCAGGATCAGGTGCAACTGGTACCCAATGGTGGCTGGGACGCCCGCCTGCTGATTTGTCGCTGCGCGCCGACAGTCGATAGCTTTATGCTGATCACCGAACGATACCTCGTGATTATTGACACCTTACTGAACCCAGAGACCGCCGAAACGCTCCTATCATTTGCCCGACCATATCTCACGGACAGAAGGCAACTATTGGTGGTCAATACCCACGCCGATTGGGATCACTGTTGGGGCAATCAGCTTTTCACAGGGGCAAACCCGATCGCCCCTGCCCCAATTCTCGCCAGCAGCCACTGTGCCACGCGCTTTGCCACGGAGATGGCCGCTACACTCCAGCGTCAACAGACTGCGGAGCCTGCGCGCTTTCGTCATGTGCAACCAGTTGGGCCAACAATCACCTTTGATCACCATCTCACCATCGACGGGGGCGACCTGACGCTGGAGCTTTTCCCCGCCCCCGGTCACACTGAAGATCATCTGGCGATCTTCGTTCCCGAACTTGCCCTACTCCTGGCCGGTGATGCTGCCGAGGCCCCATTCCCATTCGCCGATACGGTCGAAGGGTTGCGCGTGCTGCGGGCAACGCTTGGCACTCTAATGGCACGAAACCCACAGAGCGCCTTCTACTGCCATGCCCCAGTCCACTCTGGACCAGCGCTATTGGCGCAAAACCTTGCATACTTTGCCCGCCTGGAAGCGGCGTGTCGGACGGCACACGCGCAAGGGGTAGTTTCAACCGTTGCCGACGAGAGGATCGAACAGGACACGGATGTCCTGTTTGACAGCCTAGAGGGGGCGGCAGAACTATCAGCAAACCTGCGCGAAATGTATCTGAGTGGACATCGCCAGCATCTGCGCCTGCTCTTACAGACCCTGGAACAAGAAGCAGCCGAATAGTAGTCAGTCAATACCCTAAGTCTGCCAGCGCAATATATTGCTATATTGCTATTCTAACCTGTGGGTATGCGTGAGCAAGGGATCAGCGGTGGTAAAACTCAGGCCAGTACGAGCCAGGTCAACCGGGCCAGCAAACGTTGCCTGTGCTGCTGCCAGATAGTTAGGTAAACCTAATTCTGTCCAGAGATGGGTCAGCACCAGATGGCGGACATTGGCCGCAGTCGCGATCTGCCCTGCTTCTGCAGCTGTAAGGTGGCCCCAGGCAGCGGGATCATTACCAACCTGTTGTAATAGCGTTGCTTCGCAAAGTAAGAGATCGCAGTCAGCAGCAAAGCCGGCGAGTGTTGAGGTTGGCCCAGTATCGGCAGAGTAGGTAAGGGAGTGCTCAGTAACAGATTCGGTGAAGCGCATGGCCCAGGTCGGAATATAGTGAACCATTGGTGCAAACTGCACCGAAAGATCTTCCAGTAACAGGCCAGTTTCTGCTTCCAGATAATCGCTGTATTCGCGTGGGGCGAAGACAGAATCCCAAAAGCCACTGGTTTGTTCATTACCGCGCGCAAAGGCAGCGCTCAGTTGCTCTAAGAAGGCGATCCCGCCCGGTGGCAAATATAACGGCAACGGAGCTTGTGGTCCCGGTGGCGCGTATTGCAGATAGTAGCGCAGCGTGACCAGATCGAGGACATGGTCTGAATGGAGGTGAGAGATCAGAACAGCAGTGAGCGCCCGTGGATCACAATGTTGGCGCAAGCGCGAAACTACGCCTGAACCGCAGTCAACCAGGAGGGTTGTGCCACCGCTTCGCACAAGATAGCCAGCCGAGGCGTCATTGGGATTCGGTGCGGCGGCACTGCCGCCAAGAATGGTGAGGTCCATCAGCATTCTCGCATCTCGATAAGGGTGGCGCACTGCCACCGAGCCGCTACCAGTATACGATAGCAAACGTCGTTACAGACAGATCTATCACAAGCTGGCGCGGTTGCAAATCGTCCTCAGCGATATTGTCATGGCAACCGAGTGGCTGCAGTTGCTGAAACGAAGTACGCCGTGCATATGGGCAACAGGCGTACCGGGTATGGTTTCAGCTATTCACCGATTAAGAGGAACCCAGCGGAACAAGCGCAGTTTTTCTTTCCTTTGCCATCCTACCAATGTTTCACGTTTTACATTTCCCTCCTTGGAACCGCTGGAGATGCGGCCAATCAGGGTGGGCGAGATTCCCGTAGGGGAATAATCGCGCAGTGCGTCACCTTGGGATTAGGCCACGGCACAGCATCTACTAGCGGCAGGGGCAGCGGAGGCAGCACAGGGTAGCTCTAGCTAGCCACGACGCCAGCGGCGGCGCGGGTTATTCGCCCCACGTTGTAATGTATCCAGACGCGCTTGGTCGGGAAATCGTGGATGGGGAATCTGCGCCAATATGCCACAGGCCGCGCAGGTTACTTCACCCGGTAGGCCAACCCAGGCGGGGGCAACTGGCTGCGCAGGGCGCTCGCCGCGAGCATAGCGGCGACGCCCTGGCAATGGTTGTAACGGGCCTTCATCCTGTGGCACCAACAGAAAAAAGCCCTGCGTTGGCAAACCACCGCACGAATCATCGGCGATAGTATCCATCAGCAATTGATCCGCCCAGGCCACATAGAACAGCGTGCCGAGCGGATTGCCACAGCCCGGACAGGCAAGATCGCGCGGCGTCTGATATTCCGCCAGCCACGCAGCACGGGCTGCCTCCAATTTCTCGCGTTCGCTCGGTTGGGCCATACTCCGTATCAGCCTCTATTCGAACGTTGCCCCATCAAAGTGCTGTTCACTGAAGGCGCGGCGCATAAAGGCCAGATACTCCGCTTTGGTCATCCGTGGCTTGTAGCCATCAAGGATGCGCTTTGCCTCCTGCGCGCCATCAGCCAGCAAATCTACGGCAGTCAGGGCCATCAACTTCGCGGGGAGAACATAGGCAACATAGGGGTCGACGATCTGCCAATCGTTCCCGTGGGCTTGCCCAACAGCGCTGATCGCATACGGATGGAGCGAAGGCATTAGGTGGGCGATATCCCCCATATCGGTTGACCCCGCGCCGTGTCCCCGTTCAGTCCATTGATCGGCAGCATAATCGCGCTCGAAGTTGCCTTTCAATAAGGCCTGAAGATCGGGATCGTTGAAAAGCGGGAGATAACCGGGGAGTGTCGTGATATCAACCTTCGCTCCCAGCGCCAATGCCCCCGCCTTCAACGCCCGATCAACTTTGGCGGAGGCACCTTCAATCGCCTCGACCGTTTTGCCGCGCACATACGTTTCCAGACGCACATCGCTCGGAATGACATTCACCAGATCGCCCGCCCGTGAAAGAATCGGGTGAACCCGTATGGCGTCTTCGTCGCGAAACGTTTCGCGCTGGGCATTGATTGCGTCCATGGCAATCGTCGCGGCGTACAGGGCGTTCACCCCACGATGTGGGCCACCAGCGGCGTGGGCCGCCTTGCCAAGAAAGCGCGCATTCTTTCCGACAAAACCGTTGCTTGATTCGGAGATTCCAAAGACTCCGGGCATAAAGTCTTTGCTTCCCGTATGGACCATCATCGCCATATCGATATCGTCAAATTCACCCAAACGGACGAGTTCGCTCTTGCCGCCTAAAAACTCCAGTTTGCCCTGGCGGCGCAATTCAGCCCGATACTCAATCTCGACATATTCTTCAGCAGGCACTGCAAACAGCGCGATCCGTCCGCTCAGTTCAGGAAGGATACCCGATTCAACCAGGCCAATCCCTGCTCCGATCATATTGGCGAGCTGGGCATTATGCCCGCAACAATGAGCGGCCCCAGTTTCTTGGTCTGCCGAGGGATGATCAGCAACCAGGATTGAATCGAGTTCACCGAGGATCCCTACCGTGGGACCAGGACTACCGCCCTGAGCAATCGCCTTCACGCCAGTGATCGCCAACCCTGATCGCTGGGGCAGGTCGAGTTGCCCAAACTCTTCCATCACTACCTGCGCTGTGCGGAATTCCTTGAAGCCCAGTTCGGGCTGACCAAAAATCCGCTCACCAATTGCGATAATCTGATCTTTGTGTTGCTCAATAGTCGCAGCAACACGCGCTTTCAATTCCTCTCGACTCATCATCCATTCTCCAACTACAGCGTAGCCCACTCAATGTTTCACGTTTTACATGAGGATGATCCCCGATCAGGCCTCACCCGTCAATTTCCGATTCGTCAAAAATAATTCCTGCTGCGGTGCCAACACCAAATACCAGCCGCTCAGTTGCCAGAAGTAGGGGGAGCAGTTGATCGCCATCAACCAGATCGATCGTCGCCAACTGGGACAGGGGGATCCACTCAGGAACACCTTCCGCTGACCCACGCACCGCACGCTGCGTGGTCCAGCCCAGGAAGACCGCCAGCAGAACCCCGTTTGTCGTTCCGGCCAGGTTGATCAAGGCCCGCAACGTCAGATCAGTGATTGCCGCTGGAGCAATGCCCGCTTCTTCCTGTATTTCGCGCAAAGCGGCGCTGATCAGTGTTTCACCCGCTTCGACATGACCCCCCAGACCGTTGTAGCGCCCTGCCCACAG
This sequence comes from Chloroflexia bacterium, assembly GCA_039810045.1. GTDB lineage: Bacteria > Chloroflexota > Chloroflexia > Thermomicrobiales > CADCWN01 > CADCWN01. The sequence goes on from JBDHWF010000028.1 coordinate 16,985, forward strand.
CCGCTTGGTTGGCGCACCTTTTAGCAACAAGAGATCAGGGCCGTGTCGCAAGAATACCAACGTGCGCGGAATCACTAGGTAACGCCCAGCCGTCACAAATTGTTCGTGTTCATCATTCACGTTCATACCTCGCTAACGCTCCATACTTCCCTGGCGGCGATACAGGTGCCATGCAAGCACCTGATCGCGCCAATGAGTGGGGATAATCCGCGCAAAGAATGTGAATAACCAGGGATGTCTGGTTAACAGGTAATGGTTGCGCGGGTGCCGGCAGGTAAGCGCGGTAATAATCGTCGCCGCCACCACTTCTGGGGCGTATTGTTGTTGGGTTGACTGCTCCAGCAAGGCCAACACCCGCGGCACAAACTGCGTATATGGCGATTGTGGCGAGAGTTGCACCCGATCCGCCATTGCCGCAGCAAGGCTCTTCTCCCAGATGGGGGTAGCGACTGGCCCCGGGGCGATCAAGCTGACGGGAATTGACCAGGGGCGCAGTTCCAATCTCCAGGCGTCGGCGATAGCTTCCAACGCAAATTTCGAGGCCGCATAAGGCCCAAGAAACGGCATCGCCACCCAACCCGAGACACTCCCGATCAGGATGATCCGGCCCCGGCCCTGACGCAGCAATGGCAAGAACGCTTGCGTGATCGCCAGCGGACCCAGCACATTCGTCTCTAAAATCTGTTGCATCCGCGGCACAGGCACTTCCTCTAGCGGCCCTGCGACAACAATCCCCGCATTATTGATCAGACCAGCAAGCCGCAAGCCTTTCGTGTCCAGGGTCATGGCAACCGCCGTTACCGCCCGTGCAATCCCCGCCTGATCGGTCACGTCGAGCAGTAGCGGTTCCACGAATGCGCCAACCCCAACCGCGCCCGCCAAGGCCAGCAGTTGCTCCGCTGCTGCTGCTGTGCGGACTGAGGCAAAAACATACCAGCCCTGCCGCGCCAAGGCGAGCGTTGTTACCTGCCCAATTCCACTTGATGCTCCAGTGATCACCACTGCTTTACGGCTAACCATCACTTGATCCTTTCGGTGCATATTCTATACTGGCAAGGAATATGCGGGAGTGACAACCAGAGGGAAGTTCCCCCGTTATATCTGTCAGGCACGTGGGTGCAGCAAGGCAACGACTGGATGGGGGCAATCCAGTCTGCGCCATGACTTATGCGAAGGAGGATCTATGCAACGTTCACGGATCGCAAAACTACTGCTGATCGCGCTTACCTTGGCCATGGGGTTCGGGCTTGGTCAGGGTAGTACCGTCGTTCAGGCAGACCCAATTCCTTATCCTACATTCGCCGATGATGCCTTCCGCACAGTTTGGGAACGCTACGATCGGCCCGTCTACTATGGAGAAGTATCCCGCTCCTACACCTGGGGCACAAAACTCACCGACGGCATCAAAGAACCCTATGCTGAAGGTCGGGGTGGGGAACACCTGGTACAGTATTTCGATAAGAGCCGGATGGAAATCAACAATCCTGATGGCAATCGGAACAATCCCTTCTTCGTCACCCAAGGGCTACTCGCCCGCGATATGATCCGGGGAGAAATTCAGGTGGGGGATAATTCCTTCACCACGACCGATCCTGCGGAAATTCCGTTTGGTGACCTTGATGACACAAGCGTGACTAGCCCAACCTATGCGTCATTCAAGGGTGTACTTGATGCGCCACCAATCCCAGCAGGGAACCGCATCAGCCAGCGGATTGAGCGCAATGGTAGTGTTAACAATAGTGCCGACTCACGCGGGGTTACCTCAGTTGGGGTCGTGCCTGGGGTAACGACGAATCACAGTATTGCCTCGGTCTTCTATGAGTTCTTGCAGCAGACCGGGCCAGTCTACGAGAACGGCCAGAACTCAACTGCGTCAATCTTCGTGCCCACGTTCTATGTGACAGGGCTGCCGATTACTGAAGCCTACTGGGCAACCGTGAAGGCAGCGGGCCAACAGCGCGATGTACTGATTCAGTGCTTCGAGCGGCGTTGCCTCACCTACACCCCGTCGAATGATCCTGCTTTCCGTGTTGAATTGGCGAATACGGGGCTGCAATACTATGCTTGGCGGTACCCAGAAGCTACTGACAAGATCCCACCACAGATCAGCGAGTTGGTCGTTACTGATATTACTGCGACGAGTGTACGGATCGTCTGGAAGACCAATGAGGCCGCAACAAGCGAAGTCAAGTACGGCACCACTGATCAGTATACGGGGATTGCCGGAAATCTGGAGCTTGCGAAGTTCCACTCGGTAACGTTGGAAGGGCTCACCCCAAACCAAAACTATCACTTCATCGTGATCTCACGGGATCTGGTGGGGAATGTCTCGCAAACAGCGGATAATGTCTTCAAGACACGAGCCCCAGGCAATCCGCCAACGGCGACCCCAACGAATACGCCTGTCCCAACGAATACGCCGACAATGACACCTACTCCCACTGCGACGAATACGCCAACAGCGACACCAACCAATACGCCGACCATGACCCCAACCCCAACGCCGACGACCGCACCCTAACCCTGAACTCATGGATCTGGCTGATGCAACCGCCGCAGGCAACATTGCCTGCGGCGGCTCTGTTATCCTACACACCAGAACGAAACACACTGATCAATACCCTGGGAGAAGATAGTGGAGAACGCAACACAGTCGTATGGTGACTGGCTTCAGGAAAAATACGATCGCCCCAATGGTCAACTGAACAGTTTTCTCAGTCTGCGTGATCAGCACCTCTATTTGTGTGATCTTGATCTGACCGAGCAGGTACAGCATTATGGCACGCCCCTGGAATTGGTCTATACACCACTGATTAATGATCGTGTGCGGCAAATGATCGATTGGTTTGCGGAGGCACGTGCTGCCACGCATTATCCTGGCGGTTTCATCTATGCCAATGCCTCAAAAGCCAATGTGGCGGAAGAGGTCATTCGTCACGCGATTATTGGTGGCGCGCACTACGAAACCTCGTCATCGTATGATATTGATATCGCCCGTTTGCTCTGGCAGCACAAGGTGTTGCCCGGAGATCGATTGATTATCAATAATGGCTTCAAGCTCGGGGCGTATGCCGACAATATCAAGCAACTCCGGCGAGAAGGGCATACCAATGTTGTACCAGTTTTTGATAGCCCGCAAGAGATCGATCTTTTCGCTGATTTTGAGCTACCGCTCACCGTTGGTCTGCGGCAGCGAATCGATCACACCGTCACCAAACGCTCCCAGCTGGGCAGGGTCGAATCCCGCTTTGGGATGCCGTTTTCTGAACTTTCCGCGCAGGCGGATCGTCTGGCAAAGCTGCCCAATCTTTCCCTGCAACTGTATCATGCAATGATTGGCTCTCAGCTTGAGGATGAAGCCCGTTTCCTCCAAGCCCTACTCGTCGCCACCGAATGTTATTGTGATCTCAAAGCGGCGCATCCTTCGCTGACCTATTTTGATTTTGGTGGGGGCATGCCAGTGCCGTACAGTCTCCATTTTGACTTTGACTATCGTGGCTTCGCGCAACGCTTATTGGCGGAGATCAACGAGTGCTGTCAGCAGCGTGGGGTAGACCCACCAACAATTATTGGGGAGTTTGGCCGCTATACCTCCGCTGAACACGGCGCACATCTCTTTCAGGTACTTGAGGCAAAGCCAACGGCCCACCCTGATGCCAGCTGGTACATCATTGATAGCAGCCTGATGGTGTCGTTACCTGATACGTGGGGTCTGAACCAAAAGTTCATTGTCTTACCACTGAATGGCTATGATCGACCAACACAAAAGGTCTGGTTGGGTGGACTCACCTGCGATTCTGATGATTTTTATCAGGAAGATGGCACCCCTGGCTATCTGACGCTGCCAGAGTTTCGCCCAGATGAGCCGCTCTATCTGGGCTTCTTCAGCACAGGGGCGTATCAGGAGATGCTTTCAGGGGTACGTGGTGTCCATCACTGCCTCTTGCCGGAGGCCAAAGAAGTGATTATCGAGCGCGATCCTGCTACTGGGAAAGAGCGCCGCCGGGTCATTCAGGGACAGTCGAGCGTGGCGATCCTGGACACGCTGGGCTATGACCGCTATCCGAAACTCCAACAGTCCTAAGGTTGCACTCAGTCATCCAGCGTCGGTTCTGCTGGCGGTGGTGGTTGCTGCTCGGTTTTACGCCGATTCAGCAACCATCGCACCAGCAGAACCACTGCAACAATCACAACAATGGCGAGCAGGCCCCAGCGCCCGGCTCGTTCAAATGCCCGCGCGCCTTCTTCCCAGCGATCACCAAGGAGTCGGCCAAGGTGAACCCAGAAATAAGACCAGACGAGTGAAACACCAACGACTGCCAAAATGACGATCCGATAGGAAACCCGCAGAATCCCCGCGATGATAGTGGTGGCAATTCGTAGGCCAGGCGTCAGGCGGGCAATCGGGATTGAGATTGGCCCCCACCGGGCCACGGCCCGTTCCGCCTGATCAAGTCGCTGATCAGTCACATGAATAAAGCGGCCATACCGATGAATCAGGCTGCGTCCACCACGGCGCGCAAGCGTATACAGCAACGCCGAGCCGCCAGCCGCGCCCATTGTTGCCACCAGACCCGCAAGGTTGGCATCAAGTTTCCCTTGGTAGGAAAGATACCCGACATACATCAAAGCGACTTCATTGGGAAGGGGTAGCGGAACACCAGCCTCCTCGACAAACATCAGTACAAAGATCGCCAGGTACCCATAATCAGTCAGGAATTGTTCAAGAATATGCGCCAGGTTCTGTAGCATTCCCACCTCTGCACTACGGCATCGCACCCATGCCTGGTCGACAAATTGCAGTTCATTCCTGTCTACGTCGTATTTCCGTTCATCATTACTACTGCGTGAGAAGTATACAAAGAATTGCCTGTCCGGTGGGACAGGGCGAAATCCCGCACAAATGGGCAACGTCAAGAGGCAGGCGATTCGCTATACTACAAAATCATCACCGTGCATAGTTCGATCATTGAGCAAGGATAGACAGGGATGATCCATAAGCAAGGGGCGAGGCATTCCCGCCGGGCAGGGAGTAGGTAGGCCGATGAGTACCGTTGGAGAACAACTACAGCTCAGCCGCCGCTTAGGCACCGCTATGAGTACTCACCGCAGCGCTATCCTCAGTAGTTGGCTCCGCGCCTTGCGCGACATCCCCCGCGAATTTCATGGCCGCACCCCCGCCACCCACCTCGAAGAATTTGCCCCACCAACCCTTGATGCCTTGATCGTTTTCCTCAGTCGTGGCGACCGCAAGTCAACGCGCCGCGTCGCCATTTCCTGGGCGAATCGCCAAGATAGCCTGGGGCTGGGCCTGGGGGAGAGTCTACGCGGGCTATTAGCGCTGGGGCCAGCAATCGCGCCCTTACTTCGCCGCCTTGGCCTTGAGCGCGGACAGCCGCTGGTTGAAGGGTATTTAGCGCAACTGGCTGAAGAATTGAGCCGTGCCTATACCGCCATTCTCCATCAGGAAATTCATAACCAGGCCAAAGCCATTAGCACTGCCGAGGAACGGCTACTCAGTTTGCAGATGGTCGCCGGAGCAGTAGCCCAAGAACGCGACCAGCACCTGACTTTGACCCTGATCGCCCAAGAGATCGTCAAACTTACTGGCGCTGATATCGTCAATGTCTTTCTCCCTGGGACCGAGCCTGATCTGCTGCACTCGGTTATTGTCGTCCCGGCGCAGGTGCTGGACGAAGCGACTCTAAACTTGCCCATCAGCCAGACCGCCGTGGGCGATGTCTATCAAAGCGGCCATCTGCTGGTCTCCGATGATACCGAGACCCTGCCCAATGAAGCGGTTGCTTCAACGATTCTGGCCCCACTTCGCACTCGCAACGACGTGATTGGCGTGCTTCGCGCCGAAAAGCATAATGGTGCTCCGTTCAACCGCGCCGATGTTGAACTGCTTGGCCTGTTTGCAGATCAGGCGGCGATTGCGCTGGAAAATGCGCGCCTGTTTCACGAAACGCACCAGCGCACCGAGGAAATCGCTACGCTCTATCGCATTGGCGCAGTTGCCAACCGATCGCTCGACTTAGATCGGATCCTTGGTGATGCGCTGGAAAGTACCCTGGATGCCCTTGACCTTGACGCGGGCACGATCTACCTCTTTGATCGTACTAGCCAACGCCTCGAACTACGCACTGCCTGTGGGATCAATGATCCCACTGATCGCCAACCGCCGCCAGCAACGATTGCCGCCAGCGCTGGCCCGCTGGGCGAGTGTCTTCGCCGGGGTGAGCCACTGCTCATCGATGACGTGCGTGAGTTCCCCCAGTTAATTGCCGGCTTTCCCCTTGCGGAGAGTGGGAATAGCGCAGTACGGTTTATTGGTATCCCGCTCCGCGCGAAAGATCGGTTACTTGGCGTGCTCAACGTACTGGGAACGACCCCGCGAGATCCTCAGGAACGCGACCGCGATCTCGCCCTGGTGCGGTCGATTGGCGATCAGATAGGTGTCGCCATTGATAATGCTCAACTCCTTCGCGGGCGTGAAGAACGCCTCTCACAGCTCACCACGCTGAACGATTTTCTTCGCGCGCTCACCGCGATCCTGGATGTAGACAGCTTATTTGAAACGCTCTATCTTGGCTGCACTCGCCTCTTTGATACGAATACTTTCTATATTGCCCTGATTGATCCAACAACCAGTACGTTTACCACGCGGCGTTGGTATATCGATGGGAAACGGGTCAGGGAGCGCGAAGGGCAACCGATCGTACAGGGACTATCGCCTGTGGTCATTGCCGAAGGGCGGCCAATTCTCACTGACGATTATTGGGCCGAGTGTCGCCAGCGGGGGGTTCAAGGGTCACAACGCTTTATTCAGGGACCACTGTCCTGGCTAGGGGTACCGATGACGATTGGCGGGCGGATCCTCGGAACGATTGTGCTCGCCAGCCCCGATTCATCGTACACCGTGGAAGACGCCACGCTGCTCAGCGCGGTCGCCAGCGGTTGTGCCGTTGCGATCGAGAATGCCCGTCTGTTTGAAGCCGAATATCGTCGCCAGCAAGAACTTACCAGCATTCTGGATATTACCACGGCAGCGACTTCATCACTCCTGCTCGATGAAGTACTCGAGGTAGTAGCACATGGACTCTCGAACGCCGTCGATGGGCTTTCCTGCGGCATCTATCTCCTTGATGATAGCGGCAGCCACCTGATTCCCCGCGCCAGCGTGGGTTATCGTGGGGGACCGCTGAGCGGGCCAGCCGCCGACCTGACGATTGCCCTTGATGACGATCCATTCCTGGCCGAAACGATCAGCAGTAGCCATGCCCAAATCACCATTGATGCAGCCGGAGATCCGCGCACGAACAAGGTGCTGGTTCAATTGCTGGGTCTTTATTCGCTCCTGGCGGTGCCATTAATTGCCAAAGGGCGGCCCCTCGGCGTGGCCGTCGTCGCCGCGCTCAAAGAACGCTACTACTTCACTACGGCGCAGGCGCGTCTGGCAGAAGCGATTGCCGACACTGCGGCATTAGCTGTCGAAAATGCCCGCCTTTATGCCCGTAGTCGCGAGTTTGCGACAGCGGAAGAACGAAACCGTCTGGCACGGGAAATCCACGACACCCTGGCCCAAGGACTCACGGCAGTGACCCTACAACTTGAAGTGGCCGATGCCTTGCTTGACGACCCACAACGGCTACCAGATGCCCGCGAAAAGATCCGCCAGGGGCTCGACCTGACTCGAGCCAACCTGGAAGAAGCCCGCCGCTCAGTAATGGATTTACGGGCCGCCCCACTCCAGGAGCAAACGTTGCCTGAAGCCTTTGCCCAGTTGTTGAACACCGCAGCGCGAGAATATGGCTTCGAGGGCTGTTTCCGGGTCCACGATATCGAAGGGCGTTTACCCTCACATATTGAGGCAGGGTTTTATCGGATCGGGCAGGAACTGCTGAGTAATATCGGCAAACACGCCAAAGCAACCCAGGTCGATATTACGTTGAAGCGCCTCCAGGACTCATTAGTCCTTGTCGTGACCGATGATGGCGTTGGCTTTGATCCAGCGAAACCACCACGCCACGGAGCGACAAGCGGCTTTGGCCTGATTGGGTTACGCGAACGAGTTGCGCTGCTTGGCGGGCAACTGGAGATTGCCAGCGCCCCAGATGAAGGGACAAGCGTACGTGTCAGCGTGTCGCTACCAGGCACTGAACAAGCGGTACGGCAGAGCAATGAGGCAGCAACGACCTGAGGCCATAGCGTATACTGACCACAACACAGCATGAAAACATACCAGTTGGTTGTACAGGGTTAGCACGTAGATATGGTGTGATGATGATACGAATTTTGGTAGTTGACGATCATCCAGTAGTGCGTGCCGGCCTCGTCATGATGCTGGGAACACAGACTGATATGGACGTGGTTGGCGAAGCGAGCGACGGCAACGAAGCCGTGACCCAGGTCACTGCGCTCAGCCCCGACATTGTGCTGATGGATCTGGAAATGGCCGGGGCTGATGGGGTACAGGCGATTCAGCAGATCACGGGCACTGCCCCCGACACCCGCATCCTTGTGCTAACGGCCTACGACACCGACGAGCGTATTCTTCAGGCAGTCCAGGCTGGGGCGCGTGGCTATTTGCTCAAAGGCGTGCCACGCGACGAGATCTTTAATGCTGTGCGGGTGGTACATGGGGGCGGCTCGCTCCTGCAACCAGCCGTTGCAACCAAGCTGCTGAACCGCGTTGGCGACTTGCTGCGGGGAGAACGCGAGGAAACGCTTACTGAGCGGGAGATGCAGGTACTTGAACTGATGGCGAAAGGCTATCGGAATAAGGAGATCGCCAAGGAACTGTTCATCACCGAACGCACCGTGAAGTTCCACGCCAATATCCTGTTCCAAAAGCTCAATGTCGATAGCCGCACTGAGGCGGTTAGTCAGGCATTGCAGCGCGGCATTATCAAATTGTAGTAGCCGAATCAAAGAATAATGCCCACCGTACCAATTGGTATGGCGGGCATTGCTGCTTACGATAGTGGCGCTTCCTCGCTCAGTGCCGGAAATGGCGTACCCCAGTAAAGACCATCGCAATCCCGGCAGCATCAGCGGCCTCAATCGTGACAGCATCGCGCAGCGAGCCGCCAGGTTGCGCGATAGCGGTCACACCCGCCGCTATTGCTGCTTCAACCCCATCAGCAAACGGGAAGAACGCATCAGAGGCAAGAACTGCCCCACGCGCCGTCTCGCCAGCGCGCTCCGCCGCCAGTTTGACCGAAGTCACCCGGTTTGGCTGGCCTGCACCCATCCCGCGTAAGGTATTATCGCTGGCAATCACAATCGCGTTCGACTTCACGTGTTTCACCGCCCGCCATGCAAAGGCCAGATCAGCCAGTTGCGCCGCGGTTGGGGCTTGCTTCGTCACCACCTGCCACGATGCAGGGTCTTCAGCCAGATCATTCGGCGTTTGGACCAACATCCCGCCCAGCACCTGCCGTACTTCCAGCCGATCTTCCAGGCGACCTGCCTGCCCAGCAACACCGCAGGCGAGTAGGCGCAGATTCTTTCGCTTCTGGAAGATGGTCACTGCTTCGGGGGTAAAATCAGGGGCGAGGATAATATCGTAGTGCGTCTTCACAATTTCTTTGGCGGTGGTTTGATCAATCGTCCGGTTCGCCGCCACAATTCCACCATAGGCCGAGACAGGATCGCCGCTGAGCGCTCTGCGATATGCCTCTGTAAGATCGTCGTGGGTGGCTAGGCCGCAGGGCAACGTATGTTTCACAATCGCCACGCATGGCCCAGCAAAGTCGGTCGCCGCATTCCAGGCCGCATCAGCATCCATAATGTTGTTATACGACAGTTCTCTGCCGTGTAACTGTTTGGCGGTTGCCAGGCCAGCCGGGGCCTGACCCGGCATTGGAACACGATAGAAGGCGGCCCGCTGGTGGGGGTTTTCCCCATAGCGCATTCCCTGGATTTTCTCCATCCCCACCGTCAATTCAGGCGGAAATAATTCTTCGTCATCACGCAGATCCAGGCCGCTACGGAGATAACGGGTAATCAGCGCATCGTACGCTGAAACGTGGGCAAAAGCCCGTGCTGCCAGCCGTCGCCGCCACGCCTGCGGCACCTCGCCCGCCCGCAGATACGCGATGGTTGGCGCATAATCAGCAGGGTTTGTCAGGATCAACACTGCTGGGTAATTCTTCGCTGCTGCCCGCGTGATCGTTGGGCCACCAATGTCGATCTGCTCTAAGGCATCTTCCAGCGGAATGTGGGGATCGGCAATCGTCCTGGCAAATGGATAGAGATTCGAAACAACCAGATCGATTGGGCCAAAATTATGGTCGGCCAACGTTTGCAAGTGCTCTGGGCGGTCCCGGCGGGCGAGGATTCCACCATGGATTGCTGGATGAAGGGTCTTTACCCGTCCATCGAGCATTTCTGCTACGCCAGTAAGTTGTTCCACCGGCGCAACGGGAACTTCCCCTTCCTGTAACGTTCGTTCGGTATTTCCCGTCGAATACAGTTCCCAGCCCAGGGCGACCAGATCGCGACCGAGATCAACAATACCTGTCTTGTCCCATACGCTGAGCAGCGCACGCATCGCTTGTCATTCCCCTTCACGCTGTAGTTTCACATCCCATCTCAAGTGCAGCCAGAAAGCGAGTATACCAAAGAGGCTACGTTGGCACAGTTTATGCATGATGATCAGCCAAGACCACAAGCTTGTGGTAGCCCGCAGCGATTTTTAAGGAGGATGAGAATAGTTATGGATATCTTACAGAATATCCTCGGGGGCAAGGGTCGCGATCCCCACCAACAGGTTCAGCAATATCAACAAGCGGCCCAGAATCAACAAGTCGATGATCTTGATGACGACGAAGTGCAGCAGACGTATCAAAACGCCGTACAGCAAGCCCCGCCAGACGTAGTAGCGCAAGCGTATCAAGAGGCGTTCAACCGTCTGCCACCCGAAGAACAGCAGAAGATCCTTGATAGCTTCCGCAAGGCGAGTAACGACCCCGATCAACCATTCCAACTTCCCAATGCTACGCCAGCGCAGCAGGCACCGAGCGGGCAAATGCCTCAACAAAGCGCGCAGGCAACCCAGCAGTCTACACAAGCATCACGCCCCAGCAGCGAAACACCAGGAGCAACTCGGCAGCAACCTGCCCCCACGCAGCCACACGCGCAGCAAACGCAAGGCAGGAACGATCAGGTTCATCCTGGCAACATGGGCGAGATCGCGAAGCAGGCCCAGGAGCAACAGCCAGACCTGTTACAGAATGTCTTTGGCCCTGATGGCCCACTCAGTACGCCAATGGCAAAGATCGCGATGGTTGGCGTTGCCGCAGCGATTGCCGGCAAACTGATGGGTGGCCCCCGCAGTGGCGGTGGCGTACTCAATCAGCCAGGCGGTGGTAGCCTCCGCGACAGCCTGGAAGATCTCATCGAGAAGAAGAATCCATCGTAGTTCATCCGGCTAATACTCATGCTGCCCCCGCATCCAAGAGCGCGATGCGGGGGCTTCTTCTATCCAGGGCAACATCCCGATAATTATCGTCGTTCGCCGTGAGTGAAAGGACCAACGATCAATGGATCGCTTACGCAACGTACTCAGCGGAAACCATCTTGTCGACCAACTGAAAGCGCTGAAGCGGGCCCAAGATGGGGAGAAACTCGACTCGCAGGAAGTGAATGCAATGGCGAAGCTCTACCAACGCGTAGTAGCTAATGTCCCGCCCGAAACGCTGGCCGAAGCCCACGAAGAAGCACTCAGTAGCCTGAAGCCAGAGCAACGGCAGTTACTGCTAGCCGAGTTCCAAAAAGCCCATACCGATCCACGGCAAGCGTTTCGTGCAGCCGACCTTGATCAGGATGGTGTTGACGATAGCCCACAACGGATCAGCACACTGACCCAACAGGCGCAACAGCAACAACCAGACATCTTGGGCGAACTTCTTCGTACAGCGGCAAGCAACCCTGCGGTCCAGGCCGCAATCGCCGCAATGGTGGGGGCATTACTGAAGCAATTGCTGGGGAATGTCCTTGGTGGAGCCTTGGGCGGCGGTGGTGGGCAACCGCAGAGCCAGCCCGCGAACAATCCAGGGAAGATCCCAACGCAGCAACAGCCAATTCCTATGCCACAGCAGCAGACACCCCAACAACAACCGATGCCCGGTTCTGGCGAACCAACACAACCAATGGGCGGTTCGCTGAATGATATTCTGGGGCAAGTGTTGGGCAGTTCCGCTGGCTCAGCAATCCTCGGCTCCCTCTTGCAGCAAGTGATTGCTGGCGGCGGCACATCAGGCCAGCGAAGCCGCTAGCACCCACCATCGTGCAGTATCCAGCGTGGCGGTCAAGATTGACCGCCACGCTGTTGTGTGTCCAGACTGTCCTGTACGTACCCTAGATGATACACTTGTTCTATGGAAAAGTATGTGCCGAACAATCAGGTTGACAGGGCAGCAGCAGTGGTCGATGTGACACCACTGGCGGCGCACGAGCCCTATGCCGAGGTTGCAGTCAACGGTACACATCCAGGGGATCGGCTGGCAAGCCTGACCTACACGATTCCACCACAATTTCGTGGGCGGATCGGCACCGGCCAACTGATCTGGGTACCGTTACGGCAAAAACTCGTCCTGGGCGTCATCGTGGCTACCCACGATCAGGAACCAGGCTTCAACGCGCGCCCAATTCATGCACCAGTTGAGCCAGAATTTCGGTTGAGTCAGGCCCAACTCGCCCTAGCGCACTGGATCGCTGAACGCTATTGCAGTACGTTCTTCAACGCCGCCCTCGCGATGCTGCCACCTGGCGCTTCCCGCCGTAGCGTTGTGCATCTTGTCGCCACTGGCGCACCACCACCGCTGAGTGGGCTATCGCCAAAAGCCCGCAGGCTGCTGGGGCTGCTGGAAGAACGCGGCGAGACGAGCCTGACCGCGGTACAAGAAGCGTTGGGCAGCAGTCTGGCAACCGTGGTTCAACATCTTGAACGGTTAGGCCTGATCGAACGCGTCGCCCGCGTGGTGCATGACCTACCACAGGCCCGCGAGGAACGCTGGGTGCGCCTGCTCCCAGCGGCGCTGGCGGCGATCGAAACAACAGATCTTGTTGGCCCACGCGCGCCACGCCAGGGAGCGGTCATCGATCTCTTGCGCCGCCATGCGCGGCGGAGTAGCAACACCACTGCATCAACGCCATTGCCTCTCAACGACCTCTATCGCCTGACAGGAGCGACGCGCCCGATCCTCAAAAGCCTGGAAGACAAGGGGCTGCTTGAAGTTTATGGCGCACCAGGCACCAGCGAACCACTGATTTTACGGCCTGATCGGTTTGAAGCCCCACCACCGTTAACCCCACCCCAAAGCGCAGTGTGGGATGAGTTGAGCGCTGCATTAGAGACCAAGACATTTCAGCCCTATCTCTTACATGGCGTTACTGGTTCTGGGAAGACGGAGATCTATCTGCGGGCGGCTGGGGCAATGATCCGTGCTGGCCGGCAGGCGCTGATCCTCGTGCCAGAAATCGCGCTCACCTCGCAGATCGTGGCACGATTCGCCAACCGCTTTCCCGGGCAAGTAGCGGTATTGCACTCTGGATTGAAAGATGCCGAGCGATACGCGCAATGGGAACTGGTACGACGCGGCGAGCGGCCCATCATCATTGGCCCGCGCTCAGCCCTTTTTGCGCCCGCGCCAGCCGTTGGCCTGATTGTTGTTGATGAAGAACACGAATCAGCCTATAAACAGGCCTCACCTGAACCACGGTATGACTCCCGCGCAGTCGCTGAGGAATTAGCGCGGCTCAGTAATGCAACCCTGATCCTTGGTTCGGCTACGCCAGATATCGGCACGCGCTGGCGGGCCGAGAGCGGGCAGATCGGACTGCTGGAATTACGCGGTCGCGTCGGCCCGGCCCTCGGCGGCATTCATGGCGCAGTACCGCTGGATCTCCCAACCGTTGAAGCGGTCGATATGCGGCAGGAATTACGTAGCGGGCATACTGGGCCATTCAGCCGCGCCCTGATCACCCTCCTGCGCGATACTCTAGCGGCAGGAGAGCAAACGATTCTCTTTCTCAATCGGCGTGGGCTCGCCACTTTTGTGCAATGCCGCGCCTGTGGCACCGTCTTCAGTTGCCCACGCTGCGATATCCCCTATGTCTATCATGCCGATCGGGAACTGCTAATCTGCCATCGCTGTAATGGACGCGAGCAACGCCCGCGCCGCTGTACCGCCTGCGGCACAACCGAGATCAACTATTTCGGGATTGGCACCCAACGGATCGAACGAGCAGTGCGCGATCTCTTGCCACGCGCCCGCGTACTTCGCTGGGATCAAGACGCCCTCAGTGCCAAAACCAGCGCCGCGCAACTGCTAGAAAAGGTACAGAACCACGAAGTCGATGTTATCGTTGGGACGCAGATGGTTGCCAAAGGACTTGACCTGCCATTCGTCACGGCAATCGGGGTGATCAACGCCGATACCTTGCTAAACCTCCCCGATTTTCGGGCGGGCGAACGCACCTTCCAGTTGCTCACCCAGGTAGCTGGGCGGGCGGGCCGTCGTGGCCCTGGCGGGCGCGTCATCATCCAAAGCTATACGCCAGAGCATTACGCTATTGGCGCGGCGTTGCACCATGATTATGCTGACTTCTATCGTGAGGAGCTTGATTTTCGGCGGCGGCATCGCTACCCGCCATTTAGTCGGCTCGCCCGATTTGTGTACCGCCACGCCGATGAGGGCGTGTGCGAACGTGAGGGGCATAAACTGGCGCATCAGGTCGCGCTGATCGCCCAGCACCTCGATCTCACTGATCTGGACATTATGGGCCCAACCCCATGCTTCGCCACAAAAATGCGCGATCTCTACCAGTGGCAAATCATCTTGCGAAGCAATTCGCTGGATCAGTTGCTGCGCGAATTACCCATCCCCTATGGCTGGCTGGTTGATGTTGATCCGATCAGTATGCTCTAAGCGAGCGCGATTGCCGCACCTGGCAACCGCGCTGCTGGCTTATTGCTCCCCTGTTATGGCCTGTACGCTGGCTCTGGGTCAGCATGCACGGGAAAGCCCATCTTGCCGTTCGCCGGGGCAACGCTGATCTGAATCACGATATTGTTGGGATCGGGGAAAAACAGTGTATTCCCCGCCTGATAGCCGTGAATTGGTACCCCTGCCTTCGTCAGTTTCTCGCGCCACGCATCAAGATCGGCGACGGTTGGGACAAAGAAGCAAACATGGTCGAGCGAACGACCAGTCTTTGGCACCATCCCTTCCTGAAACGCTGGGAGTTCGGCATCGGGAAACTCGAAGAACGCAAATACACAGTTTGGAGCCATGGTGATGAAATAATGCCTCGTCTGCTGATCGCTACTCAGGCGATGCGCCATCGCCACTTCGCTGCCCAGCACATCACGATAAAAGGCCACCGTCTTTTCCATATCATTCGTCACAACAGCAACGTGATGCAGCATCGAAAATGGGGCCGCTAAGCCCTCGCGGTCGGGCAACGATAACGCTACTGGCTCTTGAGTAACCATACTGCAACCTCCTTTGGGTGTCATCAACGCAGCAAAAGATCATCGGCGGAGTGGAATAGTTACGGCAACTACCCACAACTATTGCATGAATCTTACCAGCACCAGCGCAAGAGGCGATCGATACAGTATCCTCTCCGCAAGGAAATGAGCTACCGTGATGAAAGTAGGAGTGGTATGACCAACCTGACGCCCCCACTACGGGCTATTGTTTTTGACATGGATGGCTTGCTAGCCGATACCGAACCACTCTCGTTTCAGTCCTGGTCCACCATGATTGCCGACGAGTACGGGGTGACGATTACCGCCGCCGACGAAGCATGGTCGGCAATCACCGTTGGCAAAAGTGGCGGAGAAGCGTGGGAGTTAGTTCGTGAACATTTTCAGTTACCGCTGGAGTTTCCGCGCGATCTGCCTGAGTTCAGCCAGAAGATCAGAACCCGCTACCATCGGATCCTGGAAGACGGCGTGCCGCCAATGCCTGGAGCCATTGAACTTGTCCTTGCCTGCCGGGATGCAGGGTTCCGCCTGGGGGTCGCCTCAAGTTCGGGGATGGATGCCATCAAACTGGTGCTGTCAAAGTTAGGGATTATCGACTGCTTCGATGCCCTCACCTCTGGCAAAGAAGTACCGAAGTCGAAACCCGATCCCGCCATTTATCGATTGGCCTGCGACCGCCTTGGTGTCAGCCCCCGCGAAGCGGTCGCCATTGAGGATAGCGGCCCAGGGATCACAGCGGCCCATCTGGCTGGCCTACGCTGCTTAGCGATCCCCAGCGCAATCACCAAATCGCACGATTTTTCAGGGGCAAGTGCGATACGCCCGACCCTGGTAGGCGTCACCCCAGCTACCTTGATCAAGTTACCCTGGAAATGAATGCTGGCAACTGTCCACGTTCACACCAACTCTCCTTGGATGAACTGGACCTAGCGGCACT
>JBDHWF010000029.1:0-32827 GCA_039810045.1 Chloroflexia bacterium
TCACGCCGCACGGTCGCCTCTGGCGTTTCTCCCGCCTCGCAACGCCCACCCGGAATGATGTGGGGGCAACCATCGGGGTCGTGTATCACCAGGATCTGATCGTGCTGCCTGACAATGGCCCGAACCGAGGTAATCAACCCCGCAGGCAATGCGGGCAAGCCCAGATACCAGGCGAAGCGCAATGGCACCGGGGCCGCGGGCGGCCCCCAGACCTCGTCGTTGGTTGCCACTGGCGACAGGGTTGGAGGTAGCCACTCAATCATTGCCACACCTTCTGTAACGGTCTAACGCCTCAATCGCTCAAATCATGCTACCCTATTCCCTGACTAAACGTATAGGACAACCACCAAGGGAGGCATACACCATGAGCGGATTAGTTTTTGCGGCGATCGCCCCACATGGGCATCTGGCCATCCCCGAAGCGCTGTCAGCTGCAGAACGCGACCTCGGCGGCGCAACGCAGGCGGCGATGGCCGAGCTAGGGCGACGGTTTGACGCCGCCAAACCCGATGTCTCGATTATCCTGACGCCGCATAATGTCCACGTCGAAGGCGCGATGGCCGTGGTGATGGCGGGCAAGCTCCACGGCACGCTCGCCGACTGGACTAAAGCCCCGATCAGCCTGAACGCCACCACCGACCGCGCGCTCGGTCGGGCCGCGCTCGATGCGATCAACGCCGCCGGGGTGCCAGCCGTGGGAATCAGCTATGGCGGCAACGACCAACCAACGGCCACCGCCATCATCGATTGGGGCGTCGTAATTCCCCTCTGGTTCATGGGTGGGCGCAGCACGCCGCCCATCCCCACCGTGGTGATCAGCCCCGCCCGCGACCGCTCAGTCGCTGACCACGTAACCGCTGGCCGCGCTCTGGCTGCCGCCGCAGCAGCGTCGGGCAAGCGCGTGGCGCTGATCGCCAGTTGCGACCATGGTCACGGCCACCTCGCCAGCGGCCCCTACGGCTTCGATCCCACCTCGGCGGTCTATGATCAGCAGGTGGTGGAGATCATCAAGGAGAATGCGCTGGGCAAGTTGCTCGATATTGACCCCGACTTCGTGGCCCAGGCCAAAGCCGATAGCTTCTGGCAGATGCTGATGCTGCACGGTGCGCTTGGCGACGACTGGCAAGGGGAGTTTCTCTCCTACGAAGTCCCGACCTATTTTGGGATGATCTGTGCCGCCTACAGCCCCGCCCAATAGCGCGCGCCCGGTGTCGTGCAATGCTCCACAAGCACCGCAGTCCGCGCAGGCGACACCTCGCTGATTTGTGGTCATCACGTTTGCCTGCCGCCGCTGGGCGTTCTCTACAACCTCCCCCTTGACACCAGCGCACGGGTTGTGTATACTGTCCACATTAGAACAAAAGTTCTGATAAAGAACGGGCCAATACCACCTGGATTGGCCGAAGTCAGCAAAAAGCAGGAGGAACGACAATGGCTGGATTCACTCCATACCTGGGCTTTAAAGGGAACTGCCGCGAAGCGATGACCTTCTATCAAGACTGCTTCAGGGGCAACCTGGAGCTGACGACCTTCGGCGAAGTGCCTGCTGATAGCCAGATGCCCCCCGAGGCGCACGACCTGATCATGCACGCGCAGATGCAGGCTGGTGATTTCGTCCTGTTTGGCTCCGATGGCATGGCCATTATGGGTGGCAACACTGAACCTGGTTCCGTCAGCATCAGCATCACGGCGATCCCCCTGGCTGAGCTACAGCAGTATTTTGACAAGCTCTCGCAAGGTGCTACCGATGTTCAACCCCTGAATAAGGAGTTTTTCGGAACCTACGGCCAACTCACCGACAAATATGGCGTCAACTGGATGTTCCAAACTGAGCAAGACTAATATCCGCCCTATGGCCATTCAAGGTCGAGAAGCATTCCGAAGGCGCGGATCAGGCCGATAGCGGCCTTGCCTTTCCGGCGGGGCTACTGGCCCCGCAGGAAAGAGACATCCCCACAGTGAGAGGAAATCCGATGGCAGACACAATACCCCAGACCGGCTACGCCCCGGTGAATGGCCTCGCGCTCTACTACGAGATCCACGGCAGCGGCGCACCGCTGATTCTGATTCATGGCGGCTTCGGCCTGACCGAGATGTTCGGCGACCTGCTAGACACGCTCGCCGCGCATCGGCGGGTCATCGCAGTGGACCTCCAGGGGCACGGGCGCACTGCCGACATCGACCGCCCGCTCCGTATCGAGTCGCTGGCGGACGACATCGCCGCGCTGATCGCGCACCTCGGCCTCGGCAAGACCACCATCATGGGCTACTCGCTCGGTGGGAATGTCGCGTTGCAGACCACCATCCGCCACCCAGAGGCCGTCGATCGGCTGATCGTGATCTCGATCGCCTACAGCAAGGCCGGTTGGTATCCCGCCCTGAACGCGGGCAGGGACCAGATCACCGCACCGACCGGCGAGGCGATGAAGCAGACGCCGCTCTACGAGGCCTATGCCCGCGTCGCGCCGCGGCCCGAGGACTGGCCGCGGCTCTGGGAGAAGATGGGCGAGTCGATGCGGCGCGACTACAACTGGGCGGACGGCGTGGCCGCGATCACCGCGCCGACGATGATCGTCATGGGCGACGCCGACGCCATCAGCCCCGCCCACGCGGCGGCGTTCTTCGCCCTCCTTGGCGGTGGGCAACAGGACGGCTCGTGGGATCGATCGGGCGTGACGCAGCACCGGCTCGCCATCCTGCCCGACACGACCCACTACGACATCCTCGCATCGCCGCTCCTGCTCCCCGCCATCGTGCCCTTCCTCGATCCGGCGGGGGAGAAGATCCCCTGAATCCCCAATGCTGAGGGCTTTAACGCTTGTAGTGAGAGGTATGTGGCAGAGAACGGGCCTTACCTCCATGAGTACGGGAATCTGCGTGCCAGCCGTCCAGTAGCGGGCAAGTCGCCTCGATTCCTGAACATGAATAGACCCTGCATATACGCTTCATTGCTATTGACGAGGAGCCACGATGCGGAAAGTGACGGTACTCAACAATCTGACCCTGGATGGCGTCATGCAGGCGCCCGGTCGGCCAGACGAGGATCGCCGGGGCGGGTTTGACCGGGGCGGCTGGGCCAATGCCTATGACGACGAGGTCAAAGGACGCACGCTGGGCAAAGGGATGGCGAACGATGATGAACTGCTGTTTGGGCGCCGGACGTATGAAGACTTCCATCGTGTCTGGCATGGCCAGACGGACAACCCATTTACGGCGGTGCTGGACAACAAACAGAAGTACGTCGCCTCGCGCACCCTGACCGAGCCGCTCCCCTGGCAAAACTCAACCGTACTGCACGGCGACGCTGCCGCTGCGGTCGCCGCCCTCAAACAAACCGCCGGGCCGAATCTGTTGATCATGGGCAGCGGAGCGCTGATCCAATCGCTGCGTCAGCACCACCTCATCGACGAGTATCTGCTGCTCATTTATCCTCTGGTTCTGGGCAATGGTCGGCGCATGTTCCCAGAAGGCAGTATCCCCAGCGATCTACGGCTGATTGACCAACCAGTCATCACCACCACGGGAGTGATTATCGCCACCTACCAGCCCGCCGACAGCTAATCACCTACTGGCGACGCAATAGATCCCGAATACGAGCAGCGCCCCGATCAGAGTCGATCGGGGCGCTGCTCCTTAGTTCATCTGGCTCAACAAGCCTGGGGCTTACGCTGGCCCAAGCCGCGCACCCTCAGGTGCAGGGGGCTTATTCTCGCGGTCGTAGCGATGGAACTCGCCCGTTGGTGTCATGGCGATCCGAATCGATGGCTTGTCCCCATGCACCTGAATGAAATGATAGGTATTCGCTGGGGCGATAATGTATTCTCCCGCTTTGACATGGATTGGCGTATCCTGCTGTCCCTCCAACGTCCAGGAAAGCTCGCCCTCATAGATGTACCAGATCTCCGGCGTCAGATGATAATGCCAGTCGTTCTGATGTCCAGGGTTCTGGCAGATCACCGTGATATTGTAATGGTCGTTCACGGCGATTCGATGCGCCCAGGGGGCTGCCCCCATCGCCTCTTTGACCTGCTCGACACTGACCTTGAACTGATTATCTACTCCGAGTACAGGTGCCGTCGTTGCGGTCATCGCGTGCCTTCCTCCTTGCGTGCTCGTACCAACCTCGTGACTCGCTGAAGATTAGCCCTTCACCGAGCCTGCCGTCAACCCTTCAACCATGAACCGTTGCGCTAGCATATAGACAATCGTGACGGGGATCGCCATCATAATCGATGCAGCCATCATCCGCCCAAACGGGAAAATATCGCCGATCACCATCTTGCCAAGCCCTACCGCCAGGGTTGTCAGCGACTCTGGCCGCACAAAGACATAGGCAAAGAGGAAATCGTTGAACGCGCCCGTCAGCGCGAACAGGCCCACCGTGAGCAATGCCGGCAGCGTCAGCGGCAAGATCACCCGGAAGAACGCCTGGAAGTGGTTACAACCATCGATCAGGGCGGCTTCCTCCAGCTCACCAGGGATAGCGCGATAGTAGCCCATCAACAGCCAGCAGGCAAACGGTAGGCCGAAGGTGGGATAGGCGACCATCAGCACTTTCAACGTATTGACCAGTTGCAAGCGGGTGAAGATCTCATAAAGTGGGACAAAGATGATAATCCCTGGCAGCAGGTAGGTAAACAGAATCGCCGTGGAGAGGAAGCCCGCCAGCCGCCACTTCAAGCGTACCAGCGCGTAGGCTCCCAACGCCCCCACCAGCACCGAGATCAGGCAACTGACCAGGGCGACCTGGGTCGTATTCGCGAACCAGCGCAGATACTGCGTCTCTTGCAACATATAGCGGAAGTTCTCAGTAGTCCAGGGATTCGGCCAGAAGATATCGCGGAACTCCCGAATCTGCGGGTCGGTCTTGAACGCCGTTACAAAGACCCAATAGAACGGGAATAACTCAAAGAAGAGCAACGCCCCCAGCGCGATCCCCACGCCCACCGTGCCCAACCGGCCCATCAGCTTCACCCGCGCCAGCTTCCGCCGATAGGCCTCGGGGCTGAGGGTCGTCGCCTGCTGTCGCCCACGGCTAAAGCTGCCAAGCAGTCGCTCAACAATCCCCGTTTTCACGATGACAAAGAGCGGTAAGCCAACGGCAAAGAACGGCAACCCGAACACCAACACCGAGAGCGCCGCCGCCCCCACCAGGATGATGCACCAACGCAGCCAACTGAGCATACTTTCGCTGCGACTATTACTCAGTTGATCGTCGCGCACCAGGTAGCCCGCCACCACAATCGCCACCAGTAAGATCGGCAAGGCCCAGATCGGCGTCGTAATCTGCGTCAGCAGCGCCAGACTTGCCACCCCAACCAGGGCCAGCAACGCCCAGGCTCCGACCTTCGAGGCCACCGTTTCTTTCGCCTCCAGGCGGGCGGGATCACCACGCATATAGCGACCAAGAATCACGATCAGCAACAGCAGAATCGGCACCACCGCCATCGCGACAGCCGTTGCCAGACTATACCGCCGCTCGTTGAAGATCTCGTAGGCCAGAATCGAGAAGACCCGCGTCGCCCCGCCAGGACCACCGCCGGTCAACAGGTAGATCAGGCCAAAGGCGTTGAGCGTAAAGATCATTGAGAGGAGGCAGGCGACAATCACGACGTAGCGCAATCCCGGCAGCGTGATATTCAGGAACCGCTGCCAGGCGTTCGCCCCATCGACCGCCGCCGCATCATAGAGATCGTTATCAATTGATTTCAGCCCAGAGAGCAGGGTCAGGGTGAAGAACGGAATCCCCTTCCAGATATTGACCACAATCACGGCGGGCAACGCCAGATTGTAATCACCAGTCCAGGCGATCCCCTTCGTAATCAGCCCCATTGACTGCAACAACAGGTTCAACCCACCAAAAACAGGATCATACAGGCCGCGCCAGGTGAGCGCGGCAACGACCTCTGGCACAATCCACGGCAGTAAGACCAACCCGGTAAAGACGCTGCGGAATCGCTTGATTTTGTGCAACATCAACGCCGCGCTGAGGCCGATCCAGAACTTGAAAAAGACCGAGACCACCGCAAACTTGACCGTATGGACTACCGCATCTCGAAACTGCGAATCGGCCCAGATTCTGGTGTAGTTATCGAAGCCGACAAAGCCGCGATTGACCACACCAACCGAGCTATAAAAACTTAGGATGATCGCCCGCAGCAGTGGAATCCCAATCAGGCCAAAGAGCAGCAACACCAATGGGGCCGCAAAAACGGCAGCTACCGCCCAATCTGGGCCAAGTAACCGTTTCGAGGTGGCCCAAAAACCGCTGGATTGATGCGTACCCGCCCGCTGGGCCGTTGTATCGTGGGCTGAGCCAACCGCCATCGGCCTGCTCCTTTCAGCTACAGATCGCTGGACTCAAGAGGACCGCTGGCGTGGTGAGTCTTTGCAAGCCCACCACGCCAGCCAGCGTGCATCTATGCGCCTTTGAGCCCAAAGTCCTTGAAGATTTGCACGAACCGATTGGCGTAGTCTTTCGCCACGTCCTCCGCGCTCTTGCCCTGGAGCACTTCGGCCATCATGTCGGTGTAGTAGTTCCCACCACCAATCGCATCGACCGCCGCCGAGCTTGGGCCAGGGAACCGCAGCCCGGTGAACCGATCGGTCGGGTAGGCCAGTGGTTCAGACGCCTTGGCGTTGACATCGTTCTGCACCAGCGGATTCGACCAGCCATTCTTGTATGGTGGCAAGACATAGCCAGGAGAGGTCACAAGCAGTTGATTCAACACTGGCTCGGAGATCAGGTGCCGCATCAGATCGTAGGCAGCATCTTTGTTCTTGGTCCCCTTGATCAGGTGCAACCGCGCGCCAGCGAGCGAGTCCAGATACTTGTTATCTTTGTTCCGCCGTGGGCGGGGGATAAAGAGGATCTCCTTGGCGAACGGCACTTTGTCGTAGACCGCCTTCGCGTACATCGTCCCCGCATTATCGGTGATCGCGATCGTCCCAGCCAGGAACGCTTCATTGTTTGACGTATCGATCCAGGAGAGGATCCCCGGCGGCAACATCTTCGCCCATTTCGGATCGCTGAACGTTTCCTTCAACCACTTCAACCCGGCAATCGTCTCCGGCGAGTTGAAGGTGATCAGTTGGCCCGACTCATCCTGCAATTGGCTGCCAAACCGCAGCAATGGTTGTTGCACATTGGTCGTACCATCACCAGAACGGTTGATCGTCAATCCCCAACCCCACATCTTATTATCGGGGTCCGAGATCTTCAGGGCTGCATCACGCATTTTGTCGTACGTATCGAGGTCTTTGACTGGGTCAAGGCCCGCTTTCGCCAGGATATCCTTGCGAACATAGGCCCCACCAGCGCGGCCATAGAACGGCAGCCCCCACCAGTCATTATCAAAGAAGGTGGAATCTTCGTACCCAGGATAGGTCGCGCCATACTTGGCGATCGCCTCTTTGGTCAGGTCAGTCACCTTCTCAAAGACGCCCTGCGACTGATATTGCCGCACGCCAATATCGTGGAACATGATATCTGGCGGATTCCCCGCCTGCACCGCCGCGATCAGCGTCGTCAGCAGGTCGCTACCGCCCTGGAACCCAGAGGCATAGGAGATATCAAGGTCCCAGCCCTGCGCCTTACAGAACTCTTGAATCTCGGCCCGCAAGAAGGCGTTGTGGTCGGGGTGAAAATCTTGATTCTGAATAAAGCCGAGCTTGCCAGTAACCTTCGCGCTCGACTTCGCGCGGGGGATACCGGCAATTGCCGTTGGCGTGGGTGGGGCCGCCGATGGCGCAGCCGAGGCCGCCCCGCTGGCTGAGGCAGCACCACTCGCTGAAGGCCGTGCCGAACCCGCTGCTGAACCAGCCGCACTCGATGCTGCCGGAGCAGAGGATGACGCAGCCGTTGGCACGGGCGTTGGCAAACTTGTCCCACACGCCGCGAGGATGGGGAGTGCAGCAAAACCAGCACCGGCTATCCCAAGTCGACGCAGAAATTGCCGCCGACTCAACTGGCCTTGCTCGCCTACACCATGATCGTGTTTGTCGCCTGTGCCCATAGAAGATCCTCCAGTCACTACCACGTTGTCGAGGGTACACCTACGCATCAGGAATCCTTCACAAAACGGGCCACGAAAGCCACCAACACATCTACGATCAGGGGGATATTGCATAACTCAGCAATTATAAAATCGTAGGGAACAGCAACAGTGCGGTGCGTCGCAACTCATGGCCGTACTTTGCGTCGTTATCCTGTGGACTTTGCGTATATACCCATCATACCGACTACAGTCAGTCAGTGTCAAGCGATTTATCATCTTAGCGGTAAGACCAGAAGTCTGTCTGATGTCAGACCACCAGGACTTGTGCAGCATTTGCGGACACGGATTAACCACACTGGGCGTTTTCCGCCCTCGTACCCTGCTAGCAATGCAGCTCTGGCGTTGCCCGATCACGGGCGCGGTCGTTACTGCGGATCGCGCCCCAACTGCTCCCGAAAGCCCGCCCGCAACTCCTCGCGCAGTTCCGGGCGCAGCAAAACCTCGGCGGCGGTGCAGGCCAGCGAGATTGCACCAGTGGCGATCTGCTCATCAGCGCGGGGGCTACGGGCGGCGGCGGCAAACGCGGGCGTATGCGCCCCTACCGGGGGATCAACGATCTGCAAGTAGGGGTGGATCATCGGCACCTGATGGCTGACCGCCGCGCTATCGCTCGACCCGATCCCCACATCGGCCCCTGGCACTTCGTAGCGCTGCCCCAACGCCACCAGATTATCGCGGAAGGTGTTGGCGAGGGCGCGATTCGAGACGCGGTGCGGGTAGCCCCGGCCCTCGTTGATCGTCGCCGTGGCCCCGGTTGCCAACTCCGCCCCATGCACAATCCCCAGGAACCGTTCGCGCACGCCATCAAGAATCCCTTGCTCTGGGGCGCGCAGCAAGAACTCGCAGGCGGCGTGGTCTGGCACAATGTTGACGACCTCACCACCAGCCGTAATGATCCCATGAATCCGCACCCGTGGCGGCAACGCCTGCCGATAGGCATTCAGCCCATTGAAGACCTGCAAGACGGCATCGAGCGCGTTGATCCCCCGTTCGGGGTAGGCCGAGGCGTGCGCAGCCTTGCCCGTGAAGGCGATTTCAAACGAGGTGAGGGCTAGCGTGGCCCGCTCGATATAGGTCACGTCGCGGGCGTGGATCATCATCGCTGCTGCAAGACCATTGAATAGGCCCGCCTGCGCCATGATCGCCTTTCCACCGCCCCCTTCTTCCGCTGGTGTCCCAAAGACCTTGATCGTACCCGCCCCTTCAGGCAGCACTTGTTTCAACGCCAGGGCCGCGCCCAGCGCCCAGGTCGCGATCAGATTGTGGCCGCAGGCATGCCCCAGTTTCGGCAGCGCGTCATATTCCGCCAGCAGGCCAATCTGCGGTTCACCGTGTCCAGCAGTGGCGATAAAGGCCGTTTCCAGCCCCGCGACACCGCGCTCAATCGTGAATCCCGCCCGCTCCAACTCCGCCGTGAGCAAGCCAACCGCATACCGTTCTTCAAAGGCGATCTCTGGGTGATCGTGCAAATCATGCGACACGGCGATCAGGTGGGGGTGATATTCCCGTACGGTATGCGCCAGTTGCTCCTTAATCTCCGCCAGATCAGCCATTATCCCCCTCCTTTTCGCTTCGCACTCCAGCTATCGTCGCCCATCGTGCCACGGTTCCGCACCCGACGCAAATAGAGTCCCGGCCAGGGATCACCTTCCTAGGCCGGGACTCCTGAAAGCAATGATTGTCGGCGAAAACCTACTGCTTCGTCCAGTTCGCGATATTCCAGTAGTCGCTATCCCACGGGGTGAAGTTGATATTCTGCAAGTTCTTCACGCGCCCGTTAACGTTCTTCCGCTCGACCACTGGCACCACCACCGACCCCTGAATCAAGATGTCGTTCATCTTGATGAACAGTTGCGCCCGCTTGGCTGGGTCAAGTTCCGACTTCGCCGCGTCCCACACCTGATCGTACTCAGGATTGTTGTACCGCTGATAGTTGCGGCCCGACCAGGTATTCGCCTTCGACGCAATCGAGCTACTATGCCAGCGAATCATGTCGCTCTGCGGGTCGATCACCCCAGTTCCCGTAAACATCTCCACGTCAGCATAAAATTTCGAGTTTGTATCGGGGTTCCCCGCATCGGCAGAGAAGAACACAGCGGAGTCAATCCCCTTCAGTTCAGTCCGAATCCCCAGTTTCTCCCAGCCATCTTTGATGATCTGCTGGGTCTTCTGGCGCACCGTATTCACTGAAGTCTGGAAGACGACCGCCATATCGACGCCATCTTTGGCCCGATACTGCGCGCCCTTCTTCCAGCCCGCCCCATCCAGCAACGCCCCAGCCTTATCCAGGTTGTACTCAAACTTGTTATTTGGGGAACGATACTGTGGGGGGTCGGTCAGGATATTCGGGGTAACTACCCCACCACGCCCATAGAGCGCACTGACCACGGAATCGAGGTTACAGCCCATCGTGAACGCTTTACGCACATTGAGATCGGTGAAGAACGGGTGCTTGGTCGATGGGTTCGCCCGCTCGCCATCAACTTCCTTGTTCGGGTCGGCAAACTGGTAAATGATCCGCTCAACCCCGCCACCGGGGTAAAAGTCGACCACGCCTTTCCCACCTGTTTCCAACTGCTTGAGAACGGTATCCTCCAACTGCAAGTTCCAGGCATAGTCATAATCGCCAGTTTGTAACACGGCCCGCGCCGCGGAAGCCGTATCCCCACCACCCTTCATCTGCACCTGATCGAAGAAGGGCTTATTCGCCTCGCGGTAATTCTCATTGATCACATACTGGACGGTATCACCAGGGGCGAAGGACGTTACCTTATACGGCCCAGTGCCGACTGGCTTCAGGTTGTTGGGGGAAGTCTTGGCGTTCGCCCCCTTGTCCGCCTCGAAAATATGCCGTGGTATTACCCGCACCTGGGCGGGCCGGAACCAAGCGGGGTTCGGCTGCGTGTAGGTATATTTCACTGTCGTATCATCGACCTTTTCGACTTTGCTGACCGCTTCATACGAAGCGATCGACGATGCCGCAGTGGCCTTGTCGGTCACGTACTCCCAGGTAAAGACGACATCATCAGCGGTGAACGGCTTGCCGTCACTCCACTTCACATCTTTCTTCAGCTTGACGGTCGCGCTCTTCCCGTCGGTCGCTACGCCACCGTTTTCCCGCGTGGGAATCTCTGCGGCCAGAATCGGTACCATATTCCCGTCGATATTGAACGTCAGTAATGATTCATACACGATTGAGCAGGCCAGGTCGTCCTTGGTTCCAGAGGAAAGCTGTGGATTGAGGATGGTGGGACCCTGCCACTGCAAGAGTTTGAGCACCCCGCCGCCGCCACGCTTCGTCGGACCACCGCTGGCTGCCGTGCTGGCCGCTGGTGTCGCCGCCCCTGATGCGCTCGCCGCTGGGCTGGCCCCAGCCGCTGCGCTCGGGGCCGCGCTCGCTGCCGGAGATGCACCACCCGCCGGAGCCGCACTCGCTGGAGCGGCGCTGGGGGCAGGCGTCGCTGATTCGGCCCCACAAGCAGCCAACAGGCTGCCAATTGCCGCACTCGAAAGGCCCAACGCCACCGCGCGGCGAATAAACTCACGCCGACTTGTTTGCCCAGCGATCAACCCGCTGGTGAGTGCTTGCACCGTATCGTGTTGTTCTCTTGGTTGCTGCATTGCCCCATATCCCTTCACAAGAATCCGTTACGCTGGTAGCCACGCGCTACCACGCCGTTGCCCCGCATTGGACGCACCATCGCCCCCAACCAGTACCTTCAAAACGTTCGCAAGGCCATTTCAGTTCCCGAATGGGAATCGAAAAAACTCAGCCTGGGCTACCTCAGGCCCAGCCTGCATGACGACGTTTCAACCAGGCCACCACTGCCGCCCGTTCAAGCAGTTCAGCGCCATCTTCAGCAGGCACCAATGCCAACTCGCCACGCCCAATTGCTCGCCGCAAAATAGCCGGCGGCACCCCATAGAGTTGGGCGAATGCCTCAACCGTCATTGCCGACGCCTCAAAAAGGCGGTCGGGGTCTGGTGGTCGATCTTTATCAGGGGAAGAACCTGGCACGCATGCTCCTTCTCTAGTAGTAGCCAATCAGCGCGGCTGGCGTATGCTCACAAGTAGCCCTATCTCTCCCGCAACGATCATGCCGTGAATGGCATTCCCGCCGCACTGTCTGACGCACCCCCATGATACCATCCAAGCTGGTTCCCCCATCACCCAAAAACCCCCACGATCACGGCCAGACACTACTGACATAACGGTGTCATTATCACCCCGTATACTAAGGGTCATGGCACGGCAAACAGCCGCTTCGCCTGCACGATAAAGGAGGTTCAGATGTTCCGTGGCCTGACGACGATCTCGTTCTATGCCAGCGATCTCGCCGCCGCCAAAGCGTGGTATAGCGAACTCCTGGGGATCGCCCCGTATTTCGAGCGCGAAGGCTATATCGAGTTTCGGATCGGCGACTATCAACATGAACTGGGGATCATCGACAGCAGATACGCGCCCCCTGGTGCTGCCACAGGGCCAGCCGGGGCCGTCGCGTTCTGGCACGTTGACGACATCACCGCCAGTTACGAGCGCGTGCTTACCCTGGGGGCCACCCCCTATCTGCCGATCCGTGAATTTGGCGCCGGCTTTACAGGCGGGGCCGTGATCGATCCGTTCGGCAATATCCTGGGGCTGATGTATAACCCTCACTACCTGGAAATGTTGCAGCAGTTAACCACTGCCTGAGTAACCACACAGCAGCACAAAATACTGGCTGGAGCCTGTAAAAGGGCTCCAGCCATTCACGTTGCCCCGGTCGCGTATTTGACAGAGTGCCGTTTGGACGGTATCTTTTCCTACAAGAGAGTCATTCTAAAGTAACCATACTGGCCTGCGCCAACAGACCACTACTGCCAGGAAATCAACGGCCAGGGAGACAGAATAGATGAGTGAGGGCGAACTCACACCAGTTATTGAAGAATATCTGCGGGCCATCCTCGATCTGGGGATCGCTGGTCGCCCGGTGATCGGGCGACGGCTAGCCGATTCGCTGGGCGTCGCCCCGTCAACCGTCACCGCTACCCTGAAGCGGATGGGCAATGATCAACTGGTCGCCCTCAACGAGCGCAAAGAGATCAGCCTGACCAAGCGCGGTTCAGCCTACGCGATCGCCGCTGCCCGCCGCCACCATCTCTCCGAGCGCCTGCTGGTCGATACCCTCGGCTTCGATTGGGCGCGCGCCCATCAGGAAGCGGAACGCTGGCAACATGCCCTGACTGATGAAACCGAACGGTTGCTTTGGGAAGCCTTGGGGCGACCCACGCGCTGCCCACATGGCAACCCGATCCCTGGCACCGGGGCTTGCTTTTCCCCAGGCACGCGCTGGCTCCGCGAAGCCCGCGAAGGCGACGAATTGATCGTCGAGCGGATTGCCGAGCGCGCCGAAGGGGATATTAATCTGATGCGCTTCTTCGAGCGCCAGGGAATCATCCCCGAAGCCACGCTGCTGGTCGATGAGATCATCCTGGCGAATGGCACCCTCAGTGTCACCGCACCGGGCGGCACGGTGGTCCTTGGTCTCGAAGCCGCCGCCCAGGTGCTGATGCGCCCGAAAGAATCCCACCCGCTACGCCAGTTCCCCGCCCAGTGGCAGGATAGCCACGCTGCTGTCTCCACAGCAGCCCCGGACTAGCCCACTGCTCGCCAGATCGTCCAGCTAGCGCCAGCACGATTGCCCACGGCCAGCGCCGGACGGGGCAGGAACCGCCATTCCGTCTGCTACGTATCTTTATAGAGCGTCAACGCATGGTTGACACGCTGTCGTACTGCCAGCTAGCATGAATCAGTACGCCCTGCCTGCGGCTAGCGACTGCAGCTAGCCCCAGGGCGATAGACCAGAAAGGGTAAAACACTGGTGCAAGACTCACAGCGGGGCCGTCGCCCCCGACTCGACCCCCGCCTGCTCGCGGCTGGTGCCGTTGCCGGAGCCGTCATTGGCGTGTGGGCGAATAGCAAGACCCGCGAATACCACCGTACAGGCGAAGTCCCCAAGCTGATCAACTGGCAACAGGTACGCACCGTTGCCGCCAATATGAATCGCGGCGACCGCCTGGGCGCAGCCGAACGCGCCAGCCTCGCCGTGGAATACCGCCGGCTGGTTGAACGCTGCCTGGGGCCAATCACCGAATATACTGGCACGCCACTATCGCGGCCTTTTGAGGCCGCCCTGGCCTTTGATCGCCCCGACTGGATCAATGCCAATATCGACAACTTTGAACAACTCT
The DNA here is from genome assembly GCA_039810045.1 of Chloroflexia bacterium. Lineage (GTDB taxonomy): Bacteria > Chloroflexota > Chloroflexia > Thermomicrobiales > CADCWN01 > CADCWN01. The sequence continues at coordinate 14,289 of JBDHWF010000029.1, forward strand.
TTGCCCCGCTCGAACAGCTCAATCCGCTACACGATGAGCAACCACAGATCGCGTCGATCCTCTGGGGCAACGCCAGCCAAACGGTGATCAGTGGCGAAATGGGGCTACTGCTGGGCTACCTCGCCCGCCGCGTCCTTGGTCAATATGACCTGACGCTGCTGGGCAAAGAACCGATCACGGATGGCAAGCTCTACTTTGTCGAGCCGAATATTCGCCAAGTACAGCAACAACTCGGCCTGCCGCTCGATGATTTCCGCCTCTGGCTCGCGTTGCACGAAACCACCCACGTCTTCGAGTTTGAGGCCCACCCATGGCTACGCGCCCACCTCAATGGCATTCTGGAGCAATATTTCGAGTTTCTCAGTCAGGATATCAGCCAGATCAAAACCGATGGTGTTGGCTCACTCCGCAGCATCCTCAACCGCGCCCGCGCCCGTGGCGACAATCAGGACGGCGCCAGCAACTGGATCGAACGGCTGATGACCCCAGATCAGCGCGAACTCTTCTCGCAAATGCAAGCGACCATGGCGATTGTCGAAGGCTATAGCAACCATGTGATGAATGCTGTAGGCCGCAAGATGTTGCCCGACTTTGATCGAATCACCACGCAATTCGAGAAACGGAAGAGTGAGAAAACCGTCGCCGAGCAGATCTTCATCCGCCTAACCGGGCTCGACATGAAACTGGAGCAATATCGCCTGGGCGAAATCTTCATCGACCGCGTTGTCGCCCTCCGAGGCCACGCCTTCGCCCATCAGGTTTGGGATGGCCCCGAGACGATGCCCAATCTGGAGGAAGTGAAGCAGCCCGAACGGTGGATCGCCCGCATCGACGCCCAACGGGCGTTGCCCGCTGGCGGCCCAACCGCCTGACCAACGGCAATTAGGGCAACGGTTGGTGGGGAGTGCCAGAGCAACCGCCCCCACCAACCAGCCAGACCCCGCGCTGCAAACACGTTGCTACGAGCAGGAGTATGCGCGTGTCGTTAGCACCACCTGACCAGGACGATCTCACCAACCCCACGGCGGACGAAACCCCGCCAGAACCACCAACCCCACCCCTTGAACGCCGTCTGATCATTGTTGGCGGACTTGTCCTGCTGCTCTATGCTGGCGGGTTGGTTGGCCTCGCCCTCCTCCCCACCCTCTCTGTCAATCACCCGCTCCTCTTGATGTTCTTGCACCCGATCAGCGCCACCCTCTACCTGATCGCCCCGCACTTCAGCCTGCCGTTCTTTGTGACTGTCGCCACCCTGCGCCGCTTCGTAGTTCACTGCCTCTACTACCTGCTCGGTGAATGGTATGGCGATTTCGCGCTCCACTGGACGGCGAAAAACCTTGGCGGGTCGCCGAGAATCGTGGCGCTGATCGAGCAGTTTTTTGGGCGCTTTGATTGGCTGATCGTCCTCCTCTTTCCTGGCCCCTTCCCCAGCATCTTCGCTGGCACGACCAGGATGCCGCGCCTGCGCTTTGTGGCCCTCGACCTGCTCGGCACTGCCGCCGCCATCACCGTCATTCACCTGGCCGCGCAAGCCACGGCTGGGCCACTCGCCCAAACGCTCCGCTTTATCGAGCGCAACTCGCAAACGTTGACGATTATCACTGTGCTAGCAACGGTGATCTGGGCGGTTTGGCGCAGCAAACGCAGCGCCTAAGCCCGCGCCATTCGCCCCACCACCCACGTTCCGCAGAGATGGTGTAGACTCTAGCAACGTTTCCCTGGTCTGACCTGATCGCGCCGCTGTCGCCACGCCCTGTTCGGCAGGGCCACCACGACCGCCGCGCTATGTTGATCGAGGCTGTATTGTATGAATCGTGAGTATCATCGCTGGTACAGTAGCTCCCTGAGCCGCGACATGGAGTTGCTGATCTTTGGACACGCTGGCGCACGGGTGCTGATCTTTCCAACCTCACAAGGGCGGTTCTACGAATGGGAAGATCGGGGGATGATTCACGCCCTCCGCAACCAGATCGATCAGGGCCAACTGCAAATCATCACTGTCGATAGTGTGGACGCCGAAAGCTGGTATGCCCGCCGCAAGCACCCCCACGACCGCGCCCTCCGCCAGGAACAATACGAACAGTACCTTTGCACCGAAGTGTTGCCGCTCTCACGCCAGCGCAACGACAATCCGTTCCTGATCACCGTGGGCGCATCGTTTGGGGCCTATCACGCCGCCGACTTTGCCTTTCGGCACCCCGACCTGGTGAGCCGCATGATCGGGCTGAGCGGCCTCTACGATATTCGCCGCTTCACCAACGGCTACACCGACGACCTGATCTATCACCATAATCCCGTCGATTACCTGGCGGGAGAAAATGATCCAGCGCGTATCGCCGCCCTCCAACAACAGGATATAATCTTTGTCACTGGGCGTGACGATGCGTTCTGCGCCAATAACGAGTATATTGCGGGTCTCCTCTGGCGCAAGGGCATCGGCAACGCCCTGCGCCTCTGGGACGGCTGGGCGCATGATTGGCCCTGGTGGGAGCAGATGTTCTTGACGTATATCGGCGGACATGATTGAACTAGCGCAGCAACGAGTGGTCACTGGCCCAGGTGGGCTTCGGTAGGGAGGAAAATCCGATGGTGCAAAAAGTTGGCCTGATTGTCGGGCGCGAATGGTCATTCCCCCCAGCGTTTCTTGAAGAAGTGAACAAGCGTAATGCTGGCGTGGTCGCCGAGTATGCCCTCCTTGGCGGTACCAAAATGGACGACCCTTGTGAATATGCCGTCCTGATCGACCGCATTTCCCACGAAGTACCCTACTACCGCAGTTTCCTGAAGCAGGCGGCCCTCCAAGGGGCCACCGTGATCAATAACCCGTTCATGTGGACCGCCGATGACAAACTCTTTGGCGCTGCGTTGGCAACCAGCATCGGGATCGCCTCACCAAAAACCTTCGCTCTGCCAAACAAAGAGTATGTCCCCGGCATCAAACACGACGAGAGCCTGCGGAACCTGAAATATCCGCTCGATTGGGAAGCGATCATCGACTATATCGGCCTCCCCTGCATCCTCAAAGACGCGCACGGTGGCGGCTGGAAAGAAGTTTACGTCTGCAACACCCTCGAAGAAGTCTGGCTGCACTACAACAACTCCGGGCTACTCACGATGATCCTGCAAGAATTCATTGAGTGGGACCATTTCGTGCGCTGCATTGTCCTCGGCCAGGAGCAGGTGCTGCCGATGCGCTACGACCCCGGCGAACGCCGCTATCACGTTGACCACGATCACCTTTCGCCCGCAATGGGGCAGCGGATTGTCAGCGACTCCATCAAGCTCTGCCGCGCCCTTGGGTACGACATGAACTCGATGGAGTGGGCGATTCGCGATGGCGTCCCCTACGCGATCGACTTTATGAACCCCGCCCCTGATATGGATATCAACTCCCTGACCCCTCACTATTTTGAGTGGGCCGTCAAGGGGATGGCGGATATGGCGATTAATCTGGTGAAGAACCCCCGCCCACAGGCCAAAGAACTACGCTGGGATGGCTTCTTCCGCAGCAACTATCAGCCGACCCCAGTCGCCCCCGAAGCCACGGCGATTGGGCCATCCGATTCCGCCGCACCAACCGAGCCAACCACCTAGCGCAGCGCAACGACCGGCGATCAACTCAGCACACCGTTGTGCTGCAACAATTCAACCAGTTCGGGCAGGGGGAACGTTATGGCCTTATGGCAAGCGATTGAAACGTATCACGACCTGCTGACCGACGAACTCGGCGCAGAGTCACAAGGGCAACTGGCCGAGCGGCAGCAGCAGCGCGGTATCTCGTTCGGCACCCGCCCGCTAACGACCGTGCTGCGCCCGCGCTTTTTGGCCCCCGAGCAATATCGCTTTCTGCAAACCCGCGTGCGCCTGCTGATGCGGGCCTTTCGCACCGCCTACAACGCCGCCCTCGCCGATGCCGATTTCCGCGCCCAGTTTGGCCTGACCGACTGGGAGGAGCAACTGATCAAGATTGACCCCGGCTTCCCCGAACCACACCCCACCGCCCGCCTCGACGCCTTCTTGATCACGGGGCGGGGCGGCCTGAAGTTTATGGAGTTCAACGGCGAGGTTCCGGCAGCCCCCGCCTATAACGACATCCTCTCCGAACTGTTCCTTGGCCTGCCGATCATGCGCGAGTTCCTGCACAGCCATCAGGTACGCCCGCTGCCCGCCAGTCACACCACGATGCACGCGCTGATCGACGCCTATCAGCGCTGGTTGGGCCGCCGCGAACGCCCCCGTATCGCCATTCTCGACTGGCGCGAAGTGCCAACGTACAGCGAGTTTGTCCTGTTCAATGATTATTTCCAGGAACAGGGCTACGAAAGCCGGATCATCGACCCGCGCGAAGTGGAATATCGCAATGGCAAACTGTTCGCCGGAGATTATCAGATCGACCTGATCTACAAACGGGTGCTGATCAGCGAACTGGTCGAGCGCGAGGGCCTTGATAGCCCAGTCGTGCGGGCAGTCGCCGACCACGCCGTCTGCATGGTCAACCCGTTCCGCTGCAAGATTCTGCACAAAAAGGCCAGCCTCGCCGTCCTCAGCGATGAACGAAATCAGCACCTCTTTACCCCCACCGAGCAGGAAACGATCAACCTGCACATCCCCTGGACTCGGCGCGTAGCCGACCGCGCCACAATCCACAACGGCCTACCAGTCGATCTGCTGCCGTATATCGCGCAACATCGCGAGCAATTCGTCCTCAAAGCGAACGATGAATATGGTGGCAAAGGGATCTTTCTCGGCTGGGAAACGAGCCAGGAGGAATGGGAGGCCACGATCCAGCAAGCCCTCAGCGAGCCATTCGTCGTGCAAGAGCGGGTTGAACTCCCCTCGGAACCATATCCCAGCTACGAGCATGGCCGGATCCAGATCATTGATCGGATGCAAGACACGAATCCCTACGTCTTCTACGGCAACTATATGGATGGATGCCTCACCCGCCTCTCCACCCAGGCCCTGCTGAATGTCACAGCGGGTGGCGGCTCCACCGTGCCAACATTCCTGGTCGAACAACGCGAACAGTAGCCACCAGCGAGGCCAAAACGAAAGGGGGGTAGGATGGAACGAGTAGCGATTGTCACTGGCGCAGCGCGCGGTATCGGCCTCGCCATTGCCCAACGCCTCCACAGTGACGGCCTGCGGGTCGCCCTGGTCGACCGCGATCTTCCCACTGCTCAGGCTGCCGCCGCCGCCCTCGGCGACCGCGCCCAGGCGTTCCCCTGCGACATTGCCGATTCAGCGGCAGTGAACACGATGGTCGAGGCCGTCGTGGCAACCTGGGGCCGCCTTGATGTCCTGGTCAACAACGCAGGGATTGTCGGGCCGAATATGCCACTGGTCGAAGTCAGTGACGCCGACTGGCAGCGAATCGTCGGGATCAACCTGAACGGCGCGTTCTACTGCTGTCGCGCTGCTGTGCCCGCGATGCTGGCGCACGATTGGGGCCGCATCGTCAATATCGCCTCCATCGCGGGCAAAGAGGGCAACCCAAACCTCGCCGCCTACAGCGCCACCAAAGCCGCCGTGATCGGCCTGACGAAATCGTTGGGCAAAGAGTTGGCGACCACGAACGTGTTGGTCAACGCCGTCGCTCCGGCAGTGATCGAAACCGAGATTCTCGAACAGGCCACCGCCGAAACGCGCAACTACATGGTCAGTCGGATTCCGATGGGCCGCCCTGGTCAGTCGGAAGAAGTCGCCGCGCTGGTCGCGTGGCTGGCAAGCCCGGAATGTTCTTTCAGCACAGGCGCGGTCTACGACATCTCTGGTGGTCGTGCCACCTACTGACCATTGCTCGCAAGGAGGCCCCGATGAAAGCACCTTCGCTCACGCTCGGCATCGAAGAGGAATACCAGATCATCGACCCCCAGACCCGCGAATTGAAATCGTACATCACCGAGATTTTGGAAGAAGGCCGCCTGGTACTCCTGGAGCAGATCAAAGCGGAGTTGCATCAATCGATTGTGGAAGTTGGCAGCAAAGTCTGCCACTCCCCCGCCGAATTACGCAAAGAACTTGTCTGGCTGCGCCGTTCGCTGATTGAACTGGCGGGCAGCAAAGGGATGGCGATCGCGGCGGCTGGCACCCACCCATTTTCCTCCTGGCACGAGCAAGAGATCACCCCATTCGACCGCTACATCGGCGTGAAAGAAGATATGGGCGAACTGGCCCAGCGGTTGCTGATCTTCGGCACCCACATCCATATCGGAATCGAAGACCCCGACTTTATGATCGATGCGATGAATGTGGTGCGCTATATGCTGCCCCACCTCCTCTGCCTCTCCACCAGTTCCCCATTTTGGATGGGCCGCACGACCGGGCTGAAATCGTATCGCAGCACCATCTTCCGCAACTTCCCGCGCACAGGTATCCCGCGTGACTTCGGAGCCTGGTCTGAGTACACCACGTTAGTAAACACGATGGTGCAAACAAACTCGATCCCCGACGCCAGCAAGATCTGGTGGGATGTGCGCCCACACCACGCCTACCCCACCTTGGAGATTCGGATCTGTGACATCTGCACCCGCGTCGATGAGGCGATCTGTCTGGCCGCGATTGTGCAGGCGATTGTCGCGAAAGTCTGGCAACTACGGCGCGATAACCTGACCTTCCGCATCTATCCTGCCGAACTGATCGAGGAAAACAAGTGGCGGGCGGTGCGCTATGGCCTGGAGGGGAGCCTGATCGATCTGGGCAAGAACGAAGAACTGCCCGCCCGCGCCCTAATTCGCGAGATCATCGAATGGTTCATCGCCGATGTGATCGACGAACTGGGCAGTCGCCGCGAGGTCGAGTACGTCTACCATATCCTCAACAACGGCACCAGTGCCGACCGCCAACTGGCGACCTACGCCCGCACTGGCGACCTCAACGATGTTGTCGATCAACTGATCCGCGAGACTGCCGAGGGCGTTGTGCCGCTGGAGACGATTCCCCAGGCCAGATAGGGGGTTGTCCCGATCCCGTTGCGGGAACGAAATTGACGAAAGTGGCGTCTTTAGTAGAGAATTACGCCATTGGTAGTGATTGTCTGACAAGCGAACCATGTCGGATTGGCGGAGAAGGAGAGAAATAAGGTATGCCATTATTCAAACGTGACCCCGAGGAATCACCGTTAGCCCAGGAATGGACCAGACGCGGCCTCTCACGGCGCGATTTTCTGCGGCTCAGTGCCGCTGGCGTCAGCGTCGCCACGATGGGCGCACTGCTCGCCGCCTGTGGCAGCGATACCCCGGCGACGACGGCCCCCGCCGCATCAACCTCCGCCGCCCCGTCGGCGGCGGCCTCCACTGCGCCCAGCGCAGCAGCCAGCACCGCCCCTGGCGGGAGTGCTTCTGCCGCCCCTAGCGGCGCAGCGAGCGCAGCCCCCAGCGCGGCAGCTTCGGCGACCCGTCCGGGTGGCACCCCCGCCGCGACTGGTTCCCCAGCCGCTGGAGCTGGTGGCGCAGCGGGCCTGCCCAGTGGCGGCAAATACAGCACCCTAGAAGCGGTTGGCAAGAAAGGCGGCCACATCACCGAGGGCGATGTCACCGAGGTCAAGACGTTCAACGGGATGGTCTCCAGCGATACCGCCTCCAACGCAATGATCGCGATGATGTTCAACGTGTTGGTGAACGTCAACCCCGACACCCTGACGCCATATCCCGACCTGGCAACGGTCGTGCCAACGCGGGAAAACGGCGGCATCTCGCAAGATGGTCTGACCTACACCTTCAAGCTGCGGACCGATGTCAAGTGGCACGACGGTCAGGCGTTCACCGCAAAAGATGTCGTCTACACCTACACCACGATGCAGAAGAAGGAGCTTGGTTCGCAGCGAACCAGCGAATTGAACGACCGCGTGGAATCTGTCACAGCCCCCGATGATGCGACCGTGGTCTTCAAGATGAAGAAGATCGTCGCGCCATTCCTGATCAGCAATATGTATTACATCGTGCCAGAACATATCTTGAAAGATGTCGCTGCCGACCAGATCAAGGCGCATCCGTTCAGCCTGGGTGACGCCAAGGCGACGATTGGCACTGGGCCATTCAAGTTCGGCAGCTACACCAAGGGTGATAACGTTACCCTGCTGAAGAACGCCAGCTTCTTCCGTGGTGAGCCCGCGCTCGACCAATATATCTACAAGATCGTGAAAGACCGCACCGTGCTGGCCCAGGTGTTGAAGACTGGTGAAGTGGACTTCGGGCCGCTGACCCCCGCGCTCTACGACGAAATGTCGAAGCAGCCGAACCTCAACGCGCTGAAGTACGATTCATTCTCGTTCTTCTTCTATGCCTACCAGCTCGACCCCACCAAGACGACCCTGTTCCAGGAGAAGGCCGTGCGGCAGGCGCTCACCTACGCGCTCGACCGCGAGGCGATGCTGAAAGCGATTCGCTTTGGGCTGGGCGTCGTTGGGGCTGGCACCGAGCCAACCCTCTCCTGGGCCTATGCGCCAGATAAGATCACGACCAAGTACACTTATGACCCCGCCAAGGCGAACCAACTGCTCGATCAGGCAGGGTGGGTCAAGGGTGCCGATGGTATCCGCGCCAAAGATGGGAAGAAGCTCAGCTTCACCCTCTGGACCTATTCCGGCGACCCGGTCACGGAAGGCTATCTCGCCTCGATCCAGCAGTTGTGGAAAGCGGTGGGGGCCGATGTGACCCCGAAGACGGAAGAGTTCAGCACCTTCGTGGCACGGCTCACCGAATCCCACGACTTTGAAGTCGCGATGGTCGGTTTCAGTTGGGGCACCGACCCCGACCAGCAGACGATGTGGGCGACGCAATCGTACGGCAGTGGCTTCAATCTCAACAAATACTCGAACCCGCAGATTGACGATATTACCGCCAAGGCGCTCGTCGAACTCGACCAGGAGAAGCGCAAAGATCTCTACATCCAGATGCAGAACATTCTGGCCGACGAGGTACCGAGCGTGATTCTCTACTTCTCACAAACGGTGGTGGGCGTCAGCAAGCGCGTCCACAACCTCATTCCCAACGCCAGCAATATCCGCTGGAACAGCTACAACTGGTGGGTTACTGACGGCAAGTAAACCAAGTATCCAGCAGGGCAGGACGCGAGCTTTCGCGTCCTGCCCCGCTGATCTGCACCCAACAGTATCGGTTTGCCCTTTCCGCCCAGCGGAAAACTGGTACACTGCCCCAGGCACGAACCAACGCTTTCTGCACGGAGAACGAGCATGGGCACCTACCTGATCAAGCGCGTCTTACAGATCTTTCCGCTCCTCTTTGGGATCACCATCCTGGTCTTTCTGCTGATCAATGCCGTTCCCGGCAGCCCGGTCAGTGACCTCGCCCTCAACCCTGGCACCCGCCCCGAAGATGTCGCCCGCATCAAGCAACAACTTGGGCTTGATCAGCCGCTCTACAAGCGGTATTTCACCTGGGTCGGCAATCTCCTGCATGGTGATCTTGGGAAGTCGATGGTCACCTATCGCGATGTCCGCAGCGAGATTATGGGTCGCCTGCCCAACACCCTCAAACTGACCACAGCGGCCTTTCTTCTGGCCCTGCTGTTCTCCGTCCCGATCGGGATCTACTCGGCTCTCAAACGCAATAGTATCTTTGACTATGTCGCCACGGTCGTTTCGGTCGCCGGGGTCTCGATCCCCAGCTTCTGGCTCGCCCTGATCTTGATCCTGGTCTTTGCCGTGAACTTACGCTGGTTGCCCTCTGGCGGCACCCAGAATCTCGGCGATGGTGGCCTGGTCGATCAACTGCGGCACCTGATCTTGCCCGCGTTCGCCCTGGCGATTGTTGAACTGGCTGGGTGGACGCGCTACATTCGGGGGCAGATGCTGGAAGTAATTCGGCAAGATTACATTCGCACCGCCCGCTCGAAAGGAATCGCCGAGCGCGTCGTAATCTTTCGACACGCCTTCCGCAACGCGCTCCTGCCGCTCCTCACCCTCTTTGGCCTCTCGATTCCTCAGTTCTTTAGCGGCGCACTGATCATCGAAACAATCTTTAGTTGGCCGGGAATCGGGCGGCTCACGTTTGACGCCGCCATCAGCCGCGATTACACAATGATTATGGGAACCGTCTTACTCAGTTCCATTATGGTGGTACTGGGGAATCTCTTTGCTGATATTGGCTATGGGCTGCTCGATCCACGCATCAAGCAGAGCTAAGCAAACGATGAGGTGTGGTCATGGATAGCCGTAATACTCCCTCCAGCGGGCAGCCCGGTGATCTGGCGGCCCTGGCTCCATCTGCGGCAACATCCCCCAAAACGGCGATGCCCGAACAAACGAAAAGCCCGGGCTACGCCATGCGCTCCTGGCGGCGCTTTCGCCGTAATCGCCTCTCCCTGGTCTGTATGGTCATCTTTATCGTCATGGTCCTCTTTTCATACGGCGCACCACTGATCTCGAAATATGTCACCAAGCAGGGCTTCGGCGACCAAAACTTGCAGGCCACCTTCGCGCCAGCGGGCAAGACCATCTCTGCGGTGCAGATCGGTGGCCCCAATAGCGGCAAAACCGTCACCACCAAATATCTTCTGGGCAGCGACGAGCTTGGGCGCGATGTCCTCACGCGGCTCGCCTATGGCGGGCGCATCTCCCTGACCGTCTCCTTTCTCACCCTGGCGATTGCCCTCACCATTGGCCTCTTGATTGGGGCAGTTTCTGGCTTTTATGGCGGCTGGGTCGATGCCATCCTGATGCGGCTGGTCGATACCTTTATCTCCATTCCCGGCCTCTTTGTCTTGATTCTGGTCTCCACCACGATCAACAACAATAAGCTGATTACTGGCACCACCTTCTATCGCAATAACGGCTGGCTGATTCTGCCGTTTGTGATCGCCGTCCTCAGTTGGACAGGGATTTCCCGCCTGATTCGTGGTGAATTTCTGGCGATCAAAGAGCGTGATTATGTCGACGCCGCACGGGTGCTGGGCAGCAGTGATGCGCGAATTATCGTCCGCCACATTCTGCCAAACGTGATTCCGATCATCATCGTCTGGGCGACCCTGGCGATTCCCAGCCTGATTCTCACCGAAGCCGCCCTCTCCTACCTCAGCTTTGGCGTGCAGATTCCCACCCCCAGTTGGGGCAATATGCTGACGAATTCCACGCAATACTTCTCCCGCTCACCGGGGTTGGTCGTCCTCCCCGGCCTGATGATCTATATCACCGTGATGGCAGTCAACCTGATGGGCAACGGCCTGCGCGATGCCCTTGACCCCCGCCTGAACGACTAAGCCCCTCCAGGCCATTCGACCGCAGCGGCAACAGCGCGTAGAATGCCTACGCCGCTGATCGTAGCGGTCTGCGCCAACGAAAATGCGGCGCGAGTGACCTACCAGAAAGGATCGGAATCGATGAGCAAGTTTGGCAGTGTTCCCCGCTTAGAGCACGTTGGTATCTGCGTGCCACGCGCAAAATTCGCCGACACCGTCGCGTTCTACGAGAATGTCTTTGGCTGGCACAAAATCCGCGAAGTCGGCGATACGATTGTCTTCATCGGTGACGGCGAAGGTGGCCGGATGGAACTGATCGTTGATGAGGTGCCACCGCTGGCGAAGCCGCACCACGGCGCATTCGTCCTGCCAATCGACGAACTGGATAACGCCTCCGCCGTGCTGGAAGCCGCAGGCGCAACCTGCCTGCCCATCTCCACCAGCCCTGCCGGGGACAAGCTACTCTTTTTCACCGACCCCGCTGGCAACTATATGCAGATCGTTGGGCGCGTCAACGCCCTCGACAAATAACCACCGCGCTATCGTCAGCGGGCGGGCCTGATCAGTCAGTGATCAGGCCCGCCTTGCGTGCGCGGCCCTATTGCGGCGCGGGCTGACACTGTGGGCAAATATAAGTGCCGCGCCCCGCCAGCGTATATTTCTCGATCGGCGTGCCACACTGCTCACAGGGCTCCCCTTTTCGCGCATGGACGCGGGGAAAGCCGTTGATTTGCGTCGCCTTGCCCTGATGAATCCGCGCCCCGCCAATCGGAATCGCTTCCGCCAACACCGCCCGCATTGCCTCCCACAACCGCGCCATCTCCGCCGCACTGAGGCTCCCCGCCAACCGCTCTGGGTGCAACTGGGCGTGATACAGCGCCTCGTCAGCGTAGATATTCCCCAGGCCAGAGACAACGCTTTGATCGAGCAACAACGGTTTCAGCTTCGTGCGCGCCCGCCCTTGCAGCATCGTCGTCAGGCGGTCAACCGTCAGCGCCGGATCGAACGGTTCGGGGCCGAGTTGCCGCTCGGCTAAAAACTCGGCGACCAACGCGGCGGGAAGCAAGAGCAGCTTCGCAAAGTGGCGAGGGTCTTGCAGGTAGAGGGCCGTATCATCAGCAAAGGTCATCGTCAGATGCGTGCTGGTGGCGGGTAGCGGGGCGTCATAGGCCGGCACAGGATGCCCACCAACCGCCCGCTCGCCATCGGGCGTGATCACGGCCACCTGCCCGGTCATCCGCAGGTGCAAAATCATCTGCGGATCGCGGTCGAAACGGATGATCAGCCATTTCGCCTGCCGCTCCGCCGTCAGCAGGCGCGACCCCACCAAGTCATCAATCGTGAAGGGGCGATCCAGCGCTTCGACCAGCTTGGGACGTGTACAGGCGACAGCGGTCACTTCCTTCCCGCAAGTGCCGCGCTCAATAATCCGCCGCACTGTTTCAACCTCAGGTAACTCAGGCATCAGCCCTCCATCTCTGCACTAGCAATCGGCTCCATCGCCGCGCTGCAAGGCGGCAGCAAGGTCGCGCACCGCTGGGTCTGGATCCGCCAGCGCCGTGCCAAAGACGTTTTCCATAAACGCTGGGCCAAGAAACCCCGCAGGCACCGCCACCAGAGCGAGCAGCGTCAGACGGCGGGTTTCCGGGTCGGGGTGGGCTAGCGAAGCCAGCAACCTGGGGGCCAGGGTGGGGTTCGCAATCTGCGCGGCGGCCCGTAATCCTGCATACCGTTCAGCGTCGGTACCTTCAATCAGCAGCCGCAACTCCCGCCGCGCCGCATGCACTAACGTTGGGTCAGCCGCCGCCCGGAAAGCCAGCAACGCCGCCACGCGCACAGGGAGCGTGGGCGCAGCTAGCAAAGGCAAGTCTTCGGGCAGCAGCGCGGCAGGCGCATTTGCACTCAGCCAGACCAGCGCGGCGATCTGTGCGGCAGCCCGTGCCGACTGCAACTGCCCCCGCGCTGCCGCGATTTGCTCCTCATTTTGACTGGACATCAGTCGCCACTTCCTGACCATCTGGCCCAATGTGCGCCCACCTGGACAAACAACCAAGTAGCGCACACGATACCATAGGCAGCTAAAGGGCTGCTGCTGCCAGCGAACCAGCTACGACTGCATTGTTATGGGCGACGAAGGAGCGGGAGTAGCTATTGTTCGCCGAAATCGGTGGTCCAATACCAGTGAAAGGAATTGGGGCCAGCCACTCGCGCAATCCCAATCGCCCGAAACTCAGGGCGCAAGAGGTTCTCGCGATGGCCGGGGGAGTCGCGCCAGAGGAGAAAGACGCCCGCGGCATCGGCGATGCCCCCCGCGATATTCTCGCCCCGCCAACCACTGCAATAGTTCATGGCACACATCCGCGCAAACGGATTGCGGCCCAACGAATCAGTATGGCTGAATTCGGCTGGATTACGTGTCGCCAGATCAGTACTCATCCAGGTTGAGGTGGTGATCAGGGTTGGCGAAAGCGCGAATCCGGCCAGGCCGTTTTGATTACGAAAGAGATTGACGATCGTCAGCAGGGCCGCTTCTTCGGCATCCAGCCCAGGGCGTGCCTGCCAGTTCAGGGCCTGCCACAATGCGCGTGAGAACCAGGCGCGGGTGCTTGGCTGGCTCCAATTGAATCCACCCGTAGTCGGCGCGTCTGGTAAGGCTCCGGCAAAGTGGACATAGGTGGCGATATCTGCCCGGTGCGGCGAATCGGGGGGGACGTTTGTATACAGCGCGGGGTTGTCTGGTTGTTGTTGCCAGACCCCCTTCTTGACCATTGCCCGTGTGATGAACGATACCGTCTGAGCATTCAGCACATTGCCCGCTGGATTGTAGGTCCCATTGGGATACCCTTGCACCACCCCATTGGTCCAGAGAATCCCCACCGCCCGCCATAATTGCGGATCGATATTTCCCTGGTCAGGGAAGGGATTCGTGCCAGGAGCGTTGGTCCACGCCATCCCCCGAACGATCAGGGCGGCCATTTGCGCTCGGAGAATCGTATCGTTGGGACCAAAACAACCGTTGGCATAACCGAGAATGATCGATAAAGAAGCCAGGGTGGATACCGCTTTGTAGCTCGGATCACCCGTACCCAGATCGCAAAAGGCAGGGGCGGCGGCAGATGATTGCGATGGTTGGCTCAGTCCACTTACCAGCAGCCCAAACAACAAACAGCCTGCCAGGGTGGCTCGTACCAAACACCCCATTCACACCTCAGATCAACGCGCCCGCTGAAGAGCTAACGTCACTATGCAATAGTCCTCGTCCGTTCGGAGGAGTAATACCATGTTCAGTACCGAGAAAGAATAGCCCAAAAGTACTATACCGTCTTCTCTAAACGAGAAGACGGTATAGCAAACGGGCCCAAATTCTTGTTCTGGAAAGGGGAATCTCTGGCTGAGCTAATCGGCTCGAGTTAGCTCCACGAGGTCTGCTATTGAGGCGCTATCATCGCTGGTTGGCAGGTCGTAGCGAATCGATGTTGACCATAACTTGGCAATATCGGTGCTGTTGACTGGTCGCGAGAAGAAGTAGCCCTGACCACGGTCACACCCAACCGACCGCGCCCAGGCCACCTGCTGGGCCGTTTCCAACCCTTCCGCAGTAACATCCAGGCCGATGCCGTGTGCCAGATTCGTGACCGCCGACACTATCGCCCGATTTGCCGGACTTTCGCGGAAAAAGCTACGGTCAATCTTCAGGGTATTTAGCGGCAGTTGGTGCAAGTAGGCGAGGGCCGAATGCCCGGTGCCGAAGTCGTCCAGCGCCAGCCGAATCCCCAACGCGCCCAGGCCCTTCAACGTGGTGATCGTTTCTTCAACCCGTTCCATCGCCACCGATTCAGTGACTTCCAGCACTAAGCGCGTGGGCGCAAACCCGGTCGTATCCAGAATCCCGGCCACGGTTGCCAGCAGATCAGGATCGCGGAACTGCCGTGGCGAGAGGTTCACCGCCAGCCCCACCGATTTCACCAGGGGGTATTCACTCTCCCAGTCCTTGAACTGGCGGCACGCCGCCTCTAACGCCCAGCGGCCAATCGGCACAATCAGCCCGGTGCGCTCGGCAATGGGGATAAATTCGCCTGGGGAGATCATGCCCCGCTCCGGGTGATGCCAGCGCAGCAGTGCTTCGAGCAGGACAATTTCCCCAGTGGCGAGATTCACCTTTGGCTGATAGTAGATCTCCAGTTCATCTCGGCCAATCGCCAGACTCAGGTCACGTTCCGTGCGTAAACGCAACCGCAACTCGTCTTGCATCGCCGGATCAAAGATCGCGCTTTGCGCCCGCCCCTCGGCCTTCGCATGGTACATCGCCACATCAGCATCGCGCAGCACATCTTCGGCCCGCAGATAGTCACTATGCACCAGCACCAGTCCAATACTGGCCGCCACTTCTTGCTCGTCACCATCCAGCCAAAGCGGGATAGCCAGATCTGCCAGGAGCCGATCCGCGAATGCCTGCGCGGCCTCAACGTTTTGCATACTGCGGAGCAATACCACAAACTCGTCGCCATCAAGCCGCGCCAGCGTATCTTCGCGCCGCATTAATTGTTGCAACCGTTCGGCCACCGCAATCAGCAGCCGATCCCCTTTATCATGGCCGCGGGTATCGTTGACATACTTGAAATTATCAATATCGAGGAAAAAGACCACATCTTTACTGCCCGATGACCGCGCCTGCGCGATTGAGGCTTCCAGTTGCTCCAGGAAGAAATGCCGATTGGGCAGCCCGGTCAGGCTATCGTGTGTCGCCTGATGGGCCAGCCACGACTCCAACCGCCGCTGGTCGGTCACATCCATCGCGGTACCCACGAGTTTCTGCGGATGTCCTTGCTCATCACGCAATACTTCAGACCGCTGATGCACAATCCGCACTTCGCCATCTGGCCGCACGATCCGATAGTCAATATCAGGTAAGGTGATCCCCGCTTCACGCTGCTGAAACGCTGCCGCCGCGTGTTCGCGGTCATCAGGATGAATGACGGCTAACAACCCACCCAGGCTCGGTTTATAACCGCTGATATTCCGATTAACGAGACCACCAATTCTGTACACCTCATCGGAAAGATGAAGCTCCTTGCTCTCAAAGGTATACTCCCAACTGCCAAGGTGGGCGATCCGTTGCGCCTCAGAAAGATTCCGCCGGCTCGTTTCTAGCTCAGCCTGCACCGCCCGCCGCTGGGCAATATTCCGCAACGAGATCAGCGTGGCGGCCTTCCCCTGATACCGAATCGCCTTCCGACTGACCTCCACTGGCACGGTCGTCCCATCAGCGCGATCAAGCTCCAATTCGACCACTTCTGGCGTGACCAGCGTCGCGGCCATTTGCGCGACCCAATCCGCCAATACCGCTGAGCTTGTAGCGAGCAGCTGCCCATCGAGCAATTCAAATGTGTGCCCGACAAGGTTCCGATACGCATCATTGACGGACAGAATCTTGAGACCATCACAGATGATCAGCGGTTCCCCCGCCGCATTGAAGATACTGGTAAAACTTTCCGCCGAATGAATCAGGGCATCCTCGGCAGATTTCCGCGCCGTAATATCTTCAACCATTCCCACGGTGTAGAGCGGTTGTCCGTGATCATCCCGAATAGCCGAAGCGGTCAGTAAGCCCCAAATGATCGACCCATCTTTACGGATATACCGCTTCTCGATCTGGAACGAGTCCAGTTGTCCACTCAGCAGATCAATGCGGGACGCAACATTCACCGCGATATCATCCGGGTGAGTGATATCGGCAATCGTGAGCTTGGTCAGTTCTTCCTGGCTGTACCCGATAAAGTCGACAAAGGCCCGATTCACCTCAACCAGGTAGCCATCAATATCGATCAGCCAGATCCCAAAACCAGCCTCGGCAAAGACCGCTCGGAAACGCCGTGCGCTGGCCCGCAATTCAGCCTCGCCCCGCACCAGCGCAGTAATATCGCGCACGGTCGCCACCAGCCCGCTGACCTTATCGCCAGCCGCAATTGGCACGGAACAGTATTCGATCGTGATCTCCGTATCATTACGACAGAGCAATTCCCCCGCAACCTGCATACGGCCCAGCCCCCGCAGCGGCCCTAAGAGCGGCCACTCCGCCGCCGGAATAGGCTGCCCCTGAATCCCCAATGGCGCAACAACCTCATGCAAAGGCTGCCCAAGCAGGTCAGTTGGCGTCATCCCCAGCAATGCAGCACCAGCGTCGTTCACAAAAGTGCAGCGGCCCTGATCGTCAGTGACCCAGATCCCTTCAACAATGGCATTCAGCAAGGCTTCCTGATCTTCGCCCTGCTTCCAGGCGATCTGCGTGAGGCGATGAAACGCAAACTGGTCTTGCGTGAGTGACGCCAGATCACGCAAGATCGCCATCTGCTCATCAGTCCAATTCCGCGGCTGATAATCCACAGCACAGAAACTGCCCAGCGCCTGCCCCGTCGTATCAAAGAGCGGCACCCCTGCATACGCCCCCAGCCCCAGGCCAGTCACGGCGGGGTGCGTGCTGAAAAACGGGTCAGTACGTAAATCGCCGACCACGAGCGGCACGCGGGTGCCAACGACATACTGACAGATTGAGTAGGGTAAGGGCGTTTCGCGGACACCAGTCAGCGTTTCGGGGACACCAGTGGCGGCGGCGAAAAATTGGCGGTCTGCATCAACGAGAGTGATCAAAGCCGTGGGGGCGCCAAGCAACGTCGCGGCAAGGTGCGTCAAGCGGGCAAGCGCATCATCCTCAGGGGCATCAAGCAGGGCCAAGGCCCGCAGCATAGCAAGACGCTCAGGGTTTCCTATCGTCTGTTCCAGGTTATCGAACACAGGCCTTTATTCCTTCCAGGCGCAGGTCAGTGTCTATAGCGGTAGAGCACAATGCCGCCTGTGCATCGTTTCACTCAACCCTAGCGTAGTATTGATGCCCAAGGACAACAATGGGAAAACAGTGGTGGCAGGTCGGTACCCTGGTACCGACCCTGTTGCCAGATATCCTATATTTTGCCAGCGATTACCCTGGCAAGGACAAGAACAGCAGTTGCCTGCCAAACGCGTTCTGTCCTCCTTGCTCGTTGCGTCATTGCTACGAATGCCGGAAGTATACCAAAATGGTCTCATTTTCATAGCAATAATCAGATTTTCTACACAACTTGCGCCTTCGCCCCAGGCTCACTGGACATCTTCCCCGCAATCCACGACGATAACAGTATCAGTAGCGCGGTTGAGCGCAATATATAGTATCGGCAAATCACCACCCTGTACGAGAAAGGAGCCGTTGCTTGACCACCACAGCTACCCCCAGGGGCAACCTGACCGGGCAATGGGCCTTAGTGACTGGCAGTACCCGTGGTCTGGGACGCACAATCGCCGAATGGCTC
>JBDHWF010000030.1:0-32764 GCA_039810045.1 Chloroflexia bacterium
ATTGACCCCACTTTCGGGCGTTCCACCGCGATCTCAAAAACTGGGCCAGTGTAATAGCCCAGCCCCCGCACCATCGAGAGTTGCAGCGCGTAGACTGTGTCAGGCACGCCCAACCCGGCCAGGTACTGCATGAGCTGTTCCAGGTTATCGGCCCCGGTGATCACATCGGGAAAGGCCGAGGCCCGCCGCCGCAACTCGGCGAGGATCGTCGCAGGCGCGCCATTCAGCGTGACCAGCTCCAACACCGTGTCAGCAGCGGCAGCGGCGATCCCCCGCTCAATCAGTTCAGATCGCACCCCTGCTGGCCCAATCTTCTCGATCTTATCGACGCTACGATAGACCTGCCCAGCCTGATCATCGGCCACACCCGCCATCTTCGCCAGCCCGGTAATAATCCGGCGATCATTGATCTGAATCGTAAACTCTGGCAGGCCAAGTGCTGTCAGGGCATCAGTAACCGTGGCGATCGCCTCAGCATCAGCCAACATCGAACTGCTACCAACCGTATCAACATCGCACTGATAAAACTCGCGGAAGCGCCCGCGTTGTGGACGATCTGCCCGCCAGACTGGAGCGATGTGATACCGCTTGAACGGCAGCACCAACTCGTTCGTGTGCTGGGCCGCTACTCGTGCCAATGGCACGGTCAGGTCGTAGCGCAGCCCCACCTCACGTCCCCCGTGATCGGTGAACCGATAGAGCAATTTTTCATCTTCGCCATAATTACCATTGCCCGCCAGTGTTGCCGCATATTCCAGTACGGGGGTATCGAGCGGCTCGTAGCCGTGTCGCTCGAATACCTCGCGCAGAATCCCGATCACCTGTTGCCGCAAAAGCATCTGCGGGGGGAGAAAATCGCGAAAACCACTCAGCAACTGTGGCTTGACCTGATTCCGTCCTTTGCTCCCTTTTTCACCAGAGGTCCCATTCGCTGTCATCGTCTCTATCCTTATCACTTGGCTGGTGCCTGAACACCAGGGGATTACGCAGTCGTTCAGTTTGCTTCACTCGCTACCGCCACCGGCGCATGATGGTCATGATGATCTTCCCGCGCCAGATGCTGCTCGCCCGGCACAAACCACGCCAACACCAGCGCAATAACTAGCAAGAGCGGTAAGGCCGACAACGCTTGCAGCAGGCCAACCCGGTCGGCAATCGCCGCCGTAATTGACATCCCAATCCCCGCCGTCACAAAGCCAATTCCCAGAATCAGCCCGGTTGTCACCCCAACCCGACCGGGCATCAATCCTTGCGCCACCGTAAGCGTGGCAGGCAGGGAGAAATCCGCAGTAAAACCAACGAGGACGCCGATCAAGAATGAGCCTACGCCTGGAAACGCAAGGAGCAACCAGATCGCTGGCCCCAACAACACCAACGAGCCAATAATGGCGGCCTTGCGGCTGAAGCGATCGGCAACTGAACCACCAACAATCGTGCCGAACGAACCCGAGAGGATAATGACAAAGAGGAGTGGACTATAAAACCGTTCGCCATACCCAAGCGAACGATAGAGGATCGGCAGGAAGTTCAGCAGGACCATAAAGGTCCACGAGCGCAGCATCACAATACCCAGAACAGCGAGCAATGGCCGCAGTTGCAACCGCCGCAGTGGTGCAGTGGCAGTGATCATCTGCGGCGCACGCTTCTGCTGATCGAGGTTGCCCAGCCCAAACGCCAACCAAACGGCTACGGCCAGCGAAAGCGGCAAGAGCAGAGCGGGGCCACGTACGCCAAAGACCCCAAACAACACGCCGCCAATAATCGGGCCAAGGGCAAAACCACTGGTGCCGCCAACCGTAAATAGGGAGAACCCTGTATTCAAGCGCGCTTTTGGCACCACCAATGGGACATTTGACGCCCCTAAGGGGTGGTAAGCCCCGGAGCCAAGGCCCGCCAGCACCGCTGCCGCCAGAATTGCCGGATAACTCCCCACAAAGCCAATCAACGCAATGAAAGCACCCATCCAGACAACGGCCACTGGCCCCAGCCAGCGGCTTCCGAACCGATCAACCAATAAGCCAAAAACTGGCTGACTGACGGAAAGCGCCGTGGTAAATACCGTGGCGATCAGGCCAATTGCCGCCAAATCAAGGGTGAGGCGTTCCCGCAGTAACGGATAGAGGACGGGGAGCAGGCCACTATACAGGTCCACAGTAAAGTGGCCCGCCATCAGCATCAGTAGTCCACGGTTGAGCAACCCCACTGATCGACTCGTCACGCTGCCTCCCATGCCCCGATTCGCCCGCTTGATGCGACGCTGTGACGATGATAGCGGAGAGACTGGGCGGACGCCAACTGGCGAAACGATCAGCGGGTGCCTGCCCAACCAGCACCCACCAGGACACGTCTGGCAATTGCGGTCAGCTGCCTATGCTTTGGTTGGTAGGGCAATCGGCGCTTCGCGGTAGCGATTCGTAATGGGTAGCCGCCGATCTCGCCCAAATGCCCGCGAGGTAATCTTGATCCCTGGGGCCGCCTGTCGCCGCTTATATTCGTTCAGATCAACCATCCGGATGATGCGGGCCACCAGTGCGGGGTCAGCCCCCGCTGCAACAATATCAGCCGCACTGCGATCTTCCTCGACATAGGCTTTCAAGATCGGATCCAGAATCTCGTATGGCGGTAGCGAATCGGTATCTTGCTGGTCAGGCCGCAACTCAGCCGAAGGGGGTTTCGTGATCGTGTTCCAGGGAATCACCACCCGCCCCTGCTCATTCCGCCAGCGGGATAGGGCAAAAACCAGGGTCTTCGGCACATCTTTGATCACGGCGAAGCCACCAGCCATATCGCCGTAGATCGTGGCATAGCCAACCGACATCTCGCTCTTATTGCCAGTCGTTAACACTAATGAGCCAAACTTATTCGACAACGCCATCAGGATATTCCCACGTATCCGCGCTTGCAGATTTTCCTCGGCCACCCCTGCCGGAGTACCTTCAAAGACCTCACTCAACATCGTCAGTGCGGCGGCGTGGGTCCCTTCAATGGGAATGGTCAGAAACTGAATCCCCAACTGTTCAGCCAGATCACGCGCATCGTCTTTTGACCCAGCAGAGGAGTATCGTGAGGGCATCGAAACCCCGGTGACAGCATCAGCCCCCAGCGCATCAACGGCAATCGCCGCCACGAGCGCCGAGTCGATGCCACCTGACAACCCAAGCACCACGCGTTGAAAGCCATTCTTCTGCAAATAATCGCGGGTCCCAAGCACTAACGCGCCATACACTTCAGCGAGTGGATCAGGCGGCGTTGCCAGGATTGGCTCTGCCAACACCGTGCGGTCTGCTGGTGCAGTGGGGAATGGGGCTAGCGGGATAGTCTGCACTCCAGCCGTCGAGAGTTCACTCAATAGCCGCTCCTTGCGGCGCAACGGATCGTGGAGCCGATTCCGAAAAACTGCACTGAGATCGAGGTCAGCCACCAACAGTTCTTCCGCAAAGAGCGCGGCCCGGGCGATTGGTTGCCCACTGGGATCGAAGATCACACTCCCGCCATCAAAGACCAATTCATCCTGCCCACCAACCAGATTGACGTAGGCGATGTAGAGGTCATTATCCATCGCCCTGGTTGCCAGCATTGTTTCGCGGGTCTGCCACTTACCCTGACTATATGGCGAAGCGTTGAGATTGAGAATCAGCCCAGCGCCAGACAAGCCCTGGAGCGTCGCGGGGCCAACGGGGTACCAGATATCTTCACAGATCGTGATCCCAACTGGAATATCACCAAAGTGAAAAATCGGCGTGGTATCACCAGCCATAAAGTAGCGATCTTCGTCGAAGACCCCATAGTTCGGCAGATACCGCTTGTGATAGGTGCCAACCCAGGCGCCATCCGCCAGCACCGCTGCTGCATTGAAAATATCGGCGTTCGCATCGACAAACCCAACCACCGCCACAATCCCCTGCGTATGGGTGGCGATCTCGCGCAGGTAAGCCAGGTTGTCATGAACAAACGACGATTTCAGCAGCAAGTCTTCTGGTGGATAACCCGCCACAGCCAGTTCAGGGAAGACGACCACCTGCACACCCTGCATCCGCGCTTCGTCAATGGTGGCAATAATCTTCGCGCTATTGCCCGCAAGATCCCCCACCGTCGTGTTGATTTGGGCCAGACCAAGCCGCAGTTTGCTCTCGGCAATCATCCTGCTTCCTCCACTTCGCTCGCTGAGTAAGCCACAACCCTTCTTCGTGTATTCTTTACACTATACCAGATTCGGCGCGGATCTGTCCCACGCAAGGGTGCCGTAGCTTACCAACGCACAGCGGGCAAGCGGCGTTATCGTACCGCAGTCTGCGAATACGTGCCGCAGAAGGGATGATCAACCAGGGGATATGTCTTCTGGATGCCCACTAGCCCAGCGCTGCTTGAGTGGTACAGGGCTGGAATGGGTACTACTCAATACAGTTCCAGGTAGCGATCCCGCTCCCACTGGCTAACGTGTTTGCGGAAAGCGTCCCACTCCTGCTTCTGCGCTTCAACAAGATGGTTAAATACGTGCTCACCCAGCGCAGCCCGCACCACCGGATCGCGCTGCATTTCACTGACCGCCTCACCGAGCGTCGCTGGTAGCACGCCAACATTTCGGCGAGCCAGATCTTCTTCAGTGAGATGATAGAGGTTTTCCTCCACTGGTTCGGGCAAGGCCAGATCATTCTCGATTCCATCGAGCCCGCAGGCCAGCATCACCGCAAAGGTCAGATACGGATTACAGGCCGGATCGGGGCAGCGCAGTTCAATCCGGGTGGACTGCCGTTTGTGCGGGCGTACCGCTGGCACCCGAATCAATGCCGAACGATTGGAGTTGGCCCAGCCGATATAGACTGGGGCTTCAAACCCCGGCACCAACCGCCGATAGGAGTTGATCAGTGGGGCAAAGACGGCAGACATCCCCCGCGCATGGTAGAGCAATCCCGCCATAAACTGCCGCGCCACCTGCGATAAACCATAGGGATCGGCTTCGTCAGCAAAGACATTCCCCCCATCGCTCAGATTCGACAGACTCAGGTGAGTGTGCATTCCCGAGCCATGAATCCCCTCTAGTGGCTTGGGCATGAATGTCGCGTGGAGGCCGTGCCGCTGGGCGATCGCCTTCAGCGTATACTTGAAGGTGATCGCGTGATCGGCAGTCCGCAAGGCATGATCATAGCGAAAATCGATCTCATGTTGCCCGCTCGCCAGCTCATGATGGGCCTGCTCGACCGTAATGCCCATTTCCGCCAGTGCCAGCACCATATCTTTCCGCACCTCCGAGGCAAGATCGGTCGAGACATCGAAGTACCCGGCCCGATCATGGGGCAACGGCGAAATCTGATCCTGGTCTTTGCGGAACAGAAAAAACTCAAGTTCTGGGCCGATCTGATACGAATAGCCGAGGCGCGCCAGCCGCGCCAACTGCCGCTTCAGCACGCCACGGGGGTCACCAGGAAACGGATCACCATTGGGCTTATAGACATCACAGATCATCCGAGCAGTATTATGTCGCCCACGCTCCCACGGAATCATTACGAAGGTGGAGCGGTCGGGCATCAGGAACATATCACTCTCGGCGATGCGGGTAAAACCATCGATTGCCGAACCATCAAACCAGACGCCATGATTCAGCGCATCGGCAAGTTCAGCACGGGGCATCGTCACACTCTTCACAATGCCCATCACATCGGTAAACTGCATATTGATAAAGTCGATCTGCTCGTCCTGCGCCCGCGCCAGAGTATCGGCTACAGTTGGCTCGTCTGGCACTACGTCAGATCGCTGAGACAGATTCGTCATCCGTTTTTCCCTCCTGGTCAGCCCGAATCATGCAAATACCTGGCGTGCCGCGCTGCCAAATGTAGCAAACTCTTGTCGGACAAGATAACAACAATCTGCACAAAAATAGACCCGCTGATTGTGCAAACCGCCCTATTCTGCCTGTAGCTAGTCTTCAGGAAATGGCAGGGTTGCCAGAATCGCCGCCAGATGCATCGCTAATTGCTGGGTTGGTTCCAGGGGTGACCGCTGGCAAATCTCCTCAATGCGCCGCAAGCGATAGGTGAGGGTATTCCGGTGAATTGCCAGCGCAGCGGCAGCAGCGCCTGCTGCGCCGCCTTGTCGCAGATACGTTAGCAGGGTTGGGAGTAGCTCGCCACCATAACGAAGATCATGTTCCGGCAGATCGCCCAGCATCTCCGCGACATACGTTGCCGCCGCTGGCGTACCCCAGACTGGATAGAGCAGCGTATATGGGCCAAGGTCGTCGAGCGTTGACCAATCAGCAAATGTTCGATCGGCCCCACCACTGCGCAGCACAGCCAGCCCGTACCCTACCTGTCGGGCTAAGCCTGGTAACTGCTCAAGATCAGCCACTGACTCGCTTAATACGGCCCAGAAATCTGGGTTGTCAGCATCTTTGGCCGCGACCTGGGCAAAGCCGATCCGCAGGGCCTGCGCCAGTCGCCCCAGGTTGCCTGTCCGATTCGTGTGAAAGAGAAAGCAGATTGCGCCGGTTGACTCCGCAACAAATCCATCAAACTCAGCATATGGCGCAGCACGGGCGGCGATCATCTGCCGCGCATTCGCGACTACCCGACTCGCATTGCTGTTATTTGACTGGGGCTGCAAGGCGAGCAACGCAAACCGCGCGCCAGATTCCATGCCCAGTAATTCAGCCCGATTTATTCGTTCTTCGGCAGCGAGCCTGGAATCTAACAGATCAGCCACTAACGCCGCCCGGCGGGCGGGGGCAAGGCGCGAACTCTCGCGCCGCGTCTGCGCCAGGGCCAGCGCACAGGCTGCGGCAACCCGCGTCACTAATAATCGATCTACCTCGTCAAGGCCACCACGGGGACCACTCAGCGCCAACCAGCCCTGAGCAGTACCATCGAGCGGGACCATCAGCCACTCGATCCCCTGGATTGGATCGGGAAATGGCACCAACGCCTGATCAACGCCCTGTGGTGGCGCAGGGGGGCGCGGCAACGTCGCTTGCCCAGATGGCAGTGCGCTCTCCTGAACGCGACCCCGTTCATCAAGGAGCAAGAGTGGTCGACCGAGCTGAGTTACCCCGATACGTAGGAGATCAACGACGCTGCGACCAAGTAAGGTCGCTTCAGTGAGCGCCCGGTCGATCTCCGTACCCCGGCGATACAGCCGCGAACGGCGCTCGTTAATCAGGCGGGTGAGCAACAGTTCGAGATCTGGAGTTACGCCGCCCCGGGCCGCCAACAGATCAAGATCATCAGCGACAAACTCCAGTGATTCGCCTGGATCGATCACCAACGCCCCAACGCCCCGCCGCCGCAGTTCGTGTAATGCCCCAGGCAGGTAGGGGCGTACTTCGGCTAAGATAGTGCCAGCCAGCAGCACAATCGCGCCAGGTTCCATTTGGGGCAAGATTGGTGGAGTAGCCCGCATTGTCACCGGCCAACTGATGGGGCGGTCGGGATGGATCAGGATCGCCTCACGCGCCATTGTCAGGGGGGTTTCTGACCAGCGCAGGAGATCGCGCAGCGTGATATTCATTGCAGCAACCAGGGTAATACAGGAAACAATTGCCGCGGGGGTTGTTGATGACGAGATAACCAGCGAGCGGCCCGCAAGCTCATCAGTAGCACCTCACTGTTGGCTGCGCAGCACTCAGCACAACGCGGATCAGTTGCTTCGTCTCATTCGGCTAACGCCTTTTCTTCCGCCGAGCGGTCACCATCCGGCGTGGGTGGCAGATATTTGAGGGTACTTTTATCTTCTACGCGATCAGTAAAGAGGATGCCGTCGAGGTGATCGATTTCGTGTTGTAATGCCCGCGCCACCATCCCATCGGCCCGAATCCGAATTTCTCGAAAATCCAGATCGCGGGCTTTCACGACAATCTTTGCAGCACGAGGCACCTGCCCAACCCAATGCGGGATACTCAGGCAGCCCTCTGGAGGGTCTTCTTGCCGCCCGGTCGCCTTCACAATCTCTGGGTTCAGCAGAATCAGACTCGCCCCTGGTGCGCCTTCTTCATAATAATCATCTGGCACTTCAACCGTAATCATCCGCAACATGACGCCGACCTGCGGGGCCGCCAGACCAATCCCTGGCGCATCAAGCATTGTCTCGTACATATCTTCGGCAAGGCGGCGGATACCAGCATCAACACGCTTAATCTTCAACGCCTTCTGGCGCAAGCGCGGATCGCCTTCCAGAATAATCTTCAGCAATGCCATCGTTCTCCCTTACCACAGCAGTAGGTTGTGCCAATTGCTACATTCATTGCTCAAAAATGCGCAGTTAGCCATCCACAACAAGGCCAGCTTTACGAATGTGCGTGTCAGTATAGCATAGTTACCAGCCAGAATAGCCAAACCCGCCCGCTGCTTGCCTTCCGATTGTGCCAAATGCCCGAAAGGGATCGGGCAGGGCGCTGCCAGCCTTGACGCTACTACACAATAGCGACGATACTCTCCCCCATGAACGAACGATCACAACAGGCGCGCCGCCGCCACCCATTCCTGCGCCTGCTCAGCGCGATCATCCTCAGCGCACTCACCTGCCTGATCATCATCGAAGGCCAGATCTATTTCACCACACGCAATGCGATCTATCACGACCTCAATACCGTACCCGCGCGGCGCGTGGCGATCGTCTTTGGGGCCGAAGTACGGCCTGGCGGTATCCCCAGTGTCGCGCTGGAGAATCGGCTCACTGCTGCTGTGGCGCTCTATCAGGCGGGCAAGGTGAGCCAACTGCTCCTCACTGGCGACAATCGCGAAGATAACTACAATGAACCAGAGGCGATGCGGAACTACGCCGTCGCCCACGGTGTTCCTGAATCCGCCCTCATTCTCGATCCAAGCGGCCTACGCACCTACGATAGCTGCTATCGGGCCAGGCACACGTACGGGATTCAGCCCAATGAGGCGATTGCCGTCACCCAGGAGTACCACCTGCCCCGCGCCATTTTCACCTGTTCGCAATTGGGTCTGGCAGTGATTGGATATGTGGCTGCGCCATTTGGCGGCGAACCAGGGCGCAATGCCATTATCCGTGAGTTTCCCGCCCGCTGGCTCGCCTGGTGGCAAGTCACCATCGACCACCCAGCGCCGCCTGAATCGTAGCGCAATCGGCTACCGTGACAGCCCCAGTCGCCCCAAAATCCGCCGCGAGAGGATCGCGAATTCGTCAACTCCCAGGCGCGTGACTCCCCAGGCATAGCAAATCGCGCCCAGTCCCACCGGGATGATCAGCGTGAGCAGTTCACGGAGCAGCTCTGGTCCTGGCAAGGCGCGATCAAGAATGGTCGCACTACCCCAGGCAATCAAGGCCATCACCATACTCACGCTAACACAGATCAACATCACCCGCCGATACGCCTGCCAGTCGGCAGCCTGGAGGAAATGTCGCCCCAACCAGAACATGACTAACGCATGGAATGTCCACTGCACCGAGATCGCCCCCACCAACGCCACCATCCCAAATCGCCCAACAAACAAAAGTTCCACGGCAATGTAGAGGATCACGGCAGCCACCCCCACCAGTTGGGGAATCAGGGTATTGCGGCGGGCATAGAAGATATTGATCAAGAGTTGATCATAGGCCTGGAAGAAGGTGCCGGGTAAATACCAGAGCAGGGCCAGCGCAATTAACCGCGCGCTGGCCTCGCCCGTCGCACCATGACGGAAAATCAGGTTGACGATGGGGCTGGCAAGCGCCAGCAGGCCAAACGTAGCTGGCGCGATCAAGACGGTGGTCATCCGTAAAGCGGTGGAGACGGTATTGCGAAAACCAACATCATCCCCGGCCTCGGCCTGGCGCGAGAGCGCGGGCAATGCTCCCAGCGAAATCCCCGTTGCCACTAAGCCCAGCACCAACTGCTGCAATGTTGTGGCATAACGCATTGCGCCCAGGGCATCCTCGCTGGCATTGAACGCCAGCCCCCGATCAATGATCTGCCCAAATGTGTTGGCGAATAGCCCAATAAAAATCGGCAAATAGAGCCGAAAAATCCCGCGAATTGCTGGGTGGTGCAGATCAAAGGCAGGGATCGGCAGGGCATCGCGCAGGCCAGGAAGCTGGATCACCACCAGCAAGACCGCGCCCACCAACACTCCCACGACCATACTGGTCACTCCCAGCCAGCGCGCCAGCAGGATGGTCGCCACGATAATCGCCCCATTGCGAGCTACCTGCGAAGCAGACGGCCACGCAAAGCGACCGAGCGCATAGTTGGCGGCCAGGAAGATTGCAGAAATGCCGAGCAGTAAGACCGCAGGCAGAATCAGCCGCACGTTTTCGATCGTTTTTGCCAACTCTGCCGCCGTTGGTGGCTGAGTGTTCGCCCCTTGAATACTGATCTTCAGCCAGCCAGTGACTAACGGCGCGGCAAAAATCTCCAGCAGCACGGTCACACAGCCCAGCACCAGGATTACAATGGCGAGCAGGGTGCCAAGAATCCGCCGTAACTCTGGGCGACGCTCAGGGGCGCTATATTCACTGAGGACTGGTACCAGCGCCGAAGCAACGGCCCCGCTGATTAACAGGTCATACAGCATCGTGAGCATACTATCGGCCAGGGTGAATGGTCGGAAATCAACCCCGGTGCCGAAATAGTATGAGGCCAGTTGTTCGCGTACCAGGCCAAAGAGCCGCGAGAGCAGGCTGCCCACGGCAATGATCAGCGCGGCGGAGATGATCCCTCGGCGCACTACTGCATGGGCAGCAGCGTGTTCTTCTGTCGTGGACGGTGTGGTCGATTCAGTGTTCACCAAGGCCACAGAACGAACGAATGGCCCACGAAATGTTGTGCAACAACCATACGAACTCCAACAGCGATCGATCCAGCAAGGCAGGAAGTATAGAACACCGCCCGCCAGGTGGTGCGCTCAACAGCATAAACGCTTATTGGGTGCGCTCAACCTGTTGCTGCCGAGCCAGAATCCGCGCCTCAATCGCACTTGATGATCGATCAGCAACCAGCGGCAAGATGATAACCTCACCTCCATACTGCTGCACGGTGGTCGCCTCTGGCAGGGGCGTACCCGGCACCCCTGGAACGATGGTGTAATCGCCCCCTTTAGCGTAGATTGCGGGCTGTAATGCAGCGATCAGCGGGTCAGCAGTATCACTGCCAAAGAGCACCACCCAATCAACTGGGGCAAGGGCAGCCAGTAGCTCGGCACGTTCAGCTTCTGGCACGATCGGGCGATGTGGTCCCTTCCGGCGGCGCGTGCTGGCGTCATCATTCACCCCCACCACCAACAGATCGCCCAGCGCTCGCGCCGCCCGCAAGTAGCGCAAATGCCCAACGTGCAGTAGATCGAAATGCCCGTTGGTGAAAACAACGCGCTGCCCGCTTGCCCGTGCCGTCTGCCCCAATGCAGCAAGATCTGCCAGTCTAATAATGTTGCCCATCAGGCGCAGACTAGCACGAATTTCCGGACGGTTGGCAGTAACACGCGCAGCACCTCCCCACTAGCGAAAGCGGACCCAGGCAATCGCACAGGCCAGCACCAGGCAGATCAAGGTAAAGAGGTTAATCGCCAGCCCGCTAGCCACAATCAATGGTTGGCTGAGTACCTGCGCGAGCGAGTATGGTGCTGGCAAGCGGAGATTGAGAACCAGGCGGCTGATAACAAACCCCAACAGGATGCAGGCAATCCCGATCCCCTGCAACGTGGGGCCACGCCGCCGTTTTGCCAGAAAGCTGATTAGTTCGGTCGCCCCAAATCCCAAGAGCAGGGTAAACCAGAACGTCCAATCATAGGGGGTATTGCGGGTGAGACCGGCAGTATTCAGCAGCCCCCAAAGCCCGCCAATGATCAGCGCCGCCCCAAGGCCCCCGCCAATGGCTCGCCCGAGGATTGCGGGATCGGTTTGGTAGACGACTGGGCGTGGTCCACTGGCACACTCTGGGCAACGTAACCCTACTGGCGTTGGTTGCGCGCATTGGGTGCAGATTGGCCGACCACAACGGTTACAGCGCAAGCGTGTCGTGACATTGGGATGGCGATAACAACGAAACTCCCCCGGTTCATCGCCAACCGGGCTATCAGCGGTTGCGCTAATCGATGGCCTCCAATCAGTAGCAAACCAAGCGGCGGGATATTGCCCGCCGCAAAGTATAGTCGAGCAACTAGGCCAGAGTCAGCCGTGATCAGCGGCTAGTGGCGATTAGCCGAAATCACCACCGCCACCGCCACCGCCGCCACCACCGCCGCCGCCGCCGCTGAAGCCGCCGCCACTCCAACCGCTGTCAGAGCCACCGCCACCACCAAAGGAGCCAGCCGAACTCAGCATATCGGAGAGCGTATCGCTCCAGCTTTGCAGACCACCACCACCACGGTCGCTCATCTCTTGCAGCGAGGGAATCCCCCAACCACCGCCGCCTGAGCCATCACCGCCACCACCACCGTGCGGACCAGCGTAACCACCAGGGCCATAATAGCCGCCGGGACCGCCAATGATGATCGGGCCGCCACCACCACCGTACCAGGCGGGGGCAGGGGTGTTGACCGAGGCAAATTTCTCGATAAAGCTCTTATCCAGGCCGAATGCCGTGGCATAGGGCAGGTAACGCTCAAAAATCCCCTTCGCTTCTTCCAGGTTGTCGTACTTCTCCAGATTCGCCAGGTACGTTTTGAACGCTTGCCACTTCGCCGCTTCTTCGGCCCCCAAGGCCGTCTTCACCGGCATCGCCCGCGCCAGCGCCAGCAGCGCAACCCCAATAATCCCCAAGGGGAAGGCGGCAAAGGTCACCCCACCAGCAACGGCACTCTGCGTACAGAGCAACACCAGCCAGAGAACGATTGACAACCCAATCACGGTAAAGCCAAAGCGACGATACTGTTGCCGCGTAGCCTCTGGACTTTTCAGGAAGTAGCCCAGGCTGACCACTTCGCTATAGAGTTGGTTGCCAAAACTTGGCAATGAGGCCAGCAAACTATTTTTCACTGTACTCATTCGCACCTGAGTACTGCCGCCAGCAAAGAGCGTATTGAGCAATGTCTGCTCAAAGCCACTCAGTGGCACGGTAGATTCCATGCGATCAACCACAAAATCACGTTGGCTACCAAGGCCCAGCGGGCCAGCGGTCTGCTCCTCGTTGATATGAATCACGCCCTTGCGCCCCAGATCAGCGAACGTTGCTAGCACATCTTGCAGGTCTGCCCGTTCATCAATCAACGTGCCAGCCACACCAGGGCTGATATCGCTGGGTGGTTCGCGCAGATATTCGGCAACCAGACCAGTAAAGCGGTCACGCCCACGGGTATACCAGAGGATATAAAGGCCAATGCCGCCACCGATCAGGATCAACAGTCCAGTGACAAAGGAGATCAGGGTGATCAGATTCCGAATGGAATCCTGACGAGCCTGGGCCGCCGCCTGCTGTTCAAATTGGGATTGCCAGGGCGGCGGTGCAGCGGTAGTCAGGCCATGCGGGAAGGAAACTTTTACTTCTAAGCCCTTGCCCCGGTTGACGGCATTAGCGTCAAAACGCACAGTACGACCGTTCACAATGGTCGCCTTCGCCGTGGCTCCTTGCGAGTCCGTCTTGATTTGGGCGGTATTGGTGTCCTTCGGCAGTGTCACGGTCACGGTTGAGGCCGCAGCATCAGCGGAAAGGTCGGGGCGGAGGGCAACCCAGTCCAATACATCGAGATCAGGATTGATCCGCAAACCACCAACAATCGTATAGGCGATGACAAAATTACGGCGTTGGTTCGCCGCCTGACTGTAATACCATTCCACTTTGGCATTTTGTGAATCACGAGTTACGCTGAATGTATTGGGGGTTCGCGCTGTAGTATTCGTAGTAACAGTGTAGTTTGTATTCCCTTCACTGACAGCAAAGTCACGAATATCGACCACACTGCCAAGGCCAATATTGCGTGATGCGCGCGTAAAGGTTCCCGCAGGATAGGAGATATCCTGCTTCTCAGTTACCCGAAAACTACCATCAGCGTTGATCGCAATATCAACATCGAAACGGTTATAGACTACGGTTGGGTCAGCCGCCTGGGCCGAATGCGGTAGTAACCCCGGCATCACCCCAACCAATAACCCCAACACGAGAATCAGCCACAACAGACGTATCTTCCGCAAGTTTTTCCTTACCTTCCGTCTGGCAGAATTATCACTACAAAGAGAATCTTAGCACTCTTTATTGCCTGGGTGACCAAGGACAAGTAGCGTTCGTTGACAGAGAGAGGGGCAAACACCCATACTCGCTCTCCGATAGAATCTACGAGAAAAGGCGCAAAGCTGTTTCGTTCGGCTGTCGAATGGCTTCAGGAAATGGTAACTGGTGACGATCAATCGCCTGCCCCAGGCACCGCTGCGACAGATAATCGCCCTGCTTGCCTTACTGGCTGTTGCCATCGCTGCGCGTTGGCCTGCTCTGCTCAATCCCCAGGCAGTGCATGCTGACGCCACGATAATCGGCCTCCAGGCAGAACACTTATTGGCTGGCGAATGGTCGTGGTTTATCTGGGGCACCAACTACCAGGGCTTCCCCGACGTGGCATTGGTCGCGCTGGGTTTCCTGATCGGTGGGGCAAATCCCCTGACCCTAATGATCGTGCCGTTGATCGGCCACCTGATTCTGATCGGTCTTACCTTCTCGATCCTCCAGCGTCATCTCAGTCTAACGCTCGCGTCGATCACGACGCTGGTTGTGGTCTTCACCCCCCAGGCAGTCAACGGAGTCGCCCTCTATGCGCCACGCCAATGGTCAATCACTGCCGTCATCACCGCCGTCTGGCTCCTGGATCGGGCCAGTAGCTGGTCGCGCCCCGCGCTGGCGTATGCTGCGGGTGCAGTAGTGGGCAGCCTCGCGCTTTTCCTCGACTTCTTTACGATCCAATTTTTCCCTGGCCTGATCCTGTTTGCCCTCGCCTGTTGCCTGGATCAGCACGCCCAGCGCCAAACTCTCCTGCGCCGTGTCGTTGCCTGCGGCCTCGGCTTCGCCGGCGGATTGGGGCTGTGTGCGCTCTCGCGCCTAGCGGTAAGCGCCGCACCAAACAGCGTCACCGCAGGCAGCTTTTCATTGGCCCGGATACAACAGAACGCCCACTTACTCTGGGAACATTGCTTACCCTGGATTCTCAGCTATGGTGTCTATATCTCTGGCGCAAATCTCTACCCCGACCGCTGGCAACCGCCAATCTTCTTCGCAGTCATCCAATACCTGGGCGCAATCGTCCTGATTCTGGGAATCGTCTGGGGGGGTCTGGCCTTATTTTTTCGGCAGATTCCCTGGGCAGTGCGCCGCCTGGGCGCGTGGGGGGCACTGGTCGCCCTAACCTCTCTAGCTGGCTTTCTCATTTCTGGCAACCCGATCGATCTTTGGGCTACCCGCTATCTCGCCCCAATTATCTGGGCCGCGCCATTGGCCCTGCTACCTCTGGCCTGGAGCGTCTCGGTGCGGCGCTTTGCCCTGTTGTTAGCGCCGTATATCGTCGCTGTGGCGGTTGGTGGCTGGCTGAGTTTTACCCCATTGGTGCAGGGCTTTCGTCCAGTCCACGCGCCACGGGGGATCGCTGCCGAAGAAGCACAACTCGGCGCAACCTTGCGGGAGCGCGGCATTCGCTATGGCGCGGCGGAATACTGGCTGGCCTATCGCCTCACCTTCCTCTGGCAAGAGAACCCAACGCTCGTACCATTCGACCCAACCACTGATCGCTACCCACCATATCGGCGCGCCTATGAACAGGCCGCTGTCGTTGCCTATCTCTTTGATCGAACGGACCCACGCACAGCAGCAGCGCCATGCGTCACGGCCCTTCAGGCAAGTGGTATCCGCTATGAGGCTGTGACTGCCGAACCGTTTGTGGCCCTGATCGTCTGGCGCGGGGCCGGGGTAGCCGATCCCCCAACTTGCATCACCGCCAGCGCCGCACAAAGCGCCCCAATGGCGAAGAAATAATAGTTGCAGAATGCCTGCTTATTGAACGCAAAGAAACCGAGGTAGACGAGACCCACGCCCAAGGCAAACCCCGCTGGAGTCGCCGCACCACGCCACAGCACGACACCCAATAGCACACCAACCACGGCAAACGCCAGCCAGGACGGTGCCGCCCAGCCACTATGGGCCAACGCCGCCGCGTAACTGAGCGCATCAGTACGCAGTGGCTGATAGAGTTGTAACAGCACCACGGAATAGAAGAACTGCTGCCATGCGCCCACTGCCAGCGGCAGGCTCACCACCGCTGCAACCACCGCTGCCCGCCAGAGCATCCCTAGCCAGATCCGCCAGTGTGCCAACCCACCAACGAGTAATAACGCCAGTGGTGGCACAAAGATCATCGTCTGCTTACTCGCCAGCAATAAGCCCAGCGCGAACGGCAACGCCCGCGGCCAGCGGCAAGCACAGGCAACGGTCAAGGCAAAGAGCAGCAACACCAATGGCTCGGTCCACCCCTGCTCCAGCACGAAAAAAATCCTGGGCATGAACAGGAGCAGCGTTGCGGCCAATTTACCAGTCAGGCCAGGGCGCGCATACGCCAACAACGCCCCAGCAACTGCCACCGCAACCAGTTGGGCATACCGATAATCGCCAAACAACAGATAACCTGGCAGCGCTAATAGCAGGCTGAGTGGTGGATAGGGAAAGCCAAAATCAACCTGTCCATTGTGCCGCATCTCTGGGCCATAGTACGGCTTGTCCCCATAGATGTCGGGAAAAGTCAGCGTATAGGGATTCACGCCACGCAGCAGAGCGGCGCTCCCTTCCTGCTGGAAAATAAAAACATCGATATCAGGATTCGGCGATTGCCGTAAGACCCAAATACCTAACGCCAGAAAGACCACCAGCAACGCAGGAAACCAGCTGCGCTGCCAGATCCCACGCCCCAGCAGTCCCAGCGCCACAAGCACAGCGGCAACGCCGATTCCGCCAAAGAACACGCCGTATCCTGCCCGCCAGGGTGCAGCGAGATAGACCCCTGGCTCTTTGAGGACGAGCGAGCCGAGTTGCTGAAAGATACCAAGGCCCAGGAATAGCGTCGTTGTGCCAGGAGGAGGCGTAAATTGCCAGCGGACAGGCAAAAGCAGGCTGAGGATCGTCAGGGTCAGGGCCAACCCCAGCCACCACAGTGCAGCACGTTGGTAATGCCCATCACTCTGTTGCAGGGCATTGCTCAACGCCAACACCGCCAGCACCAAGAGCGGCGCAGCCAGTGGGTGGGCAGGAGGCTGATCAGCACTCATGGCCGATTTGGGCTAGCGCAATTGATCTGCTCATCCTTTCCGCATGAACAGCGAGTAGGTATTCGGAAACCGTCGAATCGTATCGGCAGGCATATTGGGGAACTGTCGCCAGTAGGTATCGGGATGTTCCTCGAACCGTTCAACGCGCAATCCTGCTGCCAGCAGCGCGTTCATGACCGCGCCGCAGGTCCACTGGCGTTCATATTTCATCGCCAACTCCTCGGTAGGCCGATCGAGTTCGCCGATATATTCGGCGGTCCACCCCTGCTCAGCCTCTGGCTGCTCAGAAAAATAGTCCCCATAGCGGGGATCTAGTTGGGGCGTGGCGGCCAACGGATCAAAAATCCAGGTGATTGGGTGACCCTCAAAGAGGTAGAAGCGACCACCAGTCACTAACAACCGCGCCACCACCTGCGCCCAACCGTCAATATCGTGCAGCCAGCACAAGGCTCCTTTGCCGGTATACACGAGGTCAGCAGTCTGATCCAGCGCGTGCGGGGTTTGCAGCAAGTCACAGGCAAACCACTGGGCTGGCGCACTCAACACCGTGGCTTTGCGCCGGGCCAGCGCGATCATCTCGTCGCTGATATCAACTCCAACGACTTCCTGCGCCCCCAGGTTCCAGAGCGACAGCGTATCCTCACCCGCTGCACATTGCAGATGAATGGCTCGCCGACACCATGCGCCAAGATCATGCAGATATGGTAACTCTGGGGGCAACAGCGCGTGCCCCCCACGCTGCAATAACGCCAATGATTCAGCAAATTGCTCGCTATAGCGGGCCGCTGCCTCGTTCCATGCCGCGCGATTCCCCTGGTGCATTGCGGCAATATCCACACTGCCCCCTTTCCCTGACTGACCATTACCTCATATTACGCAGTGTAACAGGATGGTTACTGATCAGGCATCTGGCGACGACCAGTGCCATAGGCCACAAAGATCCACTGAAAAGCAAAGAGCCGTGGGGCAATCTTGATCGCCAGATGCTGCAACCGCATCAGCAACCGATAGAGCGCTGTACCTTGACCACTGGGCCATAGCTCGTCCAACGGAATCCCCGTGGGATACGCACGGGCAACCTGCAAACCTGCCGCTTGCAAGGTCGCTTCTGCCGTATCACGGGTAAAGAAATGGAGGTGGGTCTTATCGAGAATCCCCCGTTCCATCTTCGGAAAACGACCGAGCAGTAAGAGCAGCCGGATCGCGAGGTGGGCAACGTGGGGCAGTGAAATAATAAAGACGGCATCATCGGAAGCCACCGCGCGGAGTTGGTGCAAGACCCCAACGGGATCGACCGTATGCTCCAATACATCGCCGCACACAATCGTGCGATAACTCTGCGGAATCAGTGGCGCATCTTCGATCGTGCTGGCAAAGACCGCACGATAATATGGCCGAGCGCGGTTGGCCCAATCGGGATTCGGCTCAACGGCATCGATGACAAATTGGTCGTGACCAATTAACTGCCCAAGGACACCCTGGGCGGCACCAACATCGAGAATTGGTGACACGCCAAGCTGCCGGACAAGGCGAACAATCTGTTGGTGACTACTCTTCGGGTCGTGGTGCAAACGGTAATGGATTGCCTGCTTTTCCACGGATTCTCCAGCGTTCGGTCAGCGCGAAGACCAGCGTTTCGCGCAGGCAGTTTAGCGCATAAGGAACCCCATTGACACGACAGATCTCATCGCCGTAGTACGTCGGGATCGGTACTTCGGTGATGCGATAACCGCGTTTGAGGAACTGCAAGATAATCTGGGTATCAAAATGCCAATTACTCGTCATATTCCCCAACGGGATCGTACGCAACGCAGCGACGGAATAGGCCCGATAGCCGGAGTGAAACTCACTCAGTTTCGTGCCAATCAAGCGGTTTTCCAACCAGGTCAGAATCTTGTTCCCTACATATTTGTAGGGTGGCATATTACCCTTCAGGGCCGCTCCTGGCACCATCATCCGCGAGCCCATCACCATCTGGGCCTGACCAGTCTCCAGCGGAGTCAATAGATCTTGCATCACCTCGGGGGCATATTGACCGTCCCCATGCAGCAAGACTACGTAATCAAAGCCACGCTCAATCGCGTACTGGTAACCACGCTGCTGGTTCCCCCCATACATCAGATTCTCGGGGTTGCGATGAATGACCAGCTTGCCCTTTTCCAGGCGGCGTTCATACTCCCGCCCAACCTCAGCCGTGGCATCCTGGCTAGCATCATCAAAGACAAAGATCTCTTCGACCTTCTCCATAATCGCGGCAGGGATCCGCTCAATAACGCTCCCAAGCGTTGATTCAGCATTGTATGCGACCACCAAGATCCCGATCCGTGCCATTGTCGCCTCCCAGGTCACTCCACGCCAGGAATCAGCAGCTCGATTGACATTGTGACACGTTCTGCGGTCAACCGCTAGCATTATTGCCGTATTACCGCCAGGGCCGTATCGAAGCCCCAAATAATCGCCCACAAACTACGCTTTTATAACGCAACTGGCATACCACAGGGTACGCCAGCAACGATACCGCCAAGCGCCAGCGCAGTATACCTGACCATCAGCGGCTATTCTGCGGTTGGCACGTAGTATTCGTAGCCAGCATTCGTATCGGCAATCAAAACATCTGCTGGTAATCGCCGTAATTGCCAGAGCATGGCGATATCGCCGACCGCGCCAGCGGCATTCGTCACCAGCAGGCCCAGCAATGGCCCACGCAGGATCAGCGGCGTGATCGGCATCAGGGCCACACCAACAATGGAGATCACGGCCAGGGGCGCAACCAAGATAGCGGCATAGGCGCGCTTCGTTACAAACTCGCGAAAATGGCAGAAGGCAATTCCTGGCCCGATCCCATAGACTGGCCGTGCGCCTAGCAGTGCGGCGACGGCACCATGCATCAATTCATGGACAATCGGCAAAATGACGACCACCGTCATGACGAATAAGAGCAAGCCCACCAGATCTACGTGGATCTCGCCCATTTGCTGTAGATTGATCGGTCCACCGAACGGGCCAGTCACAAGAACAAAGAAAAGTAACGCCGGGATAAACGCTAGCAGGCTGATGACTGACAAAACACCGATATTCAAGACACCACGCCCAGCGAGTTGATAGCCAACCGGTTGTTCTCCCGCTGCTGTCGCTCGCACATCCTGAAGCCGCAACAGTCTCGGCATACCCTCCCCGTATTCCGCTAGAACAGCAGCAAACAGCTCACCTGCACCAAAGCGTATATCACACAAATATTAAACGAAAGATGCCGACAACCCCGAGAGGCCATCGGCATCCTACGTTCAGTTTTGCAGCGACAATGCTTTGTCTTGCGACTCCACCTGCCACGTCGAAAATAATCTGACCCGAAAGTCTTCGTATCTTCGAACTGCTTCCTGCGACCTTTCAGCACCCTCTTGCGAGTTTGCTGTCCCGTCTGCCGGGGGCTGCATCGCTGATGTACGTATACTACCACCAGCTTGCCAGGTTGTCAATACCCCCTGACCAGGGATTTTGCACCCAATTTCTCAATTGCGTTTTTGCGCGATCCTTGCGCCGAGTTTTTGCCAGCAATGGCTATCGTTGATACAATCGCGGGCACGTGCTACGGGTTAGTAATTCGGTCATTTCCGGCAACGGTGAACAAAATCACCACGCCAGAGGTGGCCGTTGCTGATCGTTTGGCGCAAGCAAAATATCGTGACAATCAACGTGGCGAAGACAGACGTTTGGACAGTGGCTGTGCGTGTAGTCGTGCGCGCTACCGTCATGAATCAAGAGTGCAATACTGCGTGAAGGAGGTCCTGGGATGCGGTTCTTGCCTTTTGCCCCAATCAGTGTTGCTATTGTCCTTGGCCTCCTCCTCAGCAGTTGGGGGCCACTTACCCAGCAAGTCAATGATTACATTGTCTTTTCAGCG
The DNA here is from genome assembly GCA_039810045.1 of Chloroflexia bacterium. Classification (GTDB taxonomy): domain Bacteria; phylum Chloroflexota; class Chloroflexia; order Thermomicrobiales; family CADCWN01; genus CADCWN01. The sequence goes on from JBDHWF010000030.1 coordinate 21,068, forward strand.
ATGCCAACAACGGTCGATTTTGGCGAGCAAGTAGTAGGGACAACGAGCGCCACACGCACAGTAGTATTTAACAACAATAATGGTAATGGCACCTATCGGTTAGGGATGCCGACTATCGAAGGGGCATTCTCTATCATTCCCGAATCGTCTACCTGCATCAATGCTGAAGTTGCGCTTGGCGCGAGTTGCTCGGTCGATCTACGCTTTACCCCGCAAACTGCTGGTTCCGCAACGGGTACGCTATCGCTGATTAACGAGGCAGGAACCTATCGGATGGGCCTTGCCAGCCTGACTGGTACAGGCAGTGCCACAGCACCGGGCCAACTCAGTGCCACGCCTTCAGCGATCAATTTCGGTGAGCAAATGATCGCGACAACCAGTGCTGTCAGGCAGCTTACGGTCGCGAATATTGGCGGTAGCAGCATTGATTTTGCTGCGCCAACGATTCTGGGGGTTGGTACTACCTTATCAAGCGAGTTCGCTACTTCAGGGGCAACCTGTACGACGACGCTTGCCGCTGGGCACAATTGCACGATTGATCTGATCTTCTCCCCACAGGCGTCGCTCGGTTATCGACAAGGTGTCTTGCTGATCTACGATAGCGCGAATACGCAGATATTGATCAACGTGCCACTGGACGGTACGGCGGTAGCTGCCTCTACCGCCACCCCTACCCCTACGAATACGCCTACCCACACGCCTACAGCAACACCAACTAGCACACCAACAGAAACCTCTACCCCAACTGCCACTGCCACGCCCACGAATACACCAACAGCGACACCAACGAGTACATCCACCGCCACACAAACCAGTACGCCGACGGCAACAGCTACACCAATACCACCAACATTTACGCCTACTGCCACCTATACGCCAGTGCCACCGCCAGATACACCAACGCCCACCACTGACCCCACCTTCACGCCAACGGCAACGCCAACAATCGGGCCAGCCGCTAGCCCCACGCGCACGGCCACCGCCATACTCCTCCCAACCGCCACATCCGTCACTCAACCGATATCTTCGCCAACGCTGACGATTGCCCCGATTCCAGCCACAGCAGGCAGCGTAACTGTTGGGCAACAGGGAAACGCCGTAACCCTGACCGCCAAACCAACTGCTGATCACCTCTTTCTTGGCTGGCAGTTTTCAGGCAGCAACACCCCCAATTGGCAGAATCCCCTCACCCTGACGCTCACCACCAATCTGCTTGTCACGGCGATCTTTGCCCCGAAACCAACTTTCACCGATCTCAACGGTGTTGCTGCGGAGAACAGCTTGGCGATTCAGCAGTTAGCCGCACGCGGCGTGATCAAGGGCTATGACGATCACCGCTTTGGCCCGCATGACCCAATCCTGCGGGCCCATACCGCCGCCTTACTGGTTCGGGCGAGCAGTTGGGGTGGCGAGAATCCACCGAACCCCTTTACTGACCGCAATGGCGTTGATGATGAGCTATGGCGGGCGATCGCCATCCTCAGTAGTCATGGTATCGCCTATGGTTATGGCAACGGCACCTACGGCACCACTCATCCCGTACTGCAAGCACAGGCAATCAGCCTGATCACCCGAACGATGGTGGCAAACGGCTACTGGCAACTGCAAGCGGATAATCAGTTCCTTTACAGCAACGTACCAGTTGACTCTGGGCATCGGCGCGATATCACGACATTCGTCTTCTATACTGGGGCTGTGCCAGACACGACTGGCTCTGCTGCTGACTGGACAACCTGGGATCAGGCAGCGAGCCGCGTCTGGTTCGCGGCGGTACTCTGGCAAGCCCTCAACAGTTACTTTGGCCGCTGAGATCCCCAGGCATTAACTAGACAACCACCAACCCTCGCCGGAGTTGGCGCGATCTGGTACTATCCCTGCGAATCGTCCGTACAGTAGCCACGCCAAGGAGCCTGCGTGATTTTCCAACCCAGCCGTCACCAGCAGTAGCGATGACACTGCGCCTGAAACGCCTTGAAATCCAGGGGTTTAAGAGCTTTGCTAATCGGACGGTCTTTGACCTTGCTGATGGACTGACGGCGATTATTGGCCCGAATGGGAGCGGAAAATCGAACTTTAGCGACGCGGTACGCTGGGCGTTGGGCGAGCAGAGCAACAGTGCCTTGCGTGGGCGGCGAGGTGAGGACGTCATCTTTGCGGGCGGTGGTGGCCGCGCCGCGCTCGGTATGGCCGAAGTTGCCCTGACCCTCGATAACAGCGATGGCAGCTTGCCAGTCGAATTCAGCGAAGTGACCATCGCCCGCCGCATCTTCCGCGATGGCGAAACCCACTACCTGCTAAATGGCGGGCGGGTGCGCCTGCGCGATCTCTTGCAGGTCACGGCACCATTAGGGCAAAGCTACACCGTGATTGGGCAAGGCTTAGTAGACGCGGCCCTCAGTGCGCGCCCCGAAGAGCGCCGGGGGTTATTTGAGCACGCGGCGGGGATCGCCGCATTTCGGATGAAACGCGCCGAGGCGGAACGCCGCCTAACCGAAACCGAAGCCAACTGTGACCGCCTGATTGACCTCCGCACAGAACTTGAACCACGGCTGCGTTCACTGGAACGAGCCGCCAAAGGCGCACAGGAATGGGAAGGGCTCCAAGCCCGCCTGCGCGAAGGCCAGCAAGTCCTCTTTGCCGAACTCTGGCAGGAGCGGCAGGCAGCGCTCGTAGCAGCAGAGGCCGATGAAGCGACTGCCCGCACGGCACGCGAAACAGCGAGCGCGGCCATTGCCACCCTCACGAGTGCTGCTGACCAGGCCCGCGCAGCGACCGCCCAACGCGAGGCCGAGCGCCGGGAACTCGCCACACGCGCCAGCCAACTGACCCAACACCTGGAGCCACTGCGCCGCGATCTGGCAATTGGGGCAACGCGCCTGGAAGCAATTCATCGGCAACTGGCTGAGACCCGCGAGCGTACAGCAGTCATCACCACCCAGCAGGCTCTATTAACTGAGGAAGCAGCCAAGGCCAGTGCCGTCGAACAACAGCTCGCGGCGAAGATAGCCATCGCCCAGCAGGAAGCCGCGACGGTAGAACAGACACTAGCGACAGCCGAACAGGCACGTGCCGCCGCTGCCAATACTGAACGCCATCTGACCGACCAGATCGCAGCCACCGAGCGCGAACGATTGGCCCTCGCGCGCCGCCGCGCCGCGATTGAAGAACGGCGGGCCTCGCTTGGACGTGATCACGACCGCATCGCCGCCGAGCGTACGGCGAGCCAGGAGCGCGCTGCTGCCCTGGCGCAGGAGGCAACGGCAATCACTAACGCGCTTGCTACTGCCGAAAAGGCATATACGGCTGCCGCCGCCGCTGCCCAGGCCGCCCACCAAGCCACCACTGCGGCAGTTACTGCCGAGCGCAACGCTCAGGAAAAGCAGGCCGCTGCCGAACGCCATGCTGCGGAACTACGCGGACGCCTTGATGGGTTACAAAAGCTTGTGGCGAGTGGCGAAGGGTACTACTCTGGTGTGCGCGTCGTGATGGCTGCCGCCCAAAAGAACACGCTCACGGGAATTATTGGCCCCGTTGCTGGCGTCCTCGATGTGCCAGCCGAGTTAGAAACCGCCATTGAGGTAGCCCTTGGAGGGCATCTCCAAGATATTGTCGTTGAACGCTGGGCCGACGCCGAAGCGGCCATCAGCCTGCTGCGTGACCGTAAAGCGGGCCGCGCTACCTTCCAACCGCTTGATACGATCCGCAGTGGCGAATCTCTGCGCCCGCCTCATGGCACAGGGGTGATCGGGGTTGGGGCAGATCTGGTGCAGTATGCAGCACAGTTCGCCACCCTCGTACAAGGGTTACTGGGGCGCTCGCTGATTGTCGAAGACCTTGCCACCACCCGCCGTATCTTGCCGCAGCTACGCGGCTCGTGGAGTATCATCACCCGCAGCGGCGAAATTACCCGCACCAGCGGTGCCGTAACCGGCGGCTCAGCCACCCGCGAAAGTGGCGTTCTTGCCCGCCAACGCTCCCTCCGCGACCTACCAAAAGCCCTGGCGCAGGCCGAAGCGGAGATCGCGGCAAATACTACTATGCGGGCGCAGGCGGCAGCGACAATTCACCAGCGCCGCGAGGAAGCCGCCCAAACCGAAGCCGCTATGCGTCAGGCGAGTCACGAGCGTGAAGCCCTCCAACATACCCATAGTCGCCTGGAAAGCGATCAACGGACCGTAGCTGAAATACTCCAGGGATTAGGGCGGCGCACGGCAGAGATTACGAAAGTCGCGCATGGGCTAACCGATGAGCTCGCAATTGCCAATGCTGAGGAATCGGCGCTTGCTGATCGCCTGGAACGCCTGGAAGCCGAGCGGTCAGCCACCGCCACCGCCCAGACAATGGCCGGGCATGAACACGCTGAGCAACCCCGCCTGATCGCCCTCCGCGCTGAAATCGCCCGCGCCAACGAAGAGGCGCGGGGCCTGCGACAGCAGCGCGAGCGGATCGAACGACAACTGAGCGCATTGACCGATGAAACAACTGCGCTGGCCCAGCGTGAGGCAGACTTAGTGCGCGAGGAAGCCAGCCTTGGCACGGCGGCGAGCGAACAAACGGACCTCCTGGCAACTGCCGAGGCCGAGGCCGCCGCCCTTGACCAACACCTACAACCGCTCAATGCCACCCTTGCCGCCAGCCGTGAAGCCGAGGCCCAGGCCATTCAGGCCCTTGGCGCAGCCAATCAGGAGGCACTCCGTGCAGAATCAGTGCTGGGGGCCAAGGCCGTCGAGACCGCCCGCCGCCGCGCCGATCTGGAAGCCCTCATCCGCCAGATCTGCAATGAGATGGATCTGGCAGATCCCAGTAGTCACTTTACACAGCCTGTCGTCCCCCTGCCACCAGCCGAGCGGCAAGCCCTCGCCAGCCAGGTTGAACGCCTGACAACACGCCTGCGCCGGATGGGGCCACCGAATCCCGAAGCGCTGATCGAATGGGAGCGCGAGGCCGAGCGCTGGCATACCTTGACGACGGGCCTCAGCGATGTGGAGAGCGCGGCCCGATCACTACGTGGCGTGCTGGCCGAATTGGATCGCACGATGGCCGAGCGGTTTGGGACGACCTTCGCGCGTGTCGCCGAAGAGTTTTCCGCCTCCTTTACCGACCTCTTTGGCGGCGGTGTCGCCAAATTAGTCCTGGCCGAGGGGGAAGGCGCAGGGGCGGGCGGAGTGGAGATTGTCGCCCAGCCGCCCGGAAAGAAGTTACAAACGCTCTCGCTCCTCTCAGGCGGGGAACGGGCACTTACCGCTGCCGCCCTGCTCTTTGCGATTCTCCGGGTCAACCCCAGCCCATTTTGTATTCTTGATGAAGTTGATGCTGCACTGGACGAGAGTAACGTAGTACGTTTCCGCGAGCGCCTGAAATCGCTGACCGAACGCACACAGATGGTCGTCATCACCCATAACCGTGGCACAATCGAAGGGGCCGACACGCTTTACGGGATCACGATGGGCCAGGATGGTGTCTCGCGGATCCTCTCAATGCGCCTGGATGGTTCCCGTCAGCCCATTTTCGCCGAGGCATAACGGGCGGCCTGTGTTTTGTTCAGGAGTCAGCTATCCGCAACCAGCAGGCGAAAAACCTCACCAGCAAACCCTTGAAAATCGGCAGGCTGTAACGCGGTCAGTGGCACCCAGGTTGGTTGTTCGGCCTGATCATCTGGTTCGGGGTTAGCGGCACGCGTTGGCAAAAAAGTTTGCGCATGGCAGCGAAAAAAGCGCCCAAGCTGTTGATACGCCGCGCCAGTGGTATCGTCATACCAATAATGCTCGACTTCGAGCAGGAGTTGAGCGACACTAACCTTGATGCCGGTCTCTTCATATACCTCACGAATCACTGCCGCCAGATCGGTTTCAGCAGGTTCACACTGCCCACCGGGGAAAAACCACTTCCCAGTACTGCGGGTGCTGACCAGGAGTAACCGCCCCTGATCGATCACCACCGCATAGGCCGCCCGCCGAGGGATCAGCGTTTCTTTCGCCACCAGCCTATTCGCCCCGAATAGCGTTGTTGCCAGCACCAGCGGCATCCTCTACTCCAATTGGCGATTCACAATAATGCTGTGTACAGCATAATTGACACCTCTGCCACCTTGCTCCTATACTGCCCTAGCATACTATGCGTAGGATGAGCCAGCACAACGTAGCGCTATCAGCGTACGTGCAGACTTGATTGGTAGAGGCCAGAGTAGAAGAGGGGAAGAACCGCATGAAACTCATTGTTGCGGTAGTGCAAAATGATGACGCGAATGATGTGGTTGATGCCCTGCTTGAAGCAGAATTCCGTACTACCCGCCTCGCCTCTACTGGTGGCTTTCTCCGTCGTGGCAACACTACCATGATGATTGGTGTGGAAGATGCTCAGGTCGATACGGTGATCGATATTATTCGCCGCACCGCCCATACCCGCGCCCAGGGCGGCGAAGGTGGCACGTCAGTGCAAACCGCCGCAGCAACCGTCTTTGTCCTCGATCTCGAAGGATACGAACGGCTCTAACACCCTTCCTTGGCTGCACGATAGAAGCACAAACTCTCAGGCTTGCGTGTCACCCTGTTCCCACTCACTGCCCAATGGGAGCGGATATGATTCATCCTACCCCACACTTTCGCCTGTATGGGATAGCGTTTCGGCTCCATCCAAGCTGGTTACTGCTCGCCTTTCTGCTGCTGGCTGGCAACCTGATTCTGGCTCCCAGGTGGACGCTAACAACGGCGAGCGTAGCCATCGTGCAACAAGGCGCACTCACCTTGCTGATCCTCTTTAGCTCGGTGCTGCTTCACGAAGGCGCACACCTCGCTATTGGTCGCCATTATCAGCAACTCCGACACCCACGGACGCTCTATTACTTTGGCAGTGTCCCTGATTACGACGGTGCAGCAACGCAACCACGCGGCGATCTCTTCACTACCCTCGCTGGCCCATTCGGCAGCGTGATCATCGCTGGCATTACGGCGCTACTCTGGTGGCAATGGCGCGGCAGCAACCAGCAACTGTACGAAATCCTGCTCACCATTATTATCACGAATGTTGGGTTAGGGGTCTTCACTCTCCTCCCTGGCTACCCGCTCGACGGTGGGCGACTGGTACGGATTGGCCTCTACTATCTCAATAACGACCTGCTCGCAGCCACCCGCCAAACCACCTTCATCAGTCAACTGATTGCCCTGGCGGCTATTGGTATCGGTGCGCTACTGTTCCTGCAAGAGCAGTTTTATCTGGCCTTCCTGTTGTTCTGTGGTGGGGCGATCCTCTCGCACGCCGCCCACCAGAGTTACCGCCAGCTACGCTGGCAAATCCGCAGTAAAGAAATCCCCACGATCCACGCTGCCTTCCTCAACGCGCCGCTGATCTCCAGTGATCGACACCTGGACGACGTTGTTGACGACCTCCTAGATGGTCTGGGGCCGCACAATGAAGGCGGGCCGAGCCTGGTCATTGACGCCACCAAACATCCCATTGGTGTATTAGGTCTTGAGCAGCTCCAGGCGATCAAACGACGACAATGGGCAGCAACGACCGCTGGCGAAGCGATGATCCCAATCGCCGCCTTGCCATTCCTCCCAGCCGACCTACCGCTGGATCAGGCGCTGGCAACTTGCACGGGCGGACGTTATAGTTACGCTCTTGTCGTTGCGCCTGAACAGGGCACAGCAGCGCAAAATACCCCCATCGGGATCGTGACTCCCAAACGGATTGTACGGTGCCTCGATTACTATCGGGAGCCAGCCCCCAGCGAAGTGGAGTGATCGTGCTGCCAACCGACCTACCGCCAGTAGCTATTGTCGGCGTTCCCAACCGCCTCAGCAGCCAGCGGATGTATGCGGAGTGGCTCTGCCTATCACTCGCGCCAGCCAGCGAGTTTGCCCTGTTTGACCCCGATCATCTCTGTCCTCCTGGTTATTTCAAGCGGCCCTGCACATTTGGAATTGAGCTATTTCATCCCATAATCGGGCCAAACCCCAACCAGGAGCGATCCCTGATCCCCACGGCAACCCAGGCCGATACCGACGCGCCGCCCCGCGCGTCGGGCCAAGTGCTGGCCTATCATCGGTACGAATGGCACTATACTGGCCCAGTCACTAGCTGGGAGACCACGGAGGCGACGCGGAGGCCAATCGTGCAACACGTGATCGATGCCCCACAACTCACGCTACGGCTAGTGGTTGATATTGGCGGTGGTACAATCCTGGCGCAACTGCGCGACCCTGCCGAGGCTCCAGCGCTTGGCGACTGGGTGACGCTTACCGCTGGTCGCGCCGAGTTAGTCACCGTTGATCTGGTCAGCAATGAATAATGAGCGGGAGAGGATGCGCCCGATAGCGGCCCAATTTGATTATCTTGCCCTCGGGCATATTACGCTCGACCGTCAGCCCGACCAGCGTTATCTCCCTGGCGGCACGGTCCTTTTTGGGGCAACCCAGGCCGCGCGGCTGGGCCTCCGCGCTGCGATTATTACCACTGGGAATCCCGCAGCATTAGCGGCACCGCTCGCGCCCTTCCAGCGCGAAATCGCAATTGACCTGCAACCATCAGCCACAACCACAACCTTTGTCAATGTTGGCGTCGGCGCGGCGCGTCGGCAAACCTTGCCCGCCTGGGCCGGGCCAGTAGATCTGCCTACGCCAATGCCCACCGCACAGATCGTTCACCTCGGCCCAGTCGCCCGCGAAATTGACCCCGCCGCGCTGCCAGCGTTCGCCCCAGAAGTTTTTGTTGGCGCAACACCGCAGGGGTGGCTCCGGCGCTGGGATGAGCAGGGCCACGTAACTGAACACGAACTGCACCTGCCCATTGACCTTGCCCGCCGCCTGAATGCGCTAGTATTGAGCGAAACTGAAGCTAAACGTGCCGTCGAGACTATTGCTACTGTCCGCGCCAGCAACGGGTTAGTGGTCATCACCCGCGACGAGGCTGGCTGCCTGATCCTTGACCAACACAGCGAAACGGCCATCGGGACCAACCACTACCCATTCGTTGATGATACTGGAGCGGGTGACATCTTTGCGGCAGCCTTCTTCGTTGCCCTCAGCGAAGGACAGCCTCCTGCCGCTGCCGCCGCCTTCGCCAACGCCGCTGCTGGCCTCAGTCTGGCGGGGCGTGGGCCTGCCGCAATCGCCACCCGCGCGGAGATCATTGCGGCACTGCGACAGTCCCAGGAAAAGTAACGGGGGGGCGAATTCCCCCCCACTCGCCTTACAGTTGGTTGCAGGAAACTTCGATCATCAGCCCGCCCAGCACGGTGGCATAGAAGCCATAGCTACGGTGAATCTCGCGGGGCTTCTGACTACCAATAAATCCGGCCTGCGCCAGCCGTTCATAGATTCGGTCAACTTCTGCCGGGGTTGATTGCAAGAAGCCGATATGAAACCCTCCTGGATAGGTAAGTGGCGTAGTACGTGAGCGTGCAGTCGACAGCACCAGCACAAAGCCATCATCGCCGGTTAGCACAGCCAGCCCCGGCCCTGGCTGAAAGGCAACCTGGAAAGCAAAATAGTCGGTAAAGAATTGGCAGCCAGCCTCAAGATCGTCAACGCAGAGATTTAGGTGATTCAGACGCATGGGATTCCTCCGTTACGGATGAGGGCCACGCCGCGCAACAAAAATCCGGCCCGCTAACGCGACCCAACAACAAGCTGGCAGGCATACATTGCCCACCGCTGTCATGGATCCGCGCTACCGCGCCGGACAGTCCCACCTCGTAGGGTGAGTGGCCGAGCTTACCAAATCGACCACGACTTTTTTGACCCCTGCATTCTAAAGTATTGTTTCCAGAATGTGCAAGCAAGGAGATAAAGGTGCCTTTATGCCCGTCGCTTTTCGCGGCTGAACTAATGAAATGGATAGTCAATGTTGAACATAATGATTGCAACCCGTCAAGGCGGCGAGCGTTCTTGCTATAGTAGCGACGAATAGCGATACGTTATTGTCTGGTGCAAGGCGGGTACGATGCGACGACACTCATGGCGGACGGTGATCCTGACTGTGCTGCTGCTCAGCAGTATAGCCGTACCACCAACAACAGTCCGTGCAGCCGAAGCCTGCTTTCAGGAGACAGGGTTCTGCATTCAAGGCCGCTTCCTCGACTACTGGACGGCGAACGGCGGGTTAGCCCGCAACGGCTACCCGCTGAGTGTGGAACGGCGCGAACTGTTGGAGGATGGCAAAGAGTATATAGTGCAGTATTTCGAGCGGGTGCGCATGGAACTGCACCCAGAGAATGCTGCTCCTTATGATGTACTGCTAGGGCAGTTTGGTCGCCGCATCTTCACGTACCGGGGAGGCTCCCTCTCCCCCACCGATCCGCTACCGGGTCAGCACTACTTTCCTGAGACGGGGCACAACCTGGGTGGGCGGTTCCTCACCTACTGGCAGGCCAATGGCGGTCTGGCGCAATTCGGCTACCCGTTGAGCGAGGAGCAGATCGATTACGGCCTGGGAGGAGTTGCTGATCGCTATCAGGTGCAGTACTTCGAGCGGGCGCGCCTGGAATACCACCCTGAGAACGAGGGTACCCCCTACGCGGTGCTGCTCGGTCAGTTCGGACGGGAGATTTTGGCTGAACAGGATCTCCTGGCTGGTGATTTCGGTCGCCTTTACGTGACCGATGAACGCGTCCGTGCGCGGCTGGGTCGTCCGCGTGCGGCTGCCGTGGAGGTGCCAGGGGCACTGCTAACCTTTGAGCGGGGGACGATGCTCTGGCGAGGTGACCAGCACCACATCTACGCTCTCTGCGGCGATGAGCGGGCGGGCCAATTGGTGGTGGACGGGTACGCGCGAACCGTGTACTTCCTGGATACGTGGGTGGAGGGGCAAGCGCCCGCAGAGGAGCCCGCACCACCGCCTGGCCGCTACTCCCCGCAGCGCGGCTTCGGCAAGATCTGGCGCGAGGGGTCCGGCGCACGCGCCGCGTTCCAGCCACCACTGCCCTACGTGCGCGACTGCCTTGGGTACGCCTTGACGCCCGCTGAGCTTGGCTATCGTTTGGCCATCCAAGATTTCGCGCATGGGTGGCTGCTGTCGAGCCCTGATAGGCGTGCGGTCTATGTCGTGATTGACGCCTCCGCCAAATGCTGCATCAGCGGCGACTACGAGCGCATCGTACTCCCTCCCCGCTAACGACAGCACACGGACGTAGCGTCGTGGGTCAGAACCAATACTTGGGTGACATCTGGTGGGCCCGCAGTGGGGTAGCACTCGCAGCTAGGCCGCTGGGCCCGGACAATCACTCAGCTAGCAGGTTTCATCGGGTCACCTGCGACGGAGGAATCGCCGGGGCGAGAGTGATACTGAGCGCCGAGCAGTATAGAGCTCTTTAACCGAGCCAATCGCGCAGCGTTCTATAATTGGCGATTCGGCTGGCGGTGTATTTGGGAGGAGGGTAGTAATACTATGATTCTGAATCGGCTCGCGCTCGCAGGAGTGCTGATCGTCACGCTCCTGGGCAGTGCGCTGGTGCTCCCCCCGCCTGCGGGGGCGGCGACGACCTGCTTCGCCGAGACCGGGTTCTGCGTGCAGGGCCGTTTCTTGGAGTACTGGCAGGCGAATGGTGGCCTAGCCCGCAACGGCTACCCGCTTTCTGCCGAGCAGCAGGAGCTTTTAGAGGATGGCAACGAATACACCGTGCAATATTTCGAGCGTGTCAGAATGGAGTATCACCGGGAGAACCAGCCGCCCTATGACGTGCTGCTCGGCCAGTTCGGG
>JBDHWF010000031.1:0-32522 GCA_039810045.1 Chloroflexia bacterium
CTCAGGCGTTCTTCATCAAACGTAATCCCTAGCCCCGGCCCAGTTGGCACGGCGAGAACGCCCCCTTCTGGGTGGAGCGGGATGGTCAGCAAATCCTCGCCAATGGGATTCGGTGTACTGGAAAACTCAAAGACCAGGAAGTTGGCGCTCGCCGCCGCGAGTTGAGCCGCAGCGGCGACGTGGACGGAGGAGCCCATGCTGACGTGAGCTGCCCACTTCATCCCATGCAGACTGGCGACGGTGGCGATTCGGCGGCCCTCACTAATGCCCCCTGCCCGACAGATGTCCGGTAAGATAATATCGACGGCGCGTTGGCGCAGGCGTTCCTCGAACTGCCAGCGATTGCACTCCGTTTCTCCGGCAGCCACGGCCATATCGAGCGCGGCAGTCAGGTGGACATAACCCGCTACATCTTCTGGAGTGAGAGGATCTTCCAGCCAGTAAACCCCCAGCTCTTGCAACTTGCGACCTACGTAGAGTGCGCTCTCAGCGGTGTAGGCACCATGCGCGTCAATCAGCAGGTCGGCTCGACCGTGGATCGCCTCCACCACTGCTGCCACCATCGCCAGATCGCTGTCGATATCTCCGCGACCAATCGAGAGTTTCATCGCAGTGTAGCCAGCAGCGATAAATTCGTTGGCGGCCTGCACCCGTTCCTCAATAGTGGTGCCAGGAATGCCTGAGGCATAGGTGGGTAAGGTGGTGCGATATGGCCCACCCAGCAGGCGGTAGACTGGCACTCCAAGGAGTTTGCCCGCCAAATCCCAGAGCGCGATATCGACCCCACTGATCGCCTCCAACTGGTAGCCAGTACTGTGACCGCGTAACCGCATCGAGCCATACATCCGTTCCCAGTGATACTCGACGGCTAAGGGATCACCACCAACCAGCAATGGTGCCAGCACATCTTCGACAACAGCTTGCGTGGCGCGTGGGCCGAGCGGGGCGTGCGCTTCACCCCAGCCGACCGTGCCATCAGTGGCCGTAATCTTGACCAGGCAGGTCTGCGCCTGGGGTGGATAGGCACAGATGTGGAGATCGCCCACCGCAGCCAACGCCCGGGTTGAGCGGGCCGTTACTGCCGAGGCAGTAGCAGTGCGTAAGCCTGCTCCGGCCACATAGTCTTTGTCTCCCACCAGCACGAACGCTTCGACTGCCGCGATGCGAGCAGTGGGACCAGTGAGCAGATTATTAGTATTTCCATGCATAGCAGTCATTGGGATACTCCTACATCAACAGCGTAGTCAATTCAACTATGGGCCACTACCCTTGAGACAGCAGCTGGTAACAATTTACCTATGAGGTTTCCTGAAACTTTGCATAATAACCAGGGTCAATTATTACAAGAATGCTAACGGGTCAATGATCCTGTAGCCAGCATCGGCATTGTGGGGGTGGTACTGCCGTGTGGCCCAGATTCGATCGTAATTGCTATCGTGTTAAATGTGGTGAAATCAGCTTGAACAGCGGTATCCTGAGTAAGGAAGACCGTTTCTGGCTGTGGTGCAGCTCCGTCCCTAATCAGCCAGAGCTGATAGACCTGACCGGGCTGTAGTGGTGGTAGTCCGCTAATAGTCACTATTGCCTGATGCTGATTATGAAGATACAACACTTCACCAGTGATTGCGGGCGCAGTTCCCTGAATCGCCCAGCGAGTAAACGCCAATTCACGCCTGGCAGTGTCACGCTCGACTACCAGGTGTTGATTTTCGCGTTGTAGCTGCCAGTTCCAGCCTAGTAAACCACCCGTTGTTAACAATAATAGGACTGCTGCAACTGCCAGTAATCGGATTAGCCGCTGGCTGCGGTCGGTTCCTCGTGGGTAGTCAGTAATTGGTGATGGTGAGCCCATTGGGGCTCGTTTCTCAGAATGCAGTTGGGCCAGGATACGGTTTCGCAGATCAGCGGATAGTTCCGGAATAGTATTATCACTCTCTAGAAGAGCCAATTGAGCAGTGGTTTCCTGGTATTCTTGCAGGGCAGCCTGGCAGATTGTGCAGGTTGGCAGATGGGCCTCAAATATGCTAAGTTCTGCCGCAGTGAGCGTCCCTAGAGCATAGGCTGCGGTGGTTCCTTCCTCCTCAACTGGGCAGGGCTGTGTGTTTGTACCTTCAAAAGATCGCTCGTTGTTATTCATAGATGCTGATTCCCGTTCCATCAAGCAACACCCGCAGTTTTTTGAGACCGAGTCGTAAGCGCGCTTTGACGGTGCCGACTGGAACGCTACTATTGGTGGCAATTTCTTGTTGAGTATAGCCCTGGAAATATGCCAGCTTGATCGCTTCACGCTGTGCTGCTGGGAGCGTCGCCATACTCTGTTGTAGTAGCTCTTGTTGTATGTGCAGTTCGACCGTAGCCCAAGGGTCAGCACCAGTGAACTGCGGCTGATACTCATCAAGGCTAATATTCTGGCGGCTGCGGCCTGCCGTGCCACGCAATCGGTCTATTGCCCGATAATGGACGATTGCAAGCAGCCAAGTGCGGACACTGCCCCGACCTTGCCGATATTTGCTGGCATTCCGCCAGAGACTGAGATAGGCATCCTGGACCACATCTTCGGCAGCATTCCGTTCGCCAACGATTCGATAAGCCAGCTGGTACGCTACTCGTCCATATCGATCATAGAGTAGTCCAAGGGCAGCTTCGTCTTGCGCCGCAATCGCCGTGACAATGGCTTCGTCACTGTCTGGTTCTGATTGCGGCGCACCATTGTTCAGTGAATCAGCCCTCTTCCTGATCATACTGCTTTCAGACTCATATGGATCACACTGGCAGCCCAGATGTCTGACATACTCCCTAAGCAGAAGTATAGCGCACATGGTACGTTCTTTGTTCGTCAAAGCGACAACATTCTCCTGCTTGAGATGACCCCTACCACTATGTTCTGGAGAGATAATCTGTAGCAGGTTTCCCTGCCGATTGATCCAAACCTTGCTGGGCTCCGTAGTAGAAGATAGACCTGTTCGGAGGTAGCGTCAGCAGCTAGCACTGCCCAACAGCGAGAAGGAGGAGAAACGACTGGCATTTGCTTTGCCGTATGGCAGGTGATCTTGCAGATCACTGGCACACAAACTTAGAACAGAAGGAGTAGATAATGGCCCCATTTTTCCAGAACGATGCTGAAGTCCTGAACTATGCCCTGACCTTGGAACATCTGGAAGCCGCCTTCTATACGCAGGCAGTGGCGTCCGGGAAGCTGTCTGGCAAGAACCTGGCGATCTTTACGATCATCCGTGATCACGAAATTGCCCACGTCAATGCGATCAGCAAAGGGCTGACTGACGCTGGCGCAACCCCAGTCAAAGCCCGGCAATCATATGATTTCGCCAAACTTGGTGACCTGTCTAGCGA
The DNA here is from genome assembly GCA_039810045.1 of Chloroflexia bacterium. Lineage (GTDB taxonomy): Bacteria > Chloroflexota > Chloroflexia > Thermomicrobiales > CADCWN01 > CADCWN01. The sequence goes on from JBDHWF010000031.1 coordinate 3,352, forward strand.
GATTGGGCTGCTGAAGATTGCGGCGAAGCTGGAAGCAACCGGGGTGGGAGCCTACAACGGGGCCGCACGCGAGATTACCAGTAAGGCGATTCTCGGGGTGGCTGGCTCAATTGTGGCGGTGGAAGCGCGGCATACCGGGCAACTGAACGCATTGCTCGACCCGAATGCCAATCCAGTCCCCAATGCATTTGAGGCAGTGCTAAAGCCTCAAGATGTTCTCTCCGCGGTTACCCCCATACTTGGCCCAGAGCAACAATAAATTGTTGTCGATCTGGTCAAGATAAAGACGATAGGGTCGTATAGAAGGAGCAATCATGACCGTTATAGCCACAACCGACAAAAATTTCAATCAGCTGTATTCACGGCGGAAAGTGCTGAAGGGTGGAATTGCGCTTGGAGTTGGCGCTACTGCACTGGCGGCATTTGGGGTGCCAACGTTCAACCTTACCCCTGGTGCAGCTGCCCAGCGTGCAGCTGATCCGTTGAGCAGCGACCTTGACATCCTCAATTATGCGCTGACCCTTGAGTATCTAGAGGCAGCGGCCTATAAAGCGATCAATGACGCGGGAGTATTGTCAGGTCGCGCAGCCATGTATTTCAAGTGGTTTGGGGCGCACGAGCAGGAGCATGTTGATGCTCTAGTAGCGACGATTCCAAAACTGGGTGGTACGCCAGTACAAAGCCCAATGTTCAACTTCTCCTCGGTACCAACTGACCCTACTGAAATCGTGAAGTTCTTCCAGCAGGTGGAAGCAGTTGGTATCAGTGCCTATCTTGGCGCTGCGACTAGCATCAAGAACCTGGATGTGTTGGAAGCAGCTCTGAGCATTCACGCTGTGGAGGCAGAACACGCCGCCGCTCTGGCTGATCTCGTAGCGCCAGGGACAGCCTTGTTCGCACCAAGCGCATTTGAGACTCCGCGTACTCCAGCCGAGGTCTTACAGATTGTTGCTCCATTCCTGGCCCCGATGCCTGGACTTCCCAATACTGGTGGTGGCTATGAGGCCGCTATCGACATGAGTCGGCAGCGCTAACCCTGCCGAGAGTGCTTCTCTGCTCCTTTTGTGGACTGATTCGTCTAGACGAATCAGTCCACTTTCGCGTCTGCTGTGATGAGCGGCCTGCTGCTGACCGCATTGGTCTTTGCGGAGGTGACAACTGTGACCTGTCAACTGACCGTGCAGGGGCGTGAGGCTTCTGGCCTCGCCTTCGCCATCCTCGGCGCTGTGCTGCTGACCCGGGGTATCGGAGACATTCTGGAAGAGTATGGCAGTTGGCTGTCGTGGTTCTCACCCCTCGCCTGGACTCAACAGTTGCGGGCATTCGTTGACCTGCGGATCTGGCCGCTCGGCTTGAGCCTGATCGCGATTGTCGCTACCCTGGCTCTCAGGGTCTTCCTTGCCAATCGCCGCGACCTTGGTGGGGCTTTGCTACATGAACGACCTGGCAATGCCGGTGCCACCCTGGCGTCGGTGTGATTTTCCAGGCCCACCTCCTCACGCTCGGCAAGCGCGAGGCGAATCCGGCGCTAGTGGCGCTCAGTGCGGCGACTTGGGTCACTGTCGCCTACTTGGCAGGGAGTACGCGACCGCATTAGCAAGCTCAACCCGGCGCAGGGGACGCATGGGGGCAACGGGCTGAGCGATGCCTTTGTGGCGAAGGTGAACCTGGGGACGAGTGGCAGTGCGGCGCTGGTCTGGAGTACCTACCTGGGTGGGGCCGACCGTGATCCGGGCCAGGCGCTTGCCGTGGACAGCGCAGGTGGGGTCTACGTCGGTGGGGTCACCGCGTCCACCAACTTCCCGGTGCAGGCGGCCCTGCAAAGCACCAATACGGGCGGAACGCTGGTCGGCTTCCTGACGAAGTACAACGCCAGCAGTGGCAATGTGGTCTACAGCACCTATCTGGGTGGGACGGGCTATGCCCAGGTGACGGGGCTGGCGGTGGATGGCAGCCAGCGGCCCTATGTCGTGGGCTCGACCACCGCGGCGAACTTGCCAACGACCGCCGATGGCCTCCAGCCAACGCGCCCGAATAACACCAATGCCAGCTTTGAGGATGGCTTTGTGCTGGTGCTGAATCCGGCGGGGAACGGCCTTGATTATGGCACCTACCTGGGAGGGAATAACCAGGACCGGGCGCTGGGGATCGCGCTGAGCAGCGATGCGTTCGCCGTGACCGGAGAAACGGCGTCCGCCAACTTCCCAACGACAGCGGGGGCCTACGACACGACCAATGCTCCTGGGCTCTGGGCGGCATTCGTCAGTAAGTTCAGCCCCCTGCCGTCCAGTGGCGGTGGCGGCAACCCAATCGCCTATGACGAAACCTACGAGTATGACCAGGTGGGGAACTTTGTCAGCAAGGCAGGCGTTGCCTATAGTGGGTATGGCCCTGGCGCAGGGAACAGCGGCCACGCGCATGCCGCCGCCACCGTTGGTGGGCAGCGCTACGGCTACGATGCCAATGGCAACCTGCTGACGGGCGGCGGGCGGACGTTCGTCTGGAACAGCGAGAACCAGCCGACCAGCATCACTGGGCCGGATACCGTGACTGCTCCCTATCTGGGCAACGCCGACGAAGTATCGGTGGCGAAAGGACGCTACGGCGCAACTCGCACGACAGTACGCCCCGCCTGACCACCATTGGTCGCTGCCCAGGTCACGCCTTCTTGTAACAAATCAATCTCCAGCAGGTAATTCCCTGCCGTGGCTGGGGCTGTCACCCTCAGAAACACGATTGCTTCCTCGCCAGGATAGAGCGGGTAGAGGAGGGCCACGCGGGCGTCGTCCAGTACCAAACGCTGATCCGTCGAACTGAACCAGCGATTGCCGAGGTGAAGGCAATACAAGCCACCCTCTGGCGGTGCCACGGGCCATGGTCCCTGTCCGACATTTTGCACCCGAACCCGAACATCGATGACTTCGCCTGGGCGCATGGTGGCTGGGGGATCAGGAAGGGTCATGCTGGCGCGAAAGCTAGCTGCTGGGAGCGGTCCAGTGAGTGGTGGTGGTGTAGACCGTGCCAGGTACAGGGAGATTGTCCCGCCAAAGACTATTTCTGGTGTCCGTTGTGAATACGTCGAGCGGACCTGCGTACGCAGGTCCGAAGGGACCGTTGCTCCGCTCTGCGCACTCTGCCCGATCGCGACATAGCGGGTACCCCAAGCGCCTTCGTCCAGATTCGCGAAGAGTGGCTGATAGGCGATCCCGTGTAGCGGCAATGTCACCCAACCTGCCGAAACGGCTGCGGGAATGCTGGTTTCACCTTGACTGTGCAGGTAGGCTGCCAGCGCTGGAATGTCATCACCCCACTCCAGATTTGAATCGCCCAACAACTCCCAGTGTGGTCTGCCTGCTGCCAGCATATTGAAGTACGGCAGATAGTTCGGGTAAATCCAACCGGCGGTACCCATGACCACTACAGCGATACCGCCGATAAGCACCCGACGCCACACTGGGGCGCGTATCCCAGCGCTAACCTGCGCGAGAAAACCTCCGCTTAACAAACAGAGCAAAGGGTAGGCGGGGAGAAAGTGGCGAATCCCGATATTGATCCGGCTTGTCAGGGCCACGCCAATGAACAGGGCCAGAGGTACCAGGATCGCTGCGATCCGCCAGTTTCGCTGCCGAATTTGCCAGCCGGACCAGACACAGGCAGCGATACTGAGTATGAGGAACGGCACTGTAGTTTTTAGTGCAAAGGCCACCGGGAAGTAGTACCACCAGCCAGTCTTACTGAACTTGCCTAACAAATATGATATATGGCCTTCCTGGCTATGGCGGTACTGGTAATAAGCACCATAGACGAAATCGGTTGGCAGGACTGCGTTGATCACCGTGCTTTGCAGCAGGAGGTCGCGTAGCAAAGATGGCGGTGTACTGGCGACCCAGGCGCGATCAGCAGCAGCTAGCGGTTGGCGCGAGAACCAGTAGGCCACGTTGACGACCAATACGGCGCAGATCACCACCAGCGTCGCCTGACCTGCAATAGCTACCCAACGTTGGTCACGACTGTTCCTGATTCGCTGAACGAGCAGGAACAACAACGGCAACGGAGCCAGGACTAACAACGAAAACTTGGTGAGTACTCCGATCCCGATCGCCCCGCCGAGGAGTACAGCGCGCCTGAACGATGGTGCGGTGAGGTAGTGGTGAGTCGCCACTGCCCCCAACAGCAAACCAAATGCTGCGGGCAAATCAGTATGCACGATGCGGCCATGCGCGAGGATGGTTGGCTCGGTGGTATAGAGCAGCAGCGCCAATAGCGCGGCAGTTGGCCCCAGCAACACCCGGCCCCACGCAAAGAGCAACCAGCCAAGCAGTAACGTCAGCCCAATCGCTGGTATCCGCGCTAAGAAGGCAATCAGCGCAAATTGCGCCTGGTTCGCACTCCAAAATGCCTGGGCCCAGGTAGTTGTCCGATCAGGAGGTGTTTCCCAGGCAGTCGCTGGGACAGACGGCATATTCAGGCGCAGTGGCAGTAATGGAAGTGCTGCCAACAGCTTCGGGAGGGACGGTTGCTCATTATTGAGGCGGAAGTCACCAGTTGTCAGTGAGCGGTACCCCGCAGGGATATGGACGATCTCATCGTTCGTCAGCCCTTTTTGCATGAGCGTGGAAAGCAGCACACCACCCATACCCAACAGCAGCAATAGGGCCAGCAGCGTATTCGGTCTGAATCTGGCGTAATAGCGCATCAGCATCGACAGGCGCTCGCTTGCATATCGCCCATTGCTAAGCTGCATCGATAGCAGCCTGGATAACGGGCGATCTCGTATTGGCCCCAATCTTCTGGCCGCTTCCAAATATCCAGACGAATCAAGCAGTGGTAAAGCTCAGCACCAGCCCTCAGCCATATATCCAGGCAAGTATAGCAATAGGCCAGGGCGGATGGCATGATGAGGCATGGTCAGTTTGTAGCTGCGCTGGTGTGGTGCGCTCCCTACGACCTATACTACAATCTTGCTTTTGCCGAGAACTGGTGGTGCCAAGGCGGAGAATCGAACTCCGGACACTGCGATTTTCAGTCGCATGCTCTACCAACTGAGCTACCTTGGCCTGACGTGCTGGTGGTATCGAGTGGGCGATGAGGGACTCGAACCCCCGACACCCTCGGTGTAAGCGAGGTGCTCTAACCAACTGAGCTAATCGCCCCTGCACAAATCGCTACGCTCAATGCCACCCACGGTGCCGAGACAGGGACTTGAACCCTGACGACCTTGCGGTCACTAGCCCCTCAAGCTAGCGCGTCTGCCTATTCCGCCACCTCGGCTGGCAAGCGAACGACGGCAATTATAGTGGCGGGCTGAGTTAACGTCAAGTAATGGCGCGATCACTGCCGTTTGGGATCATCCTTACCGATTCGCGGCAATCGGGTTTTCCGCTGGCTTGCGTGGGGGCAGGCCAGTCACCGCCAGCATCTGTTCTTCGTTCAGCGACTCCTCACGTAACAGGGCGTCGGTCAAGGCTTCTAGGCGGTCGCGCTCGCGTGTCAGTAGATCAACCGCTTTGGCGTAGCATTCGTCGATAATTCGCTTCGTGGCCCGGTCAACGACGTCGGCGGTTTTATCGCTATAGGTGCGGGAAATACCGCCAGTAAAACTCGTGTCGAGGAAGTTGCCTTCATCGTTGCCACTGAGCGCAATCAGGCCGATCTCGTCGCTCATCCCAAAGCGCGTTACCATCGCCCGAGCCAGTTCTGTGACCTGCTTGATGTCGTTCTCCGCCCCGGTGGTCACCTCGCCATACACGATCTGTTCGGCAGCGCGGCCCCCCAGCGCATTGACAATCCGCGCCCGCAGATAGGCCTCGCTGTAGTTGTAGCGGTCATCGTCTGGCACCGAGAGGGTGACGCCCAACGCCTGCCCGCGAGGAATCACGGTGACACGCCGTACTGGGTCACCTTCTGGCTGGAGCAGGCCCAATAAGGCGTGCCCTGATTCGTGGTAAGCAACACGGCGGCGTTCGCTCGGGGCCAGGGTCAGTTTGCGCTCGGCCCCAAGGGCGATCTTCTCCAACGCCTCGGCAAAGTCGGCGGCACCCACCGTATCGTGGCCTTTGCGGGCGGCAAGCAGGGCCGCTTCGTTCACCAGATTGCGGAGATCGGCACCCACCAACCCCGGGGTCTCTGAGGCGATGGTGTTCAAGTCGACATCTGTTGACAGCGGTACGCCACGGGTGTGGACGCGCAGGATGGCGGCGCGGCCTTGGCGGTCGGGGGGTTGCACTGCTACTCGGCGGTCGAAACGACCAGGGCGCAGCAGGGCTGGGTCGAGGACATCGGCGCGGTTGGTTGCGGCCAGCACAATGACCGCCTCGCGGGAATCAAATCCATCCATCTCCACCAGCAGTTGATTCAGCGTTTGCTCACGCTCGTCGTTGCCACCAACAATGCTGCCCCCACCGCGCTTGCGGCCAATGGCATCGAGTTCATCGACAAAGACGATCGCTGGGGCGGCCTCTTTGGCTTCTTTGAAGAGATCGCGCACGCGGGAGGCCCCCACGCCAACAATCATTTCGATGAACTCAGAACCAGACATTGAGAAAAAGGGGACGCCTGCCTCGCCAGCGACGGCGCGGGCCAGCAGAGTCTTCCCGGTTCCCGGCGGCCCAATCAAGAGGACCCCTTTTGGCATTGTGCCACCGAGCCGCGAGTACTTCGCGGGGTTTTTCAGGAAATCGACGACTTCGATCAATTCGTTTTCGACTTCGTCGATCCCTGCCACATCGTCAAAGGTGATCGGTGCTTCGGCAGTGTTGGCATCATAGCGTCTGGCCTTGCTGCGCCCCAGCCCAAAGATCCCCCCACCCGCATTTGCAGTTGCCCGTCGTGTCAGCCAGACAAAGCCAGCAATGAGCAGCACGGTTGGCCCAAACATAAACAGGAAGTTCAGCAAGGGCGAGGTTTGTGTCTCTAATGGTTCGGCAGTGATCTGCACACCGTTCTCTTGTAGCAACGGTTCGAGGTTCTTGCCATCAATAAAATCAGGAATCTCGGTCGTGAATTTGGTGTATGTCTGCGTTGTATTCGTTGCTCCAGGCTCGGGATTGGTGATTGCGTTCTTCAGGGTTCCTTGAATTGTCGAACCCTGGCTAGTGATCTCTGCCACATTCTTCAGGGTCACCTGCTCACGGAAGTGGGTGTACGACAGGGTCAATCGATCATTTTTGGGCGGAAAAATGATCGGCAGGATGTAGAAATAGAGCAAGCCAACGGCAACGACGGTGATCCAAAACCGTGGCGAGCGTAAGGTATCGAGCAGGGTAGGTGGCTTCGGTGGATTATCCCCGCTGGTGGCGGTCGCTCCACGGCGTTCTTCTGGCCCTGGTGGGCGTGGGCGATTGTTGCGATTTGCTGGTGGTGGCGTTGGTCGCGGGGCCTCGCGGGCCTCGTTTGGTGGTACTGCCATCATTACCTCGTACTTTACGTTGGTGATTCGTTATTGCGAATGACTCACTGGATGATCGGTGAGATCAGGTTGCCTGGGCGCAGCTTGATTCCGGCGATTGTACCAATACATCCCACCAATAATCAGGATGATCAGTACAGCGATCACAGTATATTCAATCGTGCGGTTATGTGGCAGGTAGCGCCCAACGATCGGGTCGCTGAAGATCATCTCTCCCGCTGTGTAGACGAGCACCGCCGCTCCCAGATAGACCAGCCACGGTAACCGCTGCATCAGTGCTGCTACCAGGTTACTGCCAAACATAATCAGTGACATACTCAGTAACAGTCCAAAGAGGAGCAGGGGAATGTGGCCCTCTGCTGCACCACCCACTGCCAGAATATTGTCGAGGCTCATCACCACATCGGCGATGATAATTGTGCGTATCGCCTCAAACAATGTGCCGCCTGAACGGATTTCATGGTCGCCTTCGTCCTCTTGGCGCAAGAGGGTGAACGCAATCCAGAGGAGGATCATTCCTCCACCAGCCTGGATCAATGGCACACGCAATAAGAGGGCGGCAGCAATGGTGAAGATAACGCGCAGGATAATCGCTCCACCTGCGCCAGCAATAATTGCCTGCCGCCGTTGGGCCGGATCGAGCCGCCGGGCGGCCATGCCAATGACGACGGCGTTATCGCCACTCAGCACCAGATCGATCATCACAATGCTGAAGATAGCCTGGAAAAGTTCGAGATTAAGCACGTTCCTATCCTTAGTCCGGCATATTCAATACCGTAGTTGGTCGCTACTCAGTGATCACCCTCCTCGTCATCAAGGCTGTCGAGGGTCTCTGGGGGTGCCGCTGGAATTAGGCGGACTTTCGCTACCCGCAGGCCGTCAAGCTCGGCGACCTGCAGTTGCCAGCCACCTGGGGCAGTTACCGTATCTCCAACACTGGCTGCTCGGCCCAATTGCCCAAAGACGTAGCCACCAATGGTATCGTAGAACGGTTCCTCAATCCGCAGACCAAATTGCTCATCGATTTCTTCAACAGCCATCAGCCCATTGATCAAGTAGCTACCATCTGGTTGTGCAGTAACCGCCTCGTGCATCGGATCGAACTCGTCCTGCACTTCACCAACGATTTCTTCTAACAGATCTTCTAGCGTCACAATCCCTGCTGTTCCGCCAAACTCATCGACCATTACCGCAATCTGCGCCCCTTCCCGCCGCATCGCCGCCATCAATTCGTCGAGTGGCAGACTCTCTGGGTAGAACGGGACGATCCGCAGAATCGAGCGCACATCGAATTCTGGCAGTTGTCCACCAGCAGCCAGCGTGTGCTGACGGCGAGCAATCGTCCGTAATACATCTTTCGCATGAACGACACCAGCGATATGATCCAGGTCGCCTTCAAAGACCACTAACCGTGAATGCCCACCTTCGGCGGCTTCGGTCGTCAGTTCGTCCAGCGAAATTGTGGTCGCTACGGCGTGTAATTCAGTTCGTGGGGTCATGACGCGACTGGCGCGGTGTTCCCCAAAGTCGAAGACGCCAGCGACCATCTGTTCCTGCTGTTCTTCCAGCAAACCCGCCTGCCGTGAGCTATGAACCAGCAGTTCCAGTTCTTCGACCGAGTGTACGGAGCCGTGGCCGCCTGCCGGTTCTAATCCGATCAGGCGCACAACGGCGTTGCCGATCCCATTGAGGAAGGCGATTGGATAACGAAAAACGCGCTCAAAGATATTGAGCGGTGTGATGACCCAGAGGGAGGTTGCTTCTGGGCGTTGTAAGGCAATACTCTTTGGGGCCAGTTCGCCAAAGACGATGTGCAGCGCGGTGGCAATGGCAAAAGCAATGATCAGGGCGATGGTGTGCGAACTGATTACCGCCCCTGGGCCGTGCAGAAACGGGATATGCTCAAAAACTGGCTCCAGAAGCGCGGCAATTGCTGGCTCAGCCACGAAACCAAGGGCGAGTGAGGCCATCGTAATGCCCAACTGGGTCGCGGCGATATACGTATCGAGATGTTCCAGCACACGCCCAACCTGGCGCGCTCGCGCACTTCCCTCTTTGCTCAGTTGTTCGATCCGCGTTTGCCGCACACTAACGAGTGCAAATTCGGCGGCGACGAAGAACCCATTGAGCAAAACCAGGCCAAGCATCGCCACCAGACGTAGCAGGTTACCGCCGATAGAATCCATTCTCCTCTTGTTCTCACAGCATCGTGCTGTGCTTGAACGGTCGTGCTGTAATTTCCATTGCTTGACCTACCGCGTGGGGCGATGGGCCAGCGCATTCTGTCGATCGCAAGTGGTGTTCCGCAATTGTCCAGATCCCGCGTTGCCCTACTCCGCTTCGCGCCATGCTGGAAACGACTGTGGTGAAAGCGCATCGGCATCAAGACCATTCCAATGGCCCTGGGCCATGGCTGGCCACATCCGTTCGCCACCTGCCTGTAAACGCCGACAGAGGTCTGCCTCATCTAACCCCAGGACGCGGCGATCTTGCATCACTATCTTACCGTTCACCATGACATCAGCGAGGTCGTGCGCCTGCGCTGAGTAGACGATATTCTTGATCGGATCACGAAGCGGTGTCATCCACAACGTTTCTGCATCAAAGAAGAGCAGATCGGCTTTGGCCCCCGCCGCAATTCGCCCCAGGTCAGGGCGACCAATAGCCCTGGCCCCACCAAGTGTAGCCGCATTGAAGACATCGGCGGCAGTTGCAATCTCGGTTTGTCGATCCACAATCTTCGAAACAACCGCCGTGAATTTCATCGCTTCAAGCATACTTTGGGGCGCAGTGTCGGTACCAAGCGCCATTGGCACCCCCGCAGCGAGATAGCGCGCAAACGATTCCATGGCAATGCCCCGCCGCGCAAAGACCCAGCAGGAGTGCGCGACCGAAGCGCCGCTGCGGACAATGATCCCCAGGTCATCGGCCTGATAGTTGGCCCAGGAGCCACCGCCCATGATGATCGCGTGGCCCAGGATGACGTTCGGTGTGAGGAAGCCAATCTTATCCAGCCATTCAATCGGAGTCAGACCATGGCGGGCAACCATCTCCTGAAACTCGTTCACTGACTGACTGACGTGGATCTGCACGGGTACTTTCAGCCGCTCAGCTTCTTTTTGCACCTGGTGCAGAAATCCCTCAGTACAGGTATCAACCTGCATCGGTGAGAGGAAGCCGTTAATCAGGCCATCGTGCGTGCCATGATGCTGTTCGATAAACTCGACCGCCCGTTGTAATCCTGCTAGCCCAGCCTGTTCATCCCAGCTATAGCTGACAGTTCGGCCATTATCGGTGAACCAACGACCATCGCGGATTGCCGGGCCAAGGTAGAGGCGGATTCCTGCGGCGAGAGCGCTGGGAATCGCGGCTTCGAGCAGTGGCCCCATCTCCAGAATTGTGGTGGTGCCAGTGCGCAGCAATTCGACCATTGAATAATCGAAGCAGGCTTGCGTCGCTTCATCGTCCTGGCCCGCGCCACGTGCGGGCAGCATTTCAAAGAGCCCCGAAAGATAAAACTGGCGTGGCCCGCGATCTTCGATAAACGACTTATCGAGTGGTGAACCTGCCAGATGGGCGTGGACATTGACAAACCCTGGTGTGACCACTTGCTTTGCCGCATCAATGCGCTTGTCGGTTTCGCCTGTGTAGGTCTTGCCGACATGAAGAATGTTATTGTCCTCAATAACGATCACACCGTCGCGCAGATAACGGTGTTCGCCTGCTTGTTGGTCGTAGGCGATGATATGTCCAGCGTCGATCCGTGTGCGGGTCATTGTTCCTCCTTCTGCTGCTCATCAACGGCGGTTGTGCCAGAGCCATATTCACCAGCCAGCGGTCTGTAATCCAGTGCGTAGCCAAAAGCCTGTGGGCCAATCACGGTCAGGGCTTTGGCTGTACGCAAGAGTGCCGGGGCAGGGATCCCTAATACCGTGGCCCGTAAGCCATAGCGTAGCACTTCCGTTGTGATCGGTGCGGCGGTGAGACTATCGACGATGCAGATCAGATCAGGCACTACTGCCAGAATCTGCTCCTGATGATCGCTGGCGATCTGGCGGGCAATCAGATTCTCATTCTGGAAATCGATCAGCACCTTGCGTTCCCGCCAGCGGCCCAACCCGTCGATTTGCACGGTGCCGCGTGCAAAGCCAGCGGCCATTCGTCGCTCTACATCCGTGATCTTGCCAGCGAATATCACCTCGCCCCCGGTCACTGCCAGGGCTGCGGTAATGGGGTCGCGATGGTCGCGCCGCGCTTGTTGAATCGCTGCACCGAGGTTGCGGGCCAGGGTGACAGTCATTGGTACGACTGCCTGTTTCAACTCCGCGCCACTCATCGGCACGAAAGCGTAACCAGCGTGCCCGCCCATCTGTACCGTCACGGCGCGGGCGTAGCGTTCCAACGTGCCGGTGTCGGGAAGATCGGGAAAGATGACGGTGTTGTGGCGCACATCGCAGAGTGCAGCGGGAGTCGCCTTCACGCCATAGATCGAAAAGGTCTTCATCTGTAGTTCAGGGAAGGCGCGGCCCATCCCATCCCCATCGATGACTGGGAGGCCGGTTTGCAGCGCGCAGATTAGTGGCCGGGTAGCATTCGCTCCGCCGATTTCGCCAGGGACAAGATAATCTGCCTGCCGTCCCAGGTGCTGTTCTAATGTGCGCAGCGCAACGGTCCATTCATCGCCACGCGCCAGCCGTTCAATACCCACCGTGGGCGCACCCATCCCGCCGACCGTGACGACCAGGGCATCATCCGGGACAGCCTCTGGCGCGACGATCAGGGGGGCGTTGCCACTCTCACGCAACAATCGTTGGAGATGGATCTTGCCGATATAGGGGTTTCCGCCGCCCCCTGTGCCAAGAATCCCCGCGCCGATGGCGATTTGCTCCGCCGCTGTGTGATCAACCCGCCACATATGGTTGCTCCACCCGCTGTGCGCCAAATCGACCGTGCATTACGCGCATATTCGCCCTCATCAGGATTGCCCCAGGCGCACAGCCAGGAATGGTACCAGCATCTCCGCTGGGGCGAGGCCGCCATGCCGCCCAATCATGGTGAGTGGTTTATGGCGCGGAGTCAGCGGGTAGGTATGGAAGTAGTAGTTCTCGTGGGGAATCAGCACGAGATCGCCGATCCGCTCGCGGGCTTGTGGCGATGCTGCCGCTGTACCGAACAGTCCCAGGTCGATGGCTTCGTCGGCGGTGAGCAGTGTGGAAAATGCGCCGTACTGCTTACGTAGGTGACTGGCGACAGCATCCAGGCGGCCATGCCGAACATGGAGATAGCGGGCGCGTCCTTCCCCCGTTGGGGCGACGAAGAGATCAGCGATGAGCGCAGCGTCTTCGCAGAGATCAATCGTGTGTTCGTCATCACAGTTGATATGGCCGTGATCAGCATAGAGGATGAACAGCGTGTCATCGCGGTCGATTGGCGCAAAGATCTCCTGGCGCAATGCCCGATCGATCTGGGCCACTTCAGCTGCGTGTTGCGGTGTGCCTGTGCCATAGGCGTGGCAGATCGCGTCAAGTTGCCCATAATACGCACCGATTAACATCTTCTCGTCACCGGGCGTTTCGATCAGGCGGCGAATATGCGTCAGGCCATCGCTCAGCCCGATGTATGGGACGTAGGTTGCCCCCGTTGATTGCATCAGCGAGAGGGGCGACCGCTGGAAGATTGCGGCATTGACCAGGAAGGAAGCGACACCTGCTTCCTCGCGCGTGCGTTGGAAGATTGAAGGATAGGGCTGAAAAGCGACCGGGTCGACGTTCACCTGGGTATAGGAGTAGTTATGGGCGACATACGGGCCGAAGGTGATCATTTCACTGACTGCCCCAAACTCTTTCAGCCAGAGGGTATACCCTAGGATTCCGTGTTCCAGCGGCTGTGCCCCGGTATTTGCGGTGGTCAAGGCGTTGACTGTCGTTGAAGGAAATACCGAGGTGAGCGGGCTGAATGCCACCCCATCGCGCTTGATCAGTTGATGGAAGTACATTTCAGGTTGGCGGGCCATCTCCGCATGGAGTTGCTCCCAGCCAAACGCATCAACGATCAAGATGGCAATTCGCCTGACTCCCTCAAGCATCGCTGGGGGCAGCACTGCTGGATCAAGCGGGGGATGATCGGTGGGTACACCGAATGCTTGCAGGATCGTTGGGGCAACATTGGCAATCCCCCAGCCGTCATAGCGCGGGGCAACCAATCCGGGGGCAACGGCTGGTGCAGCGAGCAGGGCTGTTGCTTGTGCTTGATAGTTTGTCACACCTAACCATCCTCTTTCTTTAATTCAGTGACCGTGAACTGCACGTATCAGCTACGCACTCGCGCTTGCCATTCGCTCATGTAAATCACCCACAGCTTTGGCACGGATACGTAAGGCATTACTTGGTAGATACGCCAGTGGTAATTCCTCTAACTCTACGATCTCGACGGTGTCGGGATTCGCCCCCGCAGCAGTAGCCCGTTCGATTGCCTCGGTGCGGGCCGTTGCGAGGGCGGTTTCGCGGGTGTGGGCGCGCCCATCAATGGGGAAGATACGGTCGCATTCGCCGCTAACCTGGGCAATCGCGGCACCAATGGCGTTGGCGCAATCGTGGTGGTTTGGCCGCACGACTAGGCTGGCACCTGGCAGTGGTTCTTCGATCAAGATACCGCCACCGCCAACGACAATCACGGGAACAGGCGCGGCAGTCGTCTTGAGCGTGTCGATCAGATCAGCAATACGCCTGCGAATGGTTGCCTGCGTGTTCGCAATTAGTGTTGGGTCGATGTCCGCGAGTTGTTGCTGGTCGCCAAGGTCAAGCAGGCCAGCCGCTACGGCGATATCCGTGGCCGTCAGCGTATCGCCACCAAAGATACGAGCCCGTTCCCGCAGTTGGAAGCCAACACTTTCCGGGCCGATGGTGTGGCCCTCCTGGGCAAGAATACTCCCGCCGCCAAGGCCAATCGAGACGACATCGGGCATCCGAAAATTCGTGCGAACTCCGCCAATGGCGACTTCAAACGACGCTTCCCGCGGGAAGCCCCCGACCAAAACTCCTGCATCGGTTGTTGTGCCGCCAATATCAAGGACAATGGCATCACGATGTCCTGAAAGAAAACTGGCTCCGCGCATACTGTTGGTTGGGCCAGAGGCGAAGGTGAGGACTGGATAGCGGGCGGCATAGTCAGCGTCCATCAGCGTGCCATCGTTCTGGCTCAGGTATAGTCTGGGGGATGAGTGCAGTCCCAGGGCGGCCACTGCTGTACGAAAGGCCGCGACTGTGTGCCGTGCCAATGGGGTGAGGCAGGCATTGAGAACGGCGGCATTCTCGCGTTCGAGTAGCCCTAATCGCCCAATCTCGTGCGAGAGGGTAATGTCGAGATCTGGGAGGCGTTCGCGCAGATAGTCGGCGGCCCACCGCTCCTGATCCGGGTTTGTTGGTGAAAAGACGCCGCTGATCGCCGCCGCCTGGATCCCTTCACGGGTGATCCGGGCGATCAGATCGTTAAGTTCGGCTGCGTTGGTGGCGGCAATTGCTCGCCCATCAAACTCGAAGCCACCGTGAATCATCGCGGTGTGGTTGCCGATAGCAGTGCGCAGGTCAGCAGGCCAATCTTCTAATGGTGGCACGCTGGCAGTGGCTGGTAAGCCGATGCGGATGGCGATCGTTGGCACCAGATCGCGACATTGGACCACCGCATTGGTGAAGTGCGTGGTGCCAATCATGATCGCATCGATTGCCTGTGTTGGATTTGGGCGTTGCGCCAGGACTGCCTGTAGCGCAGCAGTGATTCCTGTTGTGACATCTGGCGTGGTTGGTTGCTTGGTCGTTGCCAGGACTGATCGCCCATTGAGTAGGGCGGCATCGGTATTCGTGCCGCCAACATCGACGCCAATACGCACCTGATCCCCCTCTGCCCTACTCGCGTCGATTTCCATCGTCCGAAGTGTAGCAAAAGGTGGCGCGTGTTGCTGAATGCTCGTCTACTGATCAGCGCGAAGCAGCTGCGTCGTCAGGCGCTGTTTCAGTGAATACGTGCAGGACAGCATCACGTACTGAGCGAATATGTTCGCGGAGCAGGGCGGCTGCTTGGTCGGGCTCGCATTCGCGGATCGCTTGCAACAATGCCAAGTGCTGGGCGTGCGAGACCGCGGGTCGTCCGGCTAACTGGATGGCACAGCGGGCGCGAACGACCTGGATCCGCCGCTGGATCTGTTCGGCGAGGTCAGCCAGCGCAACGTTTCCACTGAGGAGGTTGATCTGGCGATGGAGGTCAACATCAAGCCGATTAAAGGTGATCTGATCGGCGTCGTTCAGGCTTGGTGCCATCTCCGCCAGAAGCTGGTCGATGGTGCTGAAATCCTGCGTTGGGGCGAGGGCGGCCCGCCGAACGGCGCGTTCTTCCAGCACTTCGCGAATTTCGTAGAGATCGGCGATTCCCTGTCGGTCAAGGCTGGCAACGACTGCGCCGCGATTCTGGTAAATCTCGACCAATCCATCACGACTGAGCCGGAGTAATGCTTCGCGCACTGGGGTAGTAGAAACCCCGAAATGGCGGGACAGGTGTTGCTCACGCAGGCGGGCAGCAGGGGCCAGCGCCCCATTGGTAATGGCCTCACGCAGTGCCTGATAGATTGCTTCAGCAGTACTTGAGCGTGCGGTCACGCTCGGTAAGACCTCGTGGGTCATTTGCCCTCCCTCCGATCTTGCCGAAATATTCTGCATAATGTATTCTACAGAAACCGAGACATTGATGCCACCAAGGGCACGACTTGGCAAATACCCGCACCGTTGGTCAAGCGGACGGGGCAGAAGGAGGGGTAGAGGTGAGCGATTCAGATCACAAATCCCGCCGCGGGGTTGAATCAATTGGTCGGCGTTCCTTCGTCGTTGGGCTTTCCGCTTCGGCAATTGCTGCCGCGTTAGCGGCCTGTGGCGGCACTGCTGCTACCCCCACTGCTGGGACGAGTAGTGCGACTCCAGCTTCCAGCGCTCCCAGCGCCGCCCCATCTACCGCCGCAAGTGCGGCACCAGCATCATCACCGACTGCCGCGGCGAGTACTGCTACCCGCGCTGCTACTGGTGCTACGCCAAGTGTCGTGGCGAGCAGGGCGGCATCCACTCCGTCACTGGGCGCTGGCGAGGCGAAAATCACGATCTTAAACACTGGTGCGAAGCTACCCACTGAGAAGGTGACGCTGCGCTGGCTTGATGGGAGCGCTAGCCCGCGCTCAACGTTCCAGCAGGCATTCTTCGCCGAATACCAAAAGGCACACCCGAATATCACCATTGCCTATGAGCAGGCTACGAATGCTGATATCAACAGGCTTGTAGGGCTAGGGATTCAGAACGGCAATGCCCACGATTGCTTCATGCAGCCAAGCTCCGTGACGCCTGGGCAGATGGTTCGTGAGGGGTGGGTTCATGCGCTTGACGATCTCATCCCGAACTTCGCGCAGTGGAAGACGCAATATCCACCGGGCGTGCTGGTCGAAGGGATCACGATGTTCGGGGGTAAACTCTATCCTCTGCCATACCTCTCGAACAAGCAGAGTAACCTGACGCTCTTCAATACTGCCTATCTGCAACAGGCAGGTTACGATCCTTCAGCCAAGCCGATCACCTGGGATGAATATCGGGCGGCAGCGAAGAAAGTGACTGAGCAAGGGAAGGGCAAATACTATGGAATGATTATTGGCGGGCAGCAGGCCGACCAATGGGAAGGTTTCGTCGTTAACCTCGCCCAACTCGCTGGTGTGCCAGCTGGCACGACCAATGCTGGTGGGTTTATCACCTGGAAAGATGGTCAATTTAATTACACAACCGATGAGATGCTGGGTGCTGTCGATTTGCTGTTGGCAATGAAGGCGGATGGCAGTGTTTTCCCAGGGTCGCTCTCACTTGGTGGCCCACAAGCGCGTGACCAGTTCTCGCAGGGTGTTGCCGGTCTGATTATTCAGGGGGCATTCAATATCCCGCAATGGCAGGTCGACGTTCCTAAGTTCGACTTTGGGGTGGGGACGGTGCCAGTGCCAACGGGTGGTCGGAAGGGCTTTCTCTATCGTGACCCTGGGGCGACAACGATGGCCTGGGCCTATGCCAAGACCAAGCAGCCAGAAGTGCTTGGTGATATTTTCGCCAATATTGCCAGTATCGAAAATCAGAAGGCGTTGGTCGCCATTACTGGCGGTTTCCCGCCCCCGATTATGCTGAAGGCCAGTGATCTGATTGCGTTGGGCAAGCGCGAACAGCAGGCATACGCCATCTTTGATGAGGAGATGCGGATTGCCCCAACCCCAGTAGTACGGAATCCAGACATCTCCGCCGTTTATCTTGAACAGAAACGGGTTACGCCAGATCTTGGTCAGACAGTTCAGGGTCTGTTTACCGGCCAACTGAAAGATCCGAAAGCAGCACTGAAAGACCTGCAAGACCGTTCGGAGGCAGAGCTGGAGCGGGCGATCAAGGCGGCGCAGGCGAAGGGCGCGAAAGTCTCGCGTGACGACTGGAAATTCGCCAACTGGGACCCCACGAAAGATTATACTGACGCCGACTATAAGGCGTTGTAGTAAGGAATTGAGTGGATGCGTATCCTGAACCTGGAAACAGTCAGTGTTCGGGTGAACCATCGCGGCGACTGGCTCTTCGTCAGAATCGAAACTGACGAAGGGCTGGTTGGCTTGGGTGAAGCCTCGCAAAGTGGCGGTGGCCCGAATCGTGATCAGATCACTGCCACGATTTTGCGCGAACAATGTCTACCGCTGCTGCGCGATCGCGATCCCCAGGCCGTTATTGACACGATTGCCGCGCTACGGCCCCTGACGCAGAGTTTCGCCGGACGAACTGCGATCTCAGCCTGTGAGCAAGCCCTTTGGGACATTGCCGGAAAAGCAGCAGGCTTGCCTGTCTACCGCCTGCTGGGTGGGCCAACTCGCCAGCGAATCCCCCTCTATGCCAATATCAATCGCGGCACGCGAGAGCGAACCCCTGAAGGTTTTGCCACGAATGCCGCTGCCGCCGTCGCCGAAGGGTTTAAGGCAGTGAAGGCTGCGCCGTTCGACGGGATTGATCGGCGGCGCATCCGGGAGCGCGACCAACAGGCGCGGGTGCGCCATGGCCTCGACTGTGTGGCGGCGATGCGTGAGGCGATTGGCAATGAGCCCGATCTCCTGATCGATTGCCACAGTAATTTCGATATTCCCACCGCCTTGGTTGTCGCGAAAGAGTTGCAGCGGCTCGGTGTCACCTGGTTCGAGGAGCCAGTACCGACCCAAGATCGCGAAGCGCTCGCGCGCTTGCGCCCGCTGGTCGCCAACCTTGAACTGATCGGTGGGGAAGCATTGTGGGGGATCGAGGGATTCTGGCCCTATCTGGTTGAGGGCATCTGGGATGTGATCATGCCCGATGTGAAGCATTGTGGCGGGATCAGTGGCTTGATGTCCCTTGCTGCAGTTGCTAGCGCACGCGGGGTCGCCGTTGCGCCGCACAATCCCAGCGGCCCGGTGGCGATGGCCGCCAGCGCCCAGGCCGCCGCAGCGATGCCAGCGCTGCGTTCGTTGGAATATGCGTGGGGGGAAGTCCCCTGGCGGACCTCACTGCTCGACCCTGCTGAACAGATCGTCGATGGTGCGTTGGTGGTGGCGCAAGGGCCGGGGCTGGGCGTCACCCTTGATCCTGTAACTGTCGCTGCCCACCCGCTGCCATAAATGCGACAGTCGTATCACGGTCGCTGATCACTGAGCGGTAAGGGGTGATTGGTGTGGGGCAACGCTGCTGCACTGACAGAACTATAGAAACTGCCGAGGGAGAGTGACGATGGTTGTGGCACGTAATCAGGTGCAACCACGAGACTGGCGGGGGATCTTCGCAATTCCGTCCACGCCATTTGATGAACAGGCTGAGTTAGACCTCGATAGCTTGCGAAACCTGCTTGATTTCACGGTGGACTGTCAGGCACACGGGATCCTCTATCCGGCGATGGTTTCTGAGTTCTTTACGCTATCGGAGGCCGAGCGTCTGATGCTGACGCCAATTGTCGTCAACCAGGTCGCTGGTCGTTGTCCGGTGGTGATCGGCGTCTCTGGGGTTTGCACGCAATCTGCGGTGGCTTTTGCGCGGGCGGCAGAGGAGGCTGGGGCTGATGCAGTACTGGCGATGCCGCCGTATGTGCAGCGCTATAGCGACGACGACATTTTGCGCTATTTTGAAGCGATCAGTAAGGTCGTCTCGGTGCCGATCTTTATCCAGAATGCGGGCGAATGGAAGCCGATCAACCATGCCTTACTGCTGCGGATCGTCCGTGAGGTAGAACACGTCCACTTTATCAAGGAAGAAGTGCCACCAGCACACCACAATATTGGCACATTAGCGAAACTGCATGAGCCAAAGATTTGGGGCTTCTTTGGTGGGCATGGTGGACTGCATATGTTCACCGAACTGCGGCGCGGGGCTGCTGGTAATATGCCTGGATCACAGTTTACTGATCTTCTGGTACAGATGTGGGATCTCTACGACAGTGGGGCCAGGGCGGAAGCCGAAGGATTACACCGCCGCCTGATGCCGCTGATTCAAAACGCAGGGCCGCAAAAGGAAGTCCTTGTCAAGCGCGGTGTCATTCGCTGCGCCCGTACCCGCGCTGCCCAACGACCCTACGATGACCAGGATCGGCGCGAACGGGATGCCAACTGGCCTGAACTGGAAGCAGCCTTTACCTACCGTGGTTGATGCCCCTATTTGACCAGTTGGCGCAGGCGCTAGGTGGGAGCAACGATGGCGATTCAAATCGATTGGCTGGGGCAATCAGGGTACCGTATCATGTATCCAGAGGGCCCAACAGTGTGCATTGATCCGTACCTCTCGCACGCAATGAAGGCGGGTGGAACACGAGCGCGGCTGTTGCCGATCCCCCTTGCCCCGTGGGAGGTTGGGGCTGATCTGGTGATCACGACCCATGATCATGGCGATCACTTTGACGAAGTGACGTTGCGCCCAATGGCTGAAGCTCCCACCACTCGCTTTGCAGGGCCAACCTCCTGTCGCGAACATTGGCAGGCGATGAATCTGCCACTGGAGCGCTTCACCAGGATCGATCAAGGCGAAACGCAGGAGATCGCGGGTCTGACGATTACTGCGATGTATGCTAAACATCGTTCTGGAGAACGCGAGGATGCCATTGGGGTGATTTTGGAAGGCTTTGGTGCGCGAATCTACCATGTTGGTGATTCTGAGTATACGCCGGAGCTTGTCGCCGCAGTGAGTAATCTGCGCCCCGATCTACTACTGGTACCGATCAATGGTCGCGGTGGTAATATGACGGCGGCAGAGGCGGCCCAACTGGTTGCCGCTGTGCAGCCACAGTGGGCAATTCCGATGCACTACGGCGTTATCCCGACCAACACTGCCGACCCCCAGGATT
This sequence comes from Chloroflexia bacterium, assembly GCA_039810045.1. GTDB lineage: Bacteria > Chloroflexota > Chloroflexia > Thermomicrobiales > CADCWN01 > CADCWN01. The sequence continues at coordinate 24,158 of JBDHWF010000031.1, forward strand.
TTCTCGATGCCTGTCGCGCAGAGGCGGTTACAGCGCGATTGGCCCTGCTCACTGTAGGCACACGCTTTGCGCTACCGTCGGTAACTGCGTAGCCGCTTCCCTATTAGGTTCAATGAGGCTGGATGCGAATTCTCATTACTGGAAAGAGCGGGTCGCTTGGCGACCGTGTGGCGCGTGGCCTGGCTCAACGACACACGGTAGAGCGCTTTGATCTGGATGATCCTGATGATCGCAGTCGGGCGATGACTGCTGCGGCAACAGTTGAGGCGATCATCCATCCAGTTGCTGAATCAACGGCTGCCACCGCGCTTGCTGAACTCGATATCGCCACCCGTGGCACCTATGATCTGCTGTTGGCTGCTGCGCCGCAGGCGCGATTTGTCCTGCTCAGCACTTTAAGAATCTTTGAACAATACCCCGTTGATTGGTGGGTGACAGAACACTGGGCCCCTCGGCCCACCAGTGCGATTACCGATCTTGCCCCGTATCTCGCTGAATTGGTCGTCCGTGAGGCGGCGCGCGTATTGCCAGTGCGAGCGACAGCGTTGCGCCTTGGTGAAGTCGGTGATGATCATCTCCTTGGGTCAGGGGCAACTGATGCGCGCTGGCTCCATATCAATGACGCGCTGGCGGCTATCGAGGCGACGTTGGCTCTCCCTGGCCCGTTACCAAACGGCCCACAAGGGTGGCAGGTCTTCCACATTCCTGGCGGTGGCGCGGCTACGCGGTTTCCGCTGGAGTTAGCGGGAAAGCCGCCACTCAACTACAGCCCACAGTACGATCTCACCAGTGGTGCAATTCTGGCTGATCGTGAGGCGCTGCCAGTGAAAAAACCGCGCACAGCAGGACGTGGCGATCGGAGACGAGTGGCGATCTTTGGGGCGGGTGGCCCACTTGGGGTGGTGACTGCTGCTGCGCTGATTCCCGACCACCAGTTATTGCTCAGTGACCGCTGGACATTTGAGGCGATTGCTGCCAAACCGCCGCAGTGGCCCGGTGCGCCATTACCAGTTTCACTCGGCCCACCGCATGAAGTGAAAGTGATCGACGTAACTGATCCAGAACAGGTGCTAGCGGAGGCGCAGCATGCTGACGCCCTCATTAACAGTACGGTCGTCCGTGATCACCCCATTCTGTCGTTCCAGGTCAATACACTTGGTGCGTATAATGTGATGCAGGCGGCAGTGGCTGTGGGTATTCGGCGGGTAGTCCAAACTGGCCCACGACAACTGATCGGCGCGCCTGTTGGCTACCGTGATAATTTCGGGCTGACCGAAGACGCCCCAATTCGGCCTGGGATCAGTCTCTATTTCATGTCGAAATTTCTGGGGCAGGAAATATGCCGCATCTTTGCCGAGGAGTACGATCTGGAAGTACCCACCCTCCTGTTTTCACGCTTTATTAATCCCGATGAGCCGTATGCAGGCCCAGTTGGCGACTACCAGATGCTGATCTCCTGGCGTGATGCAGGGCAGGCGATGCGGCAGGCGGTTGTTGTGGAGTCGTTTCCTCGCCCGTTCGAGATCATGCAGATTGCGGCAGATGTGCCGAATGGTCGTTTCAGCAATGAGAAGGCAAAACGGTTGCTCGGTTGGTCGCCGCGGGATCGTCTGGAAGGACGCTGGCAGCGCAAAGGCCCCTAAGTCTACTTGTGCTAAGCTTTTGCTCGCTGTCTGAGTTGTATCGCCGTGCGACGAGTTAGCCAGTATGGTAGAGGGGATCAATGTCTCAGCATGATCGTGAAAATCAGCACTGCTGCACTCCCGGTCGGGGGGATCATGGTACAGCAGCCCAGATCGATACCGCTGCGAGTCAGCGCGTTCCGATCGCTGCTACCGCTGAGGGCATTGATCATCATCTGGTGGTGATTCCCGCTGGGGAGTACCTGCTTGGCACCAATGATCACGAAGGCTTTTTTGCCGATGGTGAAGGCCCGACCCGCTTAGTGCAGGTTCGCTCTTTTCAACTGGCGCAGTATGCGGTAACGAATCAGCAATTTGCTGCGTTTGTGGCTGCGACTGGCTATGTCACTGTGGCCGAGCAGGAAGGGTGGTCATTTGTCTTTCACCTGCTGGTACCGCCAGCACGGCGGCGGGCGGCCAGTGGTATTGCTGGTGGTGCGCCCTGGTGGTTAGGTATACCAGGGGCCAACTGGCACGCGCCTGAAGGACCAGGTTCGACGACTAAAGGTCGTGCCGATCATCCTGTGATTCACGTTGCCTGGGATGATGCGCTGGCCTACTGTCAGTGGGCGGGAGTGCGCCTGCCCACGGAGGCTGAATGGGAGGTTGGCGCGCGTGGCGGGCTGGTTGGCAAGCGATATGCCTGGGGCGATGACCTGACCCCAGGCGGTAAGCACCGCTGCAATATCTGGCAAGGGGAATTTCCACAGCGGAATACCCTGGCTGATGGCTATCTTGGTACCGCCCCGGTCAACGCCTTCCCCCCCAACGGCTATGGTTTGTACAACGTCGCCGGGAATGTCTGGGAGTGGTGCGCCGACTGGTTCAGTGCCGATTGGCACCAGACAGCCTCGCCTGATAACCCGATTGGACCGCCGACTGGCACAGCTCGGGTGGTACGCGGCGGCTCCTATCTCTGCCATCGCTCCTACTGTAATCGCTATCGTGTTGCGGCCCGCAGCAGCAATACGCCCGATAGTTCTACTGGAAATATGGGCTTCCGGGTTGCTGCTGACGCTTAATCATTACCCGTTGCTCCAGTTGGCGAGTGCTGTAGTAAGTCCAGCAAACTGAGCCGAGGCGGTTGCCGCAGGCTCGGTCAGGCCACCCCAGTGATCGTTAAACTCAGATTCAGCCGTCAGCCAGCCCTGATAACCAATAGCCTGTAGCGCAGTGAAGATCGCGCTATAGTCAAAATCGCCGCGCCCAACTTCGGTAAACCGCTTTACGCCAGCCTCGGTGGTGAGGTCACGAACGTGCAAATAGGCGAGGTGTGAGGCATAACGCTTGATAAAGTCCACTGGATCAGTGCCCGCAAAGGCGACCCAGCCAAGGTCAGTTCCCAGCCCGACTTCCTCTGGCGTACACTGTTCCACCAGCGTATCAAAGAATTGGGCGTTATGCGCCAGTTCAGCAGCATGGTTATGAAAGGTCAGTGCGACGCCGTGTTCGCGGCAACCCTGACCAAATTGCCGCAAATTCTCCACTGCCGCCTGAATCAGCGCGGTGTCGAAGCCACCATCCGGCGGGCCCATACTCACGACCACGCGCTCACAACCGAGCGCGGGTAATTGCGAGACGCGGCTCAATAAGGTGGGAATAGTCGCGGCGCTGTCTGCTGACCACCATTTGCCGCCTGCGTGTGCACCTGCCAGGGTGATTCCACCTGCCGCTTTGCGTGCCGCCGCAAACGCTTCTGGGTCGGTAAGCGGCAGAACGTCAATCGCAGTCTCGAAGCCCCTGAAGCCGCAGTCAGCAATCGCTTTCATCACTTCGGGTAGGCGTTCGCCAATTGTGTCGCGCCCCAGCGTTTGCAACCAGGGCCGGGCCTGACAACCAAGCGGCCAGGGGGTGTGCCGTGATCCAGTACTCATCTGGCATCTCCTTTCAGTACGTCCAGGTTCGGGGCAGTGGCCGCTCACGCTGGAGTAGCCGTTGTAGCAACTGATGCCGTAGGGCCGCGACTGTCGCTGTGTAGGCTGGCTCTGCGGCCACATTCTGATATTCACCGGGGTCGTTGGCGAGGTCAAAGAGTGATTCGCGGCCATCGGCTTCGATCAGATAGCGAAACTGCGCTGTCCGCAACGTCTTCCAGCCACGATGTTCCATCAAGGCGGTATCGTGATTGCTGCTATCGTCGGTATCGGCGAGTAACCCTGTCAGCGATTGCCCCTGCAAATGTGGTGGCACGGGCAGGGCTGCACACTCAAGCATTGTTGGCACCAGATCGATCAGTTCAACAATGGCCTCGCTGGTGCGATTGGGGTGTTGCTGCCCCCCAGGCCAACGAATAATCAGCGGCACTCGGCTAACCGCATCATCGCCAGGGTAGCCTTTACCGTAGCGGAGGTGTTCACCGAGCCAGTCGCCGTGGTCGGCGGTGAAGATCACGAGCGTGTCGTCTGCCTGTCCCATATCGGCAACGGTTTGTAATATGCGCCCAACGTGGTGGTCAACTTCACTGATCATCGCATAGTAGCCATGTCGCGCCGCCCGCAATTCGTCATCGGAGGCAGTTGCTGGGGCGAGTGAGTCATGGGCAGCCGCATTTTCCTTCGTACCGCGCTGTGCTTCAACTGCTGGTGGGAAGGTTGGCAGACGGAAGGTGGCTGGATCATAGCGATCCAGAAACTCTTGGGGGGCCACCCAAGGACTGTGTGGCGAGTAGAAGCCAGCGATACACAACCAGGGTGTGCCCTGCTGTGCCTCAATAAAGCTGCGGGTTTGTTCAGCCACAAAGGCTGTATGGGTCAGGTCGCTGCGGCCCCGAAACGCCAGTGCGGCCTTGGGGAATCGTTCCGCTGGGTGCGCGATCGCGTTTGTTTCGCGCATCGTTTGCTGCCAGATCGCCGCATTTGGCGGCAATCCCAGGCTGATCAGGTCGAGTTGATCCGGGGCGATCCGGCGGACCCAGGCGCGATAGGCATCGTCGTATGGGCCTGGCTCATCGGCGATTTCCAGCACGTCAAAGCCGTAGTCAGGGTGAACCGTGCGGTGATCGCGGTTGGCGTGCGGCAGAAAATGGAGCTTGCCAATATTTGCTGAGCGATACCCACCATTCCGTAGGAGGCGGGGCAACGTGGCGGTTTCTGGTGGCACTGGTACACCCATGTGGGTGATCGCGAGTGTGCCAGGATATTGCCCGGTGAGCAGGCTGGCGCGACTGGGCATGCAGACTGGATTTTGGACAAAGCAGTGATTGAAATTGACCCCTTCAGCAGCGAGTCGATCCAGGTTTGGCGTCTGAATATCCTGATTACCATTGACGCCGAGCGCATCCCAGCGTTGTTGATCAGTGAGGAGCAAGAGGATATTCGGTCGGCGCATTTCAGTCCCTTTAGCGGTAGACGACTAGCTTTCAACTTCCGCGGCACTCACGCGCCGCTGCCCACCCGGTCGCTCCTGTGCCGCCTCAATCGTGGGGGCCGCTTCACCCGCCTCAGCCATCCGCGCCAGCAGTCGTTCGCGCAGACGATCAGCGACTGCGCGGTGCGACACCAGCCCAGCGAGATTCATTAATTCGTAGGGGTCGGATTGCAGATCATAGAGGAATTCCTCGACATAATTATCGGATTTGGATTCCTTCCCCCCATCGCTGTCTAGTGCGGTCACACTGTACTTCCAGCGTTGGGTGCGTACGGCACGCCCAACGTGGCTCTCACTAATCTGGATAAAGACATCGCTTGGCCATCCTTCGCGTTCACCACGCAGCAGTGGCAGAATTGAGCGACCTTCCATCTCTGCGGGAACTGGCAATCCCGCCGCATCAAGCAGGGTAGGCGGAAGGTCGATCAGGCTGACCAGTTCATGCACCTCGCCGCCGCCGTCGAATCCTGGGCCACTGAGCGCAGTTGGCACCCGAACCGAACTTTCGTGGCAGGAACGCTTATATTCGGCGTTGCGAGTTTTGAAGTGGCAACCGTGGTCGGAGGTAAAAAGCACAATCGTGTTTTCGCGCAGGTTGAGACTGGTGAGGGTATCGAGCAAACGCCCAAACGCTTCATCCAGCCGCTTCACCATCCCCCAATAGCCCCCAAGATCGCGCTGCGCTGTACCGCCAAGAGCGGCGAGGTCTGGCGGTGTCCAGCGGCCTGTATACCGTTCACGGTAGCCAGTGGGTGCGGGGTAGTCGTCGCGGTGGTTCTGGTGGTGTGGTTCAAGGTAGGAGAGAAAGAGGAAGAAAGGCTGATCAGCGTGCGCGTGTTCGTCAATGTAGCGGATTGCGGCGTCCGTCTGCGCGTCTACCCGATAACCTGGAAGTTTCACTGGCTGATTCTCGCCATCGTACATTCTGGCGTCATAGGCATCCGAAGTCATTTCCAGGGCATTGGCTCCGAGCCAGTATTGGTAGCCGCCACGCCGGGTTGCGGTGACTGGTTCCTCGTTTGCCAGATGCCATTTACCAATATACCCAGTGCTGTAGCCAGCCGCGTTAAAGTGAGTCGCTAGCGTTGGGAGGGCTGGGTCAAGGGCGATCCCGTTGCGCCAGACTCCGGTATTGGTGGCATAGAGGCCCGTTTGCAGCGATGAACGAGCGGGGGCACAGACAGGCTGACAGGTGAATGAGCGCGCGATATGCGTGCCAGCACGGGCCACGCGGTCAAAGTTCGGTGTCAGATCGAGCGGATTGCCGCCGAGTCCAGTGCTGTCCCAACGTTGCTGATCAGTGAAAAAGACCACAACGTTGGGACGTTTGTCTGCTGCCATCATTCCTCCATTATCGAGAATCGTCTGTCGTCAGTGGGCAATTGGTCGTGGCAAATAGCGCGGCGCACCGTATCGATTCTGGGCGTAGGGGTCTTCGTGCTGTTCCATCCGCTGCCAGAGGAGGCGTTGCAACTCGTCGCGCACGGTGGTATAGGCAGGGTTATCAATCTGGTTGTCGATTTCGCCTGGGTCGGCGACCAGATCATAGAGTTCGTCGAAGTCAAACCCATTGAACACATATTTGTGCGTCTGGGTAATCACCATTCGTTGGGTGTAGAGAAATTCACCACCGTAGTAGCAACAGAAAGCGTTGTCATCGGCCCACTCGCAATTGGGGTCACGCAGGAGAGGCACGAGCGACCGACCATCAGCAGGGGTGATTGGTTCACCCCCGGCGATCGCGACGAAGGTGTGGGCTAGGTCGTGTAATTGGACCAGCCGATGACAGACGCTGCCGGGGGCAACGGTGCCCGGCCAGCGAATCACGAGCGGCACCCGGTACGTTTCCTCATAAGGTTGCCAGCCTTTGATGAACTGGCGGTGTGCGCCAGCCATATCGCCGTGATCGCTGGTGAACACCACTACGGTGTTCTCGGCTTGCCCCGTCCGTTCTAGGGCTGCCATGACGCGGCCCACCTCGGCATCGACCTGCTCGCAATACGCCCAGTAGCGGGCAATCGCTGTGCGTACCTGGTCTTCACTGAGGCCAGCCCACATTCCCGCATCGCGCCGATTCATATTTGGCTTGTTTGCAAAACTGTCGGCCCAACTTGCGGGCAGTTCAACCGTGGCTGGATCATAGTGCGCTGCGTATTCGGCCAGGGGCAGGTATGGATCGTGTGGTTCCACCACGTTGATCGTGACAAACCAGGGCTGGTCTGGATAGTCACGGGCATACCCCTCAAAGAGGGCGATCCCTGCGCTGGTGGCGCGGTACGCCCCAGTTGCCTCTACCGGGCCTTGGTCGATTCCATAGAACGTGGTTGGTTTGTCTCCGGGCCAGGTGACCGTGCATTCAACGTCGAGCTGCGACCCCGTATTCTCGCGCTGCTTCATGGTGAGGTTGAGCGGGGCCAGGGTCGCGGGGTTGTAGCCAGTAGGTGCCTGGATATCATGGAAGCCGAAGTCGAGCGGTGTCCGATCCCAGGATGCGTGCCATTTCCCACTGTAGCCAAGGCGATAACCAGCATCATGGAGTCGTTGAGAATAGGTTTGTACTGCTGGAAACATATCACGACGGGTGCGTTCGGGTACATGTATCTGATTCAAGACGCCGTTATGCCAGGGATATTGGCCGGAAATCAGCGCGGCCCGGGAAGGGCAACAGAGGGCGACTGTTGCATATGGTCGCTCAAACTGCATTCCTGCTGCGGCAAGGCGATTAAGGTGTGGAGAGCGGGCCGGACTGCGCTCCCCGATGGTCTGCCACTGTTGTTGGTCGCTGACAAATAGCAAAATATTCGGCTGCTTCATCAGATCGGGTTGTCCCTCCTATACTGACGCGAGTACAAAGCAACAGATGGCATTGCCTAGTAGCTTCGCTATTGTTTCACTGCCCCGGCAATGCCCTGAATGAAATACCGTTGGAGGAAAAGGAAGACCAGGATAATGGGCATCAGGCTGATGGTGGCCGCTGCGGCCATCCCGCTCCAGTCGGTGAAGAATTCGCCCTGGAAGGCGTAGATCCCGATCGCCAGGGTACGAAGCTCTGGCCGCGAGAGCGTCAGAACCAGGGGCAGGAGGAAATCGTTCCAGCTGTGCATGAATTGCAGAATAATTGTCGTGGCAATCACGGGTGTAGAGAGGGGCAGCATAATTTGCCAGAAGATCCGCAGGAAACCTGCGCCATCGACAATGGCCGCCTCCTCTAATTCTTTTGGCAACTGACTGAAAAAGCCAGCAAAGAGCAAAATGTCAACGACGTGTGCACCACCTGCCTCCGCCAGGATAACCCCCAGCAAGGAGTTCGCAAGGTT
>JBDHWF010000032.1:0-32167 GCA_039810045.1 Chloroflexia bacterium
CTCTTTGATGAGGTTGGCAAGACTGGTGGCGGCTGGCTCGATCTCGCTGATCCCGCGTCAACGGTCGATGGGAAGCGGATCGCCATTCCGATGAATAACGAGCCCTGGTTTCTCCATCTGCGGCAAGACATTTTTGAGGGGGCAGGGGTGAAGCTACCACTGGCTTCCTGGGATCAGATGCTGGATGCCTTTACGAAGGTGAACAAGGCCGATAAAGGGTTCTTTGCCTTTGATGGGCAAATGACTGAGGCCGACTGGACGGGCAATTGCTTGCAATTTATGTGGATGTTTGGGGCAAGCTCTTTGATAAGAGCGGCAATCCCACGATTGACACGCCAGAGAACTTGAAGGGCGTGACCGCCTATACCGATCTCTTCAAGAATAAAATGATGCCTCCTGGGGTGGTGCAGCAGCAGGCCTCTGGCAATAACGAAGCCTGGTTGAGTCAGCAGGTCGCGGCAGTGTGTAATCCTGGCAGCATCGTGTTGTCGATGCGCAAGGATAATAAAGACTTGCTGAACAAGACGTTTCTCCAAGCCTTCCCCTCAGCGGTAAAAGCTGGCTCCTACGTGCAGGTTGCTGGTAGCGCATCGTTGATTATCAATAAGAAGGGGCAGGCGATTGATGAGTCGAAGCAGATCGCCAAAACGATCCTGGCTCCAGATCGCTATCCCACGCAGCTAGAGAAGGCCGGATCATACTGGTTCCCGATCTTGAAGAACTATCTGACGATTCCGTTCTTCACGAATGATCAGTGGAACAAGCAGATTGTTGAGAATATTGTGCCGTGGACCTTGCCCGCCAATGCGGATACTGGCCTGACACCGATCCTAGATGATATTGCGGTGAAGGCCACGGGCGATCTGCTTCAGGCGATTGTGGTTCAGAATCAAACCCCACAAGAAGCGCTGAAAGGGCTGGCGGCTGCCGCAGCGGCGGCCAAAGAGAAGTTCAAGAAGTAAGCGCTGCGACTGGAAGGTGTCATGGCAAGCTCCTCGGTAACGCGGGCACAGACGGTTGCCGCCAACAAACGCCCTTCGCGCTTGAAGCTGGGCGATGCGTGGCTTGGCTATGGGCTGCTTGCCCCAACAGCAGTGCTGATCTTGGTGCTGATTGGCTATCCCTTTGTGCGGGCCCTCTGGCTCAGTTTCCACAAAAAGTTGCTGGGTCAGCCGATTGCTCCCTGGGTGGGGTTACAGAACTATGACACGCTGTTGCACGATCAGCGTTTCTGGCTGGCAGTGAAAAATGCGCTGGTTTTCACCGGGGGATCAGTGGCGATTAAGCTGGTCATTGGCCTGACGATCGCGCTAATTCTCAACGAAGCCCTGCCGTTGCGGAACCTCTGGCGGTCGATCATCTTGCTGCCGTATGCCATGCCCACGCTCGTGTCGGTCTTGGTCTGGAAGTGGATGTATAACGACACTGCTGGCGTGCTGAATTATCTACTGAATGAAACCAATATCAAAGAAGGCCCGATGCTTTGGCTGGCTGATCCTGGTAAGGCGATGGGTTCGGTGATTGCGGTGAATGTCTGGCGTGGCTTCCCGTTCTTTGTGATCACGTTGCTGGCTGGACTACAGGCGGTGCCACAAGATCAGTATGACGCAGCGAAGGTCGATGGTGCTGGGGTTTGGGCGCGGTTCTGGTATGTCACGGTGCCGAGCCTGATGCCGACCATTGCGGTTGTGACGCTGTTCTCCACGATCCTGACGTTCAACGACTTTTCGATTATCTGGGTGCTGACGAAAGGAGGGCCAGGAAACGCGACTGATGTCCTGGCAACCCTTACCTACAAAATTGCGATTCCCGGTTATGAGCTTGGGAAGGGCGTTGCCGTGTCCGTAATGATGCTGCCGATTCTGGTGATCCTGATCATGTTGTTAGGCCGGTTTGTCAATCGGCGAGAGGATAATGTATGACTGCGCTACCGCAGCAAACGCCGCCGCGTGTGGGGTATCGCCTGCAACGCACGATTGTGCGCGTTATTGGCTGGGCCATCCTGGCGCTGGTATTACTGATCGCCCTCTTCCCGGTCTATTTTATGGGCATTACTGCGTTCCATCCCCCCACGCTGAGTTTCGGAGCGAAGCCAACACTCTTTTCGCTCGATCTCACGCTGAAAGCGTTTCAAGATCTCCTGCGACAGTATCCGTTCCTGGCCTGGCTACGCAATACCTTCCTGGTCTCTGTTTGCAGCACAATTCTGAGTGTGACCTTCTCTACGTTTGCCGCATATAGCCTGTCACGCTTGCGCTACCCTGGTCGGCGTGGCCTGTCCAATGCGGTCTTCCTGGTCTATCTTTTCCCCTCAACATTACTCTTCATCCCGATCTATATCTTGCTCAGTGATCTGCGGCTGCTCGATAATTTCTTCGGTCTGATTGCGGTCTATCTCACCTTTACGATTCCGTTCTGTGTCTGGCTGTTGAAAGCGTACTTCCTCAATATCCCGATGGAACTGGAAGATGCAGCAATGGTCGATGGGGCTACCCGCTTTCAGAGTATGGTGCGGGTGGTCATGCCGCTCGCCACGCCGGGAATCGCTGCCGCATCAGTCTACGCCTTTACCCTCTCGTGGAATGAATACCTGTATGCCTTTACGCTGTTGAGTGATAGCGATAAGTTTACCCTGTCTCCAGGGCTGACGAAGCTGATCTTTGGCGATGTCTTTCTCTGGGGCATGATTATGGCTGGCGGCGTGATGATGAGCATCCCCGTCCTTTTGCTCTACTTCTTTGCCCAGCGGTATATCGTAGCAGGGTTGGCTGCAGGGGCAGTTAAAGGATAGGGGCAGATCAAGATCAAGAGGCCGCACACATACGCGTGTGGCCTCTTGATCTGCAATCGGGGCGATCAGGGCTTCTCGCTGGCAAACTCAATGTTATTGATTAAGATGTACGGCGCCGCGAGTTCTGTACCAGGGGTAAGGTTACGGATGACGAGGGTGTTGGTTCCTTCCTGCAACAGCCCGGCTGGGACATCGATCAGCATCTGGCTCCAGAAACCAGTACTCTGGTAGGTGCTCATCCCCGTTTTGGAGCGGTTGGCTAGTTCGCTTGGGCCGCTCAGTAAGGTGTAGCCATTTAAGAGGATCTGCATCGTGTTGCGGCCCTCAGTTTCGTCGTCAAGTCCTTTGAGGATCAGCGTTAATCGGCCTTGCGGCGCTGGTGCTACCACCTCAAAGGTGAGAATCCCAACGTTATAACCGCTGCCTGCGCCATAGAGAGCAACCTGCGCCTGATTCTGGATCCGCACATCAGCGGGCTGATAGGCCCCCTGGAGCAGATAGGGGCTGAAATTTTCTAACCCTACCCGCACCGTGCCGCCGGTGCCATTATTGGTGGTAACGATGCGTGGCGTAGTCGTCACCTTCGGGGCTGGCTGCGGATCCACGGTTGGCGTTGGGGCCATGGCTAATGGTGGTGGCGAGGCTGCTGGCGGGCTGGCATTGGGCGCCAGGGCCGCTGCCTGGGTGCTGAGTGTTGCTGTTGGTGCCGGCTGATCCGGCCCAGTAGTTGCTACTGCGCCTACAGTTGGGGTGGTGGCAACACTCGTTGGCGGAATCGCCGCCTGTGGTGTTTCCTCGTTTGCTGGTGCTGGTATCTCTTGAGTCACAACTGGTGTTGGCATGGCAGCGGGATTGGGGCGGTCGAGCAAGGCCCAACCTCCTGCCAGGCCCCCAACCAGGATTGTGCCAGCGACGATTACTGCCACGCGATAGGGGTGCCGTTGCAGGAAACGCCCTGATGAAGTCGTCTGCTTATTGACGCGCACTGCCGTTGCTAATGGCCCTTGGGGGGTGGCAACTGCTGGCGCAGGCAAGGTTGCGCCAGTCGTTTGCAAGAGGGCTTCGTGAAAGGCTGCCGCTGTCTGGTAGCGTGCTGTAAGTTCGGGCGCGAGTGCCCGCGCGAGGACAGCAAAGAGCGGGCGACTGATTTCGGCGGGGCGGCGTTGCAGGCCATCTTGCGTTGGGCGTACGCCAGTAAGTAACTCATAGGCGATGACGCCAACGGCATAAAGGTCGTCGGTGCCAGTAAGTTGCGCCCCTGGGACCGTTTCTGGGGCGCGATATGCCGCACCGCTCGTGGCAGGATCGTGGGTGATGGCCATTCCAAAGTCAGTGATAATCACTTGCATTGTGCTGTCTACAGGGCAGAGTAAATTGCCGAGGTGCAGATCACCATGCACGATTCCGTGCAGGTGGGTGAGGGCCAGCGCATCAAGTAAACGGGCGATTAATGGGAGTACCTGTGCTTCAGGTTGTGGCCCTTGCTCCGCGAGAATCGTTGCTAGATTCTTTCCAGGCACCAGCGCGCTGGTAATGAAACCACTGGCAGCGTGTTGCCCATGATCATAGATTGCGACAATATTCGGATGGCCCAGGCTCGCTGCGGCCCGCGCGGTAAGATACCGCTGGGTGATCAACGACTGATCACCACCATATTCATCGTGCAGCAGCTTCACCGCCACTGGCAAACTGAGTACGCGATCACGCGCCCGCCAGACGCAGGCGTGATCACCACAACCGACCTTCTCTTGCAGTTCATACTGCGCGAGCAGATCAAGTGGGGCGGTATTCGAGCGTTCGGGGGCGACACGTCGCGCCATCTTTCCTCCAGCACTGGCGGCGTGAGGGCTCAATATCCTGACCTGGCAAGTCAACAAGCGGCAAAACCGCGATCACCCCTCCCCAGGTGATCGTTCGCTCCATCATAGCATGTACGTACACTCTTGACCAGGGGGTAATTGTTGACGTTTGTTGCTTCAAGTGTACAAAGTTATCGTTTAACAGTATTTTGTAATCTGCGCGATAATGCCCCTGGTGCTGCACCACAACGGCAGCAATGGGATGAACCAGGGGAGGACGCTGATGCGTGTACTCGTCATGGGCACTGGTGGCCTTGGTGGTTATTATGGGTGGTCGCTGGCGAAGCATGGGCATGATGTTACCTTTGTGGCGCGTGGCGCACACCTGGCGGCGATTCGTGAGCGCGGTCTGACGTTGCAGAGTTTGGTGACCAATGAAACCGATCTGCTCCACCCTGCGCAGGCCGTAGAGACTCCCACTGAAGCTGCTGGCGGCCCCGATTTTGACTTGATTATTTTCACCGTGAAGGCATTTGATACGGAGACAGCGGCGGCGCTTTTGCCACCTGCGGTTGGTCCCAACACGGCAGTGCTGACGTTGCAGAACGGGGTTGATAGCGTTGATTTACTGGAAGCGGCGATTGGCCCCGGTCATGTTCTGGCAGGCACGACGCGGATTAACTGCGTGATTGGGTCTCCTGGGGTAATTGTGCAAAATACCCCATTCTCAAAGTTAGAAATGGGCGAGATTTCTGGCGAAGCGACGCCACGCATCACAGCGATTGCCGACGCCTTCCGCGCGGCAGGGATTGAGGTCTTTGTCAGCGATGACGCCCTGCGCGAGGTCTGGACGAAGTTCATCATGATTGCGCCGCACGCCAGTCTCACTGCTGCTACTGGCGAGGCTGTCGCGGGGATTCGTGAGGTTCCCGAGGGGTTGGCGCTTTATCGGCAACTGATCGAGGAGACGGTTGCGGTGGGGCGAGCGACGGGGATTAACCTTGCCCCAGACGCGACCGAGCGGACGATGGACTTCATCATCAATCTACCAGCAGGGGCAAAAACCTCGATGCTGTTTGATTATGAGCGACAGAATCGGGTGGAATTGGAGTACCTCACTGGCACCGTCGTACGCCGGGGGCAGGCGTTGGGTGTACCAACCCCGGGGTTCAATGTTCTCTACGCTGTGCTGAAAGTGAAAGCCCTGGCGTTTGGCGGGCTCGGGCAAAACTAGGACATTGTGATTTCAGGTAGTGGAAGGAGCAGGCTGGTGGCGCGAGTGACGAATACCGCGAAGCAGAAGATGTTAGCTGGGAAGCCAGCATTTGGCTATGCGCTGGGGCTTGGCTCGCCTCTGGCCGCCGAGGCATTAGCGCAAACAGGGATTGACTGGATTTTGCTTGATAATCAACACGGATCGTTTGGGCCGGATAGTACGATTATGGCATTAATGGCGATGGCCCACGGTTCGGCTACCCCCATCGTTCGCGTGGCGCGGAATGACTATACGATGATTGGGCGGCTGCTCGATGAAGGGGCGATGGGCATTATCGTGCCAATGGTCCATACTCCAGAGTTAGCGAAACAGGCTGCCGATGCCTGCCGCCTCCCACCGCGTGGGACGCGCTCGTTTGGCTGGGGTCGCGCTGGGCGGTATGGCAACGACTATGCCCAGTGGATCGACGATGAGGTTTTTGTGGCGATCCAGCTAGAAAGTATCGATGCGATCGACAATGCTGAAGCGATCCTCGCGGTCGAAGGAGTCGATGGCGTGTGGGCTGGCCCTGGCGACCTAGCCTTATCGCTGGGGATTAAGCCGTGGGAGGCCGCCGACAATGACAAACACGCGCGGGCTTTAGAGCGCGTAGTGGAAGCCTGCCGGAATACTGGCAAAATCCCCGGTTTAGCCTGTGGCTCAGTCGAAGAAGCGAAGCTGCGTGCGGAACAGGGCTTCCAGTTCCTCACGGCGGGAAGCGATATCGGCTTTATGCTCGCTGGTGCTGATGCTGGGCTAACGATTCTCAACGGCTAGGCTGGACAACGCGCAGACGGTATCAACCAGACTGGCCCTGGGCTGACGCACAGCCCAGGGCCAGCGTGATCGTTGCAGGGCTGCTTAGCGGTGCAGCAGGTCGGTTGTCAGACGCAAGATGATCCGAATCGTGGTGGCAATCGAAGAAACCTCGACATATTCATCTTTCTGATGTAGCCCGTGCCCATGTGGGCCAAATTGAATCGAGGGGATGCCCAGGTCGGCGGCGAAATAGTTGGTATCAGCGACGCCCTCACCATAGCCCCAGGTTGGTGATTTCCCCATTTCTGCCGCATAGGCCGCCGCAAAGCGCTCCAAAAATGGGTGTGTGGGCTCGATCTCCCAGGCAGGGTAATAGGGCGGGTCGATGGCGAACGTGAACGTTGCTGGCGAGTCTAACCCATTCGCCAGATGCTGCATTTCAACCAGCACTGACTCACCAGTTTCCCCAGGGACGATGTGACGATTGATCGTGAATTGTGCCTTTTCTGGCACAGTAATCACATATTGGTCGTTGCCGCTGTGAAACGAGAGGACTGATTGCGTTGCTTTCAGTCGAGGATGATCACCAAGCGTCATTTCATCCAGGCGGGCCAATAGTTTTGCCCCTTCGACTGCCGCATTGATGCCCTGGTGCGGGCGAGAGCCGTGTGACGCTTTGCCCGTAATGTCAGCGCGAACCAGCACCTTGCCAACTGCTCCAATCGTGGGCCGTTCCCACATTGGTTCAGTGACGATGCAATAGTCGGCCTGTAACTGCATATCAACCAGGGCGCGTGCGCCGATTGAATACGCTTCTTCGTCAACAACTGCGGTGAAGATGACCGTCCCTTGCCAGCGGTCACGGGCGCGGTGGAGGGCACGGGTCGCCAGCATGGCTGCTGCCACCCCTGATTTCATATCGGCTGCGCCAAGGCCATAGAGCCGATCACCTTCGCGTTTCCCCTGCCAGGGATCGCATGACCAGCCCTGCGCAGCCAGCACGGTATCAGTGTGGCCGTTGAGGAGCAGGGTTGGCCCCGCGCCATTTTCGATGCGGGCGATGACGTTGGGGCGATCTCCTGCTGTTGGCAAGAGTTCTGCCGCTACGCCTTGTTCATTTAACCAGGCGGCAACGGCCCGTTGTACATCCCCTTCTTCACCTGGAAAGCTGCGAATCGCCACTAACTGCGCGGTGAGGGCGGCGGCTTCTTCTGGGTCGGCGGCGGTCTGTAACCAATCTTCCATTGATCCTCCTCTCCATTACTATTGCTGGCTAGGCGGTGAGCTTGTTAGGCTTCAGGCTCTTTTGTGGACAGGGCAATCACTGCCTCGCCAACATTGATCGTTCCAGGGGCTGAGTGAATCAGGTTTTGCCCAAACAAGACGCCGCGTTTGACCCGACGAAAGGTAGCAAAGGTGCGGAGCGGTTCCTTACCACGCTCACCAGTTGCCTGATCAACGGTGGTGATCGGACACCGCGCACAGGCTTTGGTGGCATAGAACGTCGTGGTGCCAATCTGCAAGCTAGCAACAGTATCTTCACCAAACGGGGCGCCGCCACTGATCACAATATTCGGGCGAAAGCGGTTCATCAGCAGTGGCTCATTCAGCCGTTGATTCAGATCGTCGAGCGATTCCTGGCTGATCAGCAGCAAGGGAAACCCATCAGCAAAGCCAACCTGATCGCTGGGCCGGGTGGCGTAGGTGGGATCGACTGGGCGCACGAACGTTTCAGCCATCCGCACGAGGCGACAGGGGTGTTGCAAAAAGGTACTGAGCCATTCAGCGGCGGCATCGCCCTGATCCACTGCCTGACAATGGTCTTTCCACAGCAGTACCTGGCCAGTGGCCCCGGTCGTCACGATTGGTACATTCAGCGCTGTCATCCCTGCCGTATCGAGGGTCAGGCCGGCAGCGGCGATCGTTGGGGTGATTAGGGCCATGCGGGGTAGTTCTCGTTGCGACAGAAAGGTACCAGTATCGGCATTCACAACCATAAACTCGCGGTCATGGACGATCCCTCGCTCGTTGATCTCAGCAGTGGTAATGGCGATTCCCGCGCACGATTTGACTGGATAATAGTAGAGGGCTTGCACCGTGACTGTGCTCCCACCAAACCCTGCTCCCTGTGCCTCAACAGCCATCACCATTGGTTGTACCCTATCTCTATTTCGTTCAATTTCCCCAGTTGATCTAGTATAACGCACGCAAGAATCGCTGGATCGGTATAATGGGCAGTATCGGGCTTGACGATAGCGACACGATTGGGGGAGGACGCTGATGAAGACGATTGATCTGCGAAGCGATACGGTCACCTTGCCATCGCCAGAGATGCGGCAGGCGATTATGGAGGCGGAACTTGGTGACGATGTCTATGGTGAAGATCCCACGGTAACGGCGCTGGAAGCGCGCGCCGCTGAACTGTTGGGCAAAGCAGCGGCACTCTATGTGCCAACAGGCACGATGGGAAATCTGCTGGCGGTGTTGACGCATTGCCATGCGGGTGATGAACTGATCTGTGGACGCGGTACGCACACCTACGCCGCAGAAGGCGGTGGATCCGCCCGCCTTGGCGGGGTGAGCACCTGGACTGTCTCGCAGGAGCGCGGGCGGCTGAACCCGGCTGAGGTTGCCGCCGCGATTCACCCTGACGATTCGCACTACGCCCGCACGCGGTTGCTGATCGTCGAGCAGCCACACGGCGGTTGGGTCATGCCCCTGGACGATCTCGCCGCAGTGACGAAGGTCGCCCGCGACGCTGATCTAGCAGTACATATGGATGGCGCCCGCATCTTTAATGCGGCGACTGCCCTGGGCGTGCCAGTGAATGCGATCGCTGACTATGCTGATTCGGTGATGTTCTGTATCTCCAAGGGCCTTGGTGCGCCAATTGGTTCGATCCTGGCTGGCTCAACCGACTTTATTCGGCTGGCCCGCCGCAACCGTAAAGCCGTTGGTGGGGGGATGCGGCAGGTGGGGATTGTTGCCGCCGCTGGTCTTTATGCCTTGAATAATATGGTGAAGCGGTTGGCTGAGGACCACGCCAACGCGCAGCAGTTGGCTGCTGGGCTGCGGGATTTGGGCTGGACGATTGACCGCGATGAAGTACAGACGAATATCTTCTTCTGTGAGCCGCCAGCAAGCGTTGATCGGCGCACGCTGAGCGCCCGCCTGAAAGAGCGCAATATCCTGGTTACCTCACCCTATACCGGCAGAATGCGCCTCGTCACGCATTACGGGATTGAGGAGAGTGATATTGAACGCGCCCTGGCGGAATTCGCCGCTGTTGGTGCTGCAACCACGGTTGGAGTGACCGCCTGATGCTACAACAAGCCGCAGTTTGGTGGTGCCTGAAACGGGTGGGGCTGCCGTTGCCCGCGCTCCTTGATGCCTGCACGGCGATTGGGTATCAAGGGGTGGAACTGGCCGAGCAGAGCGATTGGCCGCAAATTCGCGAGCGTGGATTGACGATCGTTTCAGCACCGGGCCATCAGGCCCTGGAGAATGGCCTGAATCGGCGGGAGAATCACGACCGTATTGAGCGTGAGATCAAGGAGAATCTGGCCGCCGCAGTACGTTGGGAAATCCCGGTGCTGATCTGTTTCAGTGGCAATCGAGCAGGATTGGACGATGAAGCGGGCTTGGCCGCGACGGTGGCTGGTCTGCAACGGGTAGCCCCACTCGCCGAAGAGGCAGGCGTGACGCTGGCGCTTGAACTGCTGAATAGTAAGGTGGATCATCCTGACTACCAGTGTGACCATACGGCGTGGGGGGTGCGCGTTTGCGAAGCCGTTGGTTCTACGCGGGTCAAGTTGCTTTACGACATCTACCATATGCAGATTATGGAAGGGGATATTATTCGCACGATCGAGCGCGATCATCACTGGTTCGGCCACTACCATACAGCGGGGAACCCTGGGCGACACGAGCTTGATGATCAGCAAGAACTGTACTATCCCGCAATTGTGCAGGCGATTGCCAGGACTGGCTATCGTGGCTGGATTGGGCAGGAGTTTGTGCCGCGTGGCGAGCCGATTGCGGCCTTACGCGAGGCTTACCAGCGTTGCCAGGTGGCGCAATGACGGCCTCTCCTGGGCGAATTATTCTCCTCAATGGGACGGGGAGCGCGGGCAAGACCAGTATCGCCCGCGCCTTACAGGTTCTTTGCCCAACACCATTGCTCCATCTGGGTATGGATCTGTTTTACGTTGAGGTTTGTCCACCGCAGTTTCTTTTTCGGTTTGTGCCGCTGCGTGAAGATCCAGGGCTAGTTGAAGAAGCGCCAGAATCAGTGCGCTTTCTGGCTCAGGCTGATCCGGCTGTAGGCACTGCCCTGGTTTTGCCACCATTTGGTCGACAACTTCTGAGTGGTATGCATCATACCGTGGCGACTCTGGCCGCGTTGGGTAACGACGTTGTTGTGGATCACGTCCTCTGGTATACGCCGTGGCTGCGTGAGTGTGTGGCATTGTGGCAGCCATTTTCGGTCTTTTTCGTCGGTGTGCATTGCCCCTTGCCCACCCTAGAGGCCAGGGAGTTGGCGCGCGGTGATCGTTCGGTCAAAGGAGCGGTGCGCTGGCAATACTCACGGGTACATCAGCACGATCAGCAGGCCCTGCCCTATGATCTGACGGTGAACACTGGCAGAACCAGCGCCCGCGAATGCGCTGAGCAGATCCTGGCGCGCTGGCCCGATCTGGCGCCAGCGACCAGTGCGTTCAGGCAGTTGAGCGCCCGCTATGCGCCAGGATCGCCCGCTGATGCATCGCCAGCAGTGCTAAGCACGCCATAGGTAAGTACAATAGACGGGATTAATCAGCGTGATGAAGACCGACTGGTTGCCTGACAACCGTAGGTGAGAGAGAAATATGCCCCCAAGCCAAGCGGCATCTGCGTTACCACCAGCAGAGTCATCCAGCGATTGGGACTATCGAGAATCGGCGACAGCAAAGGCTGACCGATTTGCTGGACTTGATCCGAATCTCGTGCGGTGGGGTCGCCGTGTGCTGGTGGTGCTTGGGTATTGTCTTGCGACAATTGTGATGACCCGCCCCTGGATCACCAAGCTTGGGAGCGATCTCCCAGCAGGTGGCGATCCGCTGTTGCAGATCTGGATCTCGCGCTGGGTACAACACGCCCTGATCACTGATCCGCTTCACCTCTACAATACAAACGCCTTTTATCCCATGAAATATTCGCTGGCCTACAGCGACTCGAATATCCCGGCGGGAATCGCTGCCGCGCCGATCTATCTGTTGACTGGCAACGCGGTCCTGGCGAATAATCTGCTGGTTCTTGGCACCTTTGTGGTAGCAGCCACCGGGATGTACGCGCTGCTCAGTACGCTGGCTGGCAATCGGGCAGTGGCGTTTTTGGCGGGGTTGGCCTATGCCTTTATCCCTTATCGCTATGCCCATATCTGGCACCTCAATCAACTCGGTCACGCCTGGACGCCGTGGGCGTTACTTGCGCTGGTGCTGCTGATTCAGCGGCAGCAGTGGCGTTATGCAGTGGGCTTTGGGCTGCTCTGTGCTTTGCAGGTATTGACCAGTTTTTACGTTGGGTTTCAACTGGCGTTTGTTATTGCGATCACCATAGTGGTGGCCCTGTTTGTGGCTCCATCCGTGCGCACCTTGCGCTTTTGGGTGCAGTTTGTGGCCGCCGCACTCTTGGCGTTGGCCCTGATTGTACCGCTGGCCTGGCCCTATATCGCTGTTCGTGATCAACAGGGCCTGGAGCGGACGATTACTGAAGCAGAGAACTTCCAAGCGGTACCAGAATCATACTTGCGCGTGCAACCAGGGAATCGTTTTTGGACGAACCTGACCGAAAAAAAAGGCGGCGAGGATACCTTGTTTCCCGGTGGTCTGGTCATTCTCGGCACGATCCTGGGATTGATCGGTTTTCGGCGGCGGCCAGCAGTGACGACTGCGGCCCTCCTTTTCGTGATTATTGGCGTGATCCTTTCGCTTGGCCCAACCTGGCAACCCTCCCGCCCAGATGGAGGTTCACCACTCCCCTATCGGCTCCTCTTTGATCATTTCCCGTTCTTCAAGGCGATGCGGGTGCCAGCGCGGTTTGGCGCGATTGCCTTGCTGGGGCTGGTCGTGCTTGCGGGGTGCGGGGCTGCCTGGGCTTGGGATCTGCTGAGAACTAGGTTGGCCTTACGCCAGCGTTGGCTGATTGGGGCGGGCGTCACTGTGCTGCTGGCGGTGATGGTCATGACTGAATTGTTCACGCAGGTGCGGCTGGTGAAACTCGATACCAGCGCGGAAACGGCGGCCCCATACCTGTGGCTGGCGGCGCAGCCCGGCAACGATCCGATGATGGAGTTCCCCGCAGCAGTGAACGATCCCGCAGCACTGATGATGTATTGGTCAACCTACCATTGGAAACCGATTGTTGGTGGCTATTCTGGCTTTGTGCCGCGCGCGCACGATGAACTGATCCAGTCCTTCAGTAGTGACCTGAAACGCCCGGACGGAACAGTAGCTACTGATGTAAGTTATCTGAAGAAAGAGAATATTGGGGTACTCCAGGCACTTGGGGTGCACTATATCCTGGTGCATCGGGATGGCTATAAGCGTGAAGACTGGAGTACGGTGGTCGCCCAACTGGAAGGAACGGGCGTGGTGGAGAAGGCCGAGGACTTTGGCGAATCGGTGATCTATCTCTTACAACCCCCAACGGGGAGGCCAACCCCGGTCACTATCGATCTCTATGCTCCTGGTATCGTGCAGGTGGGGCAATTCTGGGAGCCAGGGTTTGTCGCGCGTAATACTACGGACCATCAGGAGCTGTTCTTTAGTGAACGCCCCCTGACGCTGAACACGATCTGGCGCGATAGCGGCGGTAAGGTCGTGCGGCACGATACGCTGCCCTTATCGCTGCCTGCGGTGCTGCCACCAGGTGAACTCTTTTGCTCGGTGCGCGCTTGCCCAACCAAACTGGGTGCGTCATTGCCAGAAACCGGGCCAGATAGCCCACATCTCTACCCCCAACAGCCTGGTACCTACAACGTTGAATTGCAGGTGAGTGGCGGGGGGCAGCAAAGCCGAACGGTGACGGTTGAAGTGGTCAATGACCTGCCAGCGCCTGCGGCAGATGGCCCGCCGTTAGCCCTGAACGAAGTTGTGCTGAGTAACGACGCTCCTACTCCTGTCACGGCGTTAGCGATGGTGCTGTCCTGGGAAACCAGGCAATCGATCAATGAAGACCTCACCGTATTTGCCCAATTGATCGGGCCAGATGGCAAAGTCTGGGGGCAGTTCGATGCGCCCGCAGGCTGGACTGGTCACTACACCTCAGCGTGGCAGCCAGGAGAGCGCCTGACTTTGCCGTGGGCCGTCACGCTGCAAGAAGGCGCGCCCGCTGGTCCCTATCGCTTGTTGCTCGGCGTCTATCGCCATGCGGGGAGCGGTGTTGAGCGCGTGCCGCTGGCCTATCCGTCTGGGGTTGGCACTGAATATTGGGCGGCTGAAATCACGGTGCCATAAGCGGGCTTGATGCTGATAGCAGGAACGAGTTGAAGCGGCAGGGGTCTGCGCCTGCCGCTTCAAGAAAGCCCACTTGTGGCCCTGCCTACGAGGGGATCTTAATAGCGAAGAAGTCTGCTTAATAGCGCACTGGCTGCCAGCCCGGTTGAATCTTCTGCATCTCCATAACATCGTCACGTTTGGTCAGGCCGCAGCGTTGGTATTGCTCGTGCAGGCGGGCGAGGGCATCCTCGTCCAGTTCTACGCCCAGGCCAGGGGTATCATCGAGGATGATATTCCCATCAGTAAACTGCCGTTTGCCGCCCACAATCACTTCTTCCTGTTGCCAGGGATAGTGTGTATCACAGGCATAAGTCAGGTTGGGGATTGCCGCTGCGACGTGGGTCATCGCCATCAGGCTGATGCCCAGGTGTGAGTTCGAGTGCATCGACACGCCCCAGCCAAAGACGCGGCAGAGTTGGGCGAGTTTTACCGTGGCACTGAGCCCACCCCAGAGGTGATGGTCGGATAGCAGAATATCGATGGAGCCACGCTCAACCGTTTCAGGAATGTCAGACCAGGAGGTCGTACACATATTCGTGGCAAGGGGCATCGCGACCTGCTGCGCGACTGCGGCCATATTCGCCTTGCCATCGGTGGGGTCTTCGTAATATTCGAGCTTCCCTTGTAGGCGTTCGCCAATCCGTACCGACGTTTCCACACTCCAAATACAATTGGGGTCGATCCGTAGGGGCATTGTTGGGCCAAAGTGGTCGTACATCGCTTCAATCGTGGCGGCTTCTTCGTCTGGTGGTAGCACCCCAGCTTTCAGCTTAATACTTTGAAAGCCAAAGCGATCAACGAATTCCTGCGCCTGCTGCACCATCCCAGCAGGTGAGAGGGCTTCGCGGGCCAGATAATCGTCTCGTTCGTGGACAGCGGTCGATTGCTCGGCGAGGCCATCAGTCCCACCAATTCCGGCGTGCTTGTAGAACAGGTAGGCTGAGAATGGCACTGCCGAGCGATAACGCCCCCCAAGCAGATCGGCGACTGGTCGCCCGATTGCTTTGCCGATAATGTCATAACAGGCGACTTCGATTGGCGAGAACGTTTGCACTGGGGAAGATAAGGTGCCTTCCCAGGCCCGGTCTTTGTTCGGCGCTTTGGTCGGATCGCCAGCGATGGCCCCTTCGATACTGACCAGATTATACGGATCCTGACCGATCACCCGTTCACGGGCAGCTTCAAGATCGCGTAAGACGACAGTGCCGCCATACGTTTCCCCGAGTCCTGTGATCCCGTCATCGGTGGTGAGTTGCACGATCGTGCGGAGGGCATATGGCGCATGCAGGCCAAATGCACTGCGTAATGGGGGGTCGGCCATCGCTACGGGAACGATTCGCATCTCTCGAATTCGCATCTTGCTCTCCTCCGCTGGTGATGATTGATCCACTGGGCTGGAGTATAGCGCGAAACCGGGCTGGCTGTATGATACGATTTGGCCCGTTGTGCTGGTTATCGTTGGGCGAGAGGCAAATGATGTTGACCTATCATCTAGTTCCGGCGGACGAATATCACGCCACAATGCCCACCTATACGCCCGCCGCCTTTGCGGTGGAAGGATTTATTCATACGACCAAGACCCTCAGTAATGTTCACGTTGTCGCGAACCGCTACTATCAGGCGGATTCACGCCCGTATCTTTTGCTGACCATTGACCTGGAGCGGATCGCTGCGCCCTGGCGATATGATGCGGCGGGCGAGGAGTACCCCCACCTTTATGGCCCCCTGGAACAGATGGCAGTGGTCAAGGTACAGCAGTGCCCACGGGCGGCTGATGGGACCTTTCTCCCCATACCAATTGCCGACTAGGAGCGGCTGAATGGGGGGTGTTGTTGCGGATGCAGGGATGCTTTGCGCTTATTTTGCATCTTTGCTACACTGCCTAATATCAGCCTGTATAGGCAGGCCGTACAATGCTTTTGCTAAGGGTTTCGTGATCCTTTTGCCCTCCGACTCAGAATTATGGTAGCAATGTGCGGTATGTGTGTTCCAGGATGATACCTATCCACAGAACCAACTCCCGAGAGTGAAAGAAGGGAACGTATGCCAGTTCGCCGAGATGAATTAGATCGGGTTTCGATTTATTTTGATATGTCTAATCTCTATTTTGCCGCCAAAGATATGGGGATTCGCATTGATTATGCGCGATTGTTGGACTTTCTCGTTGGTGAGCGCCGATTGCAGCGGGCGTATGCCTACCTGGGGGTGTCGCCAGACGATGAGAATAGCCACAGCTTCATTACCTGGCTCAGCCGTAATGGCTTCCGGGTGCGCACGAAACTCTTGCGGCGCTATGAAGATGGCACGACTAAAGCGAATCTGGATATGGAACTGGCGATCGATCTGCTGACGCAGGCCCCATTCATTGATGTGGCGATTATTGTCAGTGGCGATGGTGATTTCGTTAGTCTGGTGGATGCCGCTCAGCGTGCGGGCTTACGTGTGGAAGTTGCTGCAACGCCACGGCAAACGTCAACCGACCTGATCGATGTGGCTGATCGGTTCATCGACCTGGAGGCCAATGCCCGCACCTACGCCCGAGCCGAATTGCCACCGCGTTCTTACGGAGCCCCCAACCTTGCGCCGCCCCGTCCAGGGGTTCGCCCGCTCGGTGGTGTACCGGGTGAGAGTCGGCCACTGGGGATGCGCGAAGGCGATAATGGCGACCCGATTGGTGGACGGGGCTTCGAGCCACAGCGCCCATATCAGGCCCCTGATATGTCGCCACCGCCAATGGCGGAACTTGAGGACGACGATGATGACGAGCCGCAACCGCCAACCAGCGATCCGCGGTTGCTGAAGCGGCAATCACCGCCGATGCGATAGTGCGCTACGCAATAACATTCGGTACAAAGGCACCGAATGTTGTTGTTGACAGCACCCAGTGTTCAGGAACACTGGGTGTCGTCTTTTCGCTGAAGAAGGCGATCTATTCAGCCACTGCGTGTTCGGCGGTCGATGCTGACGGCAACTATGGCACAGGAGTGTGTCAATGCAGAAGCAGATCCTATTTATTCATGGTGCTGGTAAGGGCGCATATGATGCTGACTATAAGTTGGCCAAGAACTTGCAACGGGAACTAGGCTCAGCATATAAAGTTCATTACCCAGCTATGCCCGAAGCCGAGGGTGTGTCAGCCGCACAGTGGCAGCAGCAAATCGAACACGAGCTTGCCATGCTGCCAGAACCCTTCGTGCTCGTTGGCCATTCGCTCGGTGCTTCAATTCTCCTCAAGTGCCTGAGTGAAAGTGCGGTAACGCGGCCAATTGCAGGGATTTTCCTGCTTGCCAGCCCATTTTGGGGCGGTAGTGGCTGGCAGTATGAAGGCTATGAGGAACTTGCGCTGCCTGATGGGTTTGTTGCGAGGCTCCCACAGGATGTACCGCTCTTCCTTTACCATAGTTGTGACGATGAGGTGGTACCATTTGCCCACCTGGCACTGTATGCAGAGCAGCTACCACAGGCAATCGTGCGTGAACTCGCTGGACGCGGCCATCAGTTTGGCGATGAGCTGGCGGATGTTGCTGCCGATATTGTGGGTTTGCGAGAGCAATGAGCGGTAGTCAGTCCTGTATTTTTGGAGTGCACCGCACAGATATTGGCTGGAATGACAAAGAACTCATGGCGGTGACTTGATTGGGCGATGGCGCGCTCTGCCTGTCGTGGTGGTGAGTGATGGCGTCGAGTGACTGCGATCTTCGTAGACCAGGGCACCCTGACTGCCACTAGCCGGACTGAACAGAGCCACCCCAATCGGGTGGCTCTGTCGATTGCGCTCAATGGTAGTGTGCGGGATCAGGCGGTCTGCTCGTAATCCAGCACGCGGTCATTGACGGTCATCAGCAGTGGCCGCGTGCGGTTCTTGATCACATTGGCATCGACGATGCACTTGCGAACCCCTTCGAGTGAGGGGATTTCGTACATCACTTCCAGCAGCACTTCTTCAATCGCTGTGCGCAGGCCGCGTGCGCCAGTCTTCCGCTCGGTAGCGGCTTCGGCGGCGGCTTGCAATGCCTCTGGCGTGAAGATCAACTCGACGTTGTCGATGGCAAACAGTTTTTGGAATTGCCGCACCACGGCGTTCTTCGGCTCGGTCAGAATCCGAATCAGGTCGTCGTGCGTCAGTTCGTCGAGCGCGACGTGAATTGGCAACCGCCCGATGAACTCGGGAATCAGCCCAAACTTCAACAGGTCGTCGTGATCAACGTGGTGGAACAGGTTTTCAGCGGGCATTGCCGCCGCTTCCTGCAACTCTGCGGCAGTGGCAAAGCCGAGGCGGGCTTGCCGCCCGATCCGCTTCTCGATGATCTTGTCGAGCCCTTCGAATGCCCCACCAACGATGAAAAGGATATTGCGGGTGTCGATCTGGATATATTCCTGGTGGGGGTGCTTGCGGCCACTTTGCGGTGGCACGTTCGCCACGGTGCCTTCGATGATCTTCAGCAGGGCTTGCTGCACCCCTTCGCCAGAGACATCGCGGGTGATTGAGGGGTTGTCGCTCTTGCGGGCGATTTTGTCGATCTCGTCGATGAAGATGATCCCTGTTTCGGCGCGGCTCACATCACCGGCGTTTTGGATCAGGCGGAGCAAGATATTCTCCACATCTTCGCCCACGTAGCCAGCCTCGGTGAGGGCGGTGGCGTCGGCGATGGAGAACGGCACATCGATCAGCTTGGCGAGGGTTTGGGCCAGCAACGTTTTGCCTGAACCCGTTGGCCCCAGCATTAAGATGTTGCTCTTTTGCAGATCCACTTCGTCGTCATCGGCCCCAGCACTGATCCGCTTGTAGTGATTGTAGACTGCTACTGACAGAAAGCGTTTCGCCTGGTCCTGCCCCACGACATATTGATTGAGTTGCTCATAAAGCTTCTTCGGTGTGGGGATTCGCGTAAAGGTGCGTTCTGGATGAGGGGTAGGTGTTTCCTCCTCGTCAATGATCTCGCGACAAAGCTCCACGCACTCATCGCAAATATAGACCGAGCCAGGGCCAGCGATCAGCCGCCGAACCTCTTCTTGTCCTTTCCCACAGAACGAGCAGCGATACTGCACCCGCCCGCCTCGCGCTCCCGACATGATCCCTCCCCGATAATCGATCTGCTACGCGCAATGCTGGAAGCCGCGCCACGGCGACCTCCAGCACTGTATCATTAGCTCTTTACGTCGGCCAGATGTAATGGCTGCACCACTTCGTCGATGATGCCGTATTCTTTGGCCTCGTCAGCCGTCATGTAGTAATCGCGTTCGGTATCTTTGCGGATGCGATCCAGGGTTTGCCCGGTGTGGGTCGCATTGATTTCTAGCAGGGTGTTGACGATCCGCAACGTCTCGCGGGCCTGAATCTCCACATCGGGGATCGCCCCCCGGAAGCCAGTTGATCCCTGGTGAATCAGGACGCGGGAATGCGGTAACGCAAACCGCTTCCCTTTCGTGCCGGACATCAGAATGACCGAGGCCATCGATGCCGCCATCCCGACGCAGAAGGTGGCAATGTCGCACTTGATATATTGCATGGTGTCGTAGATCGCCAGCCCAGAGTAGACCTCGCCACCAGGGCTATTGATATAAATCGAGATCTCCTTGGTGGGGTCTTCACCAGCCAGGAAGATCAATTGGGCGACGATCACATTCGCAACCTGATCATCGATCGGCGTACCCAGAAAGATGATGCGGTCTTTGAGCAAGCGGGAGTACACATCATAGGTGCGCTCGCCGCGGCTCGTTGTTTCGGTGACGTAGGGGATAACGCCCTGTGTCTTGGGAAGATAGAGATCCGACATGACGATGATCCTTTCTCTGCCAGTCTGTTGTGCCTGGGATTTGTCCGACCGGGCGTAGTCGAGCATCCCCAGCAATTCCTAGTATCGGTGCTGCACTAGCAATGGGGCCAAAACCCCAGCGCCAGCGTGCAACTAGCCTGCCGTAGGCTCGTTGGATGACTCATCTTCAGTAGTGGTTACAGTGGTTGTCTCGTCCTCATCCATTGGCAAGCTTTCGCCAACTTCCAGGGCTTCGGCTACCTCTTCTGGCGTTTCCGCCTCGTCAGATACTGCTGTTTCGCCAGTCACTATCCCTGCTTCGTCAGCTTCCGCAGTGGCAACTGGTGTTTCTGCTTCTGGCTCTTCGGGTGGATCGGTGGGGCCACGCCCTTCGGTGGCGATATCGATAATCCGATCCATCAGTTTGCGCTCAAACAGTTCGGTTTCCAGCATATTGCGAATGTAGTTGCTGGAATAGAATTGACGCATCTGCTCGCTGGTCTCGCTGGTGCCGATCATCCGATCGATCTCGGCGTCAATATCTTGCGGGCTGACGGACACCCCTTCGCGGGTGGCAATTTCACGCAGCACCAGTGAATTACGCAGGCGGCGGATCGCCTCTGGGCGCAATTCTTCGCGCAATTCTTCCAGCGTCTTCTCCTCAGCCCGCAGGTGTGCTTCCAGGGTCTGGTTATGCTGCTGGCCCAGGTGATTGCGCATATTCTCGATATCGCTATCAACTTGCTTGTCGATCATCACGCTCGGTAGTTCCAGGGTGGCATTGTCGCCAATCTGGTTCACTACGTCGCTGCCAATCTCGTTGCGGGCTTGTTGCCGCTCGGTTTGGAGCAATTCTTTCCGAATATCATTGCGGAGATGCTCCAGGGTTTCCAGGCGACCGTCAGTGGCAGTTTTGGCGAATTCATCATCGAGCGCCAGTGGTTCCTGCTCCTCGACCTTCTTCAGCGATACGGTGTAGTTCATCGTTTTGCCGCGCATGCCCGCCTCAACGCCCTGATTTTCCTCATCAAAGCTGATATCGACGGTGCGCTCGTCGCCAATCGCCATCCCCAGAATGGTGTCGTGGAGTTCCTGGAAGAGATTATCTTTGCCAAGGGTATACACGCTATCGTTCAGTGGCTCACGATACGGTTCGTCACTGTCGGCTTCACGAACGGTGACATCAACAGTTACGCGGTCGCCCTCTTTAACCGCCCGCGCTTCGGCTGGCTCAGCCCACGGACTGCGGCTGTCACGCAGGTTGGTGAGGGTTTCCTCGACACGCTCATCAGTAATGGCGACAGGCCGTGGCTCGGCGCGCACACCCTGATAATCGCCAGGGTCAACCGTGGGATAGACCTGCACGGTCACCTTGAAGGCCAGTGGCTCGGTCTGATAAATCTCGACCTCTGGCTCACCAACGGGGTTAAGTGCTTCTTGTTCGAGCGCCTGCTGGTAGAGTGGATCCAGTAGGTCACGATCAGCTTGTTCCACAATAACTTCGCGTCCAAGCATTTGCTCGATAATGACGCGTGGTGCTTTGCCCGGGCGGAACCCTGGCAGGCGCACTTGCTGGACGACTTTGCGATAAGCCTTGTCCATGGCCTTGGTGAATTCTTGCTCATCAGTACTGATATCGAGCAGAACCTGGCTTTCTGGAAGCCGTTCGACTTCGACGTTCACGAACCTTCCCCTCGTCCTCTGCGCTCTGAACTCAGATTGTCGCAGCATCTACACAATAATCTGGTCGATATATCCGCATGTAGCCCCACGCAGCCTACCCCGACCAGAACGCCAATCGTCGCGTATTACCGATCAGTATAGCATAGCGCACCCCGGCTTTCGCAGGGTGGCAAGGGCGTATCAGGGGATTTTTCCAGCACAACTGATTCCCTAACAGGTTCCCTCTCATAATTGTAACAAGATTGCATTGCGTAGGCGAACGTTCGCGGGATTAATCAGGAATTGTCGGAATTCGCCCTGGACGATAGATCTGGGCGCGTGGCACAGCGGTTGATCGTTTCTGTAGCGAGTAGCGGATTTGGGCTGAGATCAGCCACTTTCCCCGATTGCCTGGAGCGCTGCGACAATGCGTTCTTCTACGCTGGCATTCGGATTTCGGGGCAGGCGCGTCACTGCGGCATTGGCTTCGGCTACGGTATAGCCGAGCGCCTGCAACGCTTCGACGACTTCCCCATCGACTGACCCCGCGCCAACAGTGCCCTGACCGCCGCCAATCGCCGCAAGTTTGCCGCGTAGGTCAAGGATGATCCTGGCGGCAGTTTTCTTGCCGATTCCGGGTAAGCGGCTGAGGAAAGTCACATCCTCGTTCGCGATGGCGTTCAGGAGCGGTTCGGGTCTGGTCGCCCCCAGGATATTGGCGGCAACGCGTGGGCCGATGCCCGAAACATTTAGCAGCAGATTAAAGAGGGCCAGTTCTTCGGTTGTGGCAAAGCCGTAGAGCGCGATCTGATCTTCACGCACATGGAGGTAGGTGTGCAGG
This sequence comes from Chloroflexia bacterium, assembly GCA_039810045.1. GTDB lineage: Bacteria > Chloroflexota > Chloroflexia > Thermomicrobiales > CADCWN01 > CADCWN01. Next base: position 22,402 of record JBDHWF010000032.1, read on the forward strand.
CGGATCTCTGCGCCTGGTTCACCAGCCTCGTTGATGGTCGTGCCGGAAGTATGAACCTGGAGGACCAACGCGCCAACGTCGACCAGGAGGCTATCGGCCATGCGACCAACCAGCTTGCCCTTGATTGCTGCAATCATTGTTCCTCGTTGCGCGGGTGCCGCCACGCTGCTTACTTGACTACGACGCTCCCATGCCCATTCAGTTGATAGCGGGAGGCGATTGGCCCTACCTGCCCCTGATATTTTGAATTGAGGGCGGGGTGACCGTAGGGACGCTCGGCTGGCGCATCCATTTGCATGAAGGAGAGTTGACCGATCTTCATCCCCGGCCAGAGCTTGATAGGGAGCGGGGCTACGTTGCTCAGTTCCAGCGTAATCTGCCCATCACGCCAGCCAGCATCGACAAATCCTGCTGTGGCGTGGATCAGCAGGCCCAGTCGCCCAAGCGACGATTTTCCTTCGACGCGGGCCACAATATCGTCAGGTAAGGTCAGCCGTTCCAGCGTCGTACCCAGGGCGAACTCGCTGGGGTGGAGAATAAATGGTTGATCATCAGCGACCGTCATCGGCTCCATTAAGTTGGGATCCATTTTGCGTGGATCGATACACTCGCTGGTATGGCGTCGAAACGTCAGGAAGCTACTCCCCAGGCGAATATCAACCGAGGCAGGCTGAATCTGGGCGTCTTCCAGCGGGGTAATGACAAGCCGCCCTGCGTTGAGTAGCCGCCGGATAGTGCCATCTGAGAGAATCATGGATGGTCCCTCCCACATAGTCGCGATCATCGTGGCGACAGTGTAACATGGGTGTACGTACGCCTACAAGGTGGCGTGGTGCGGTAGCGGTAGACCCAGAATGACATACGCTTTCGTGTTATTGGGGAAACGATACCCTGCTTGTAGCTGTTGCCAACCACGTTGGCGATAGAGTTGTAGGGCGCGCTCGTTATCCTGTGGCGTGGTAAGGATCGCGGTGGGGTTCGTGCAGTGCGCGAGCAAGGTATCATGTAATCTGCCGCCGATCCCCTGGCCCTGATGAGTGGGTAGTACGCCGAACTCAACCACTTCGTAGGAGTGTGGTAGCCAGTGGGCGACCAGTGCTGGATCAAGCGTGCGGTTCAGCAGGTCGTGGAACCACTGCCCCGGTTCGCCGCTGTAGCCATAGATGAAACCAAGTAATGCGCCGGTTGTTTGATCGCACGCGGCGAAGAAACGGAAGTCACGCCGCTCGCTATGTCGCGCCAGACTTTCCATGAAACGGGCTGCTGCTGATTCGTCCATAGCAAAGGCGGCGGCAAAGATCGCCTGGATCGCCGTGGTGTTTGCGGTGATCACTGCTGGCGACCATTGCACGATTTGGGTTATTGGCTGTTCCACAATACGCTAACTCCCGTTGATGCCGCGATGATCGTCGCTACGCTTTTGCTTCGTATGGTCCCAGGTTACTCTGCCCTGGTGGTTATATCGCTGCACGGCTGATGCGTAACAGCAGGGTTGGCTCGGCAGTTTCGGGTGGCTCAATCCGGCGCACTACCTGAAATCCCACGCGCCGATAGGCATGAATTGCCACGAAGTTAGCCGGATGTGGGTCAATGTAGCAGTGCGTTGTTGTCGGTGCGTCAAAGACAATCTGGCGCAGAAAAGCGCGCAAACCGGCTGTGCCGACGCCGCGTAAAGTATAGCGCTCTTCCCCGATCAGATAATCGATCGCGGCGGCCCCACCTGGGTCATCGACCAGAGCGGCATATTCGGGATCATCGACAACGCGATAGGTCTGGATATAGCCAATGGGCTCGCCGGAGTAGCTGAGGAGATAAGGCGTGGTAGGGTCGCTGCCCGCAATGCGCGGCAGATATTTTTCCTGCACGGCTGCGAATGTTTGCACACTGTTTCCGTACCACAATTTAACGTGCGGCGTATTGAGCCAGCGATGCAGCAGCGGCAGATCGGTGGTTTGGAGCCGCCGAAAGGTGATCATTTCTGGGTTGACCGGGTTGAGCCAGTTCGCAGGGTAGGTTGGGCGAATGCGCGTTTGCATTGGCAGGGCGCGTAGCCGTTGTAGGTCTGTCTGCCAGCGGCGCATGGCGGGCAGCGGCCCTTGCTGTAGGGCGGCTTGTAGTCGCCGTGCTTCTGCCCAGGCCAGGGTCCATTCAGCCTGGGTGATTAACTGATCAGCCAGGGCTGCATCGAGTTCTTCAGCGTCCAGCAGATATTGGGCGCCGTCGGCCTGTTGCACAAGATCGAGATAGAGATCGTCGTACCAGGGTATCCCTGTATCGGTGAATCCTGCAGTGTTGATCATGTCGATATACCAGTGAGTTATCTGATCGTGGCGATCAATGTAGGCGGTGATGACATGGTGTTGCTGATCGGGGAGGTACTGTACTAGTGAGTAGCCAGTATCCGAAAAGAGATACTGCTGATCAGCGATCAGGCCATAGGCTGGCCCGGTCAGGTGGTCAACACAGATGAGCGCGATGGTACCGCGGAAGTCTGGCTCGTCGATAGTTGTTGCCACGAAACGGCTGTTGAGCAACGCTTTCCAGTAGTTCATCGTTGCCAGTTTTCGTTTCATTGGCGCACTGCTTGGGTATGCAGCGGGAAGTGCCCTAGTGGCTCGGCAGTGCTGGTCTCGACTATGCCGATCCCCGTCAGTTGCCCTGCGAGTGGCAGCGGCAGGGTCTGGCAAATCGCGATCACGGCCGCCAGCCGATCTGCCGGACAGGACTGCGTCAGGGTGCAGTGTGGCACCCAGCCTCCCGACACATAGTAGGGCCATGGTTGGCTAGCAGCAGTGGCGAGGGTTTGGCAGGCGCGTTCATGCACTGCTAACAGCGTAGTGGTGACGGTGGGGGCAGCGAAAACGACCGCTTCACTCGCAGAGGGCGGAAAGAGGCCAAGGCTGGCGAAGGTTACTGGTAGCGGTGGCGTAACCCTGGCGAACGCGGCCAGGAGCGCGTCACTGCGCGCAGCGACGATCTGATCATAGACGGCCAGAGTGATGTGCGGTTTGGCTGGGCCGCGCTGGTCTGGGGTGGCGATCTGCTGGGCCGTCAGTGCCTGCCAGATTGCGCGAATTGCCGTATCAGTCGCGGAGTCGAAGGTCAGTTCCAGGGCGTAGGCCATTGTTACCGCACCCCCTCAGCGCGTCAGGGTCACTTTCGTCAGGCCGCGTGGCTGGTCGGGGTCATAGCCTTTCACGGTCGCCAGCGACATCGCCAACAGTTGCCCTGGTACGATTGCCGGCAGCGGAGCCAGCCATTCGGGTATCCCCGCTGGCAGGCGCAGGGGGGTATCAGCGAGCGCGAGGGCTTCCTCGTTATCGCTGATGATCAGCAGTTCTGCGCCACGGTCGCGCAGTGCTTTGGCGAATGCGAGCATATCGGCAAAGGCGGCTCCAGAGGGCGCAAGTAGTAATGCCGGGAATCCATCGTCGATAATCGCCACGGGGCCGTGGAGAAAGTCGGGCGGCGAGTGTGGTTCGGCCATCAGGTAACAGGTTTCCTTGAGCTTCAAGGCCAGTTCAAAGGCTGTGCCGTAGCAGAAGCCCCGGCCCGCAGTTACCAGGCGATCAAGGTAGCGATACCGCTCGGCGCGGACGGCGATTTCGTCAGCCAGGGCCACAGTTGCGCTGATTGCCTGTGGTATGGCCGCCAGTTCGTCCCACATTTGGGCGGCAGTTGCGCCTGCGCTGAGGGCGGCGGCGAGCATTGCCAGGGCTAACAATTCGGCGGTATACGTTTTGGTGGCGGCGACGCTGCGCTCAGCCCCAGCGCGTAGCGGCAGGACAAACTCTGCCGCCTGGCCCAGTGGTGAATCTGGCTCATTAGTCAGGGCTAGGGTCGGCGCACCTTGCCGCCGCGCTTCAGTGATCACGGCAACGATATCGGGCGAAGCGCCCGATTGCGAAATTCCAATCGTTAGGGAGCGCTGCAGAAATGGTGGCTGCCCATACAATGTGAAGAGCGAGGGCGTCGCCAGCGCCACTGGAAGGTGAATTGCCGCCCCAAAGAGATACTGGGCGTAGCGGGCGGCATTGTCTGAGGTGCCACGGGCAGCGATCACGATGAACGCGATCTCGTCCCAGCGTTGGTGGAGCGCATCCGCGATCCGCTCGGCCTCATCACGGCCAGCCGCTAGGGCTGCGGTCACCACCGTTGGCTGTTCAGCGATTTCCTGGGCCATCAATTCCCCAGCCATGAGCGCCTCCACCTGGACAGCGTGAAACTCCTGGGCCGCTGAGAATGCAGGATTCCAGCCGTCGATTACACGTTAATCACAATACATTGCTTTAGTCTTCTTCTGCGGTGACTGTTTCATGCAAATCATTGGGCAAAAGAAATAATTCATTGGCGTCGTCGTCGATTGCCCCGATCAGGTGGGCATCGACGGTATCAGCATCAAGATTGTTGAGGACAAGGGCTTGCAGGCGTGCTTCGGGATCAACCAGAATCCCGCCTAGATAACCGATCTCCTCGCCGTCACCAGTCAGCAGGCGCATTCCATGACGCAGGGCGATCTGGGCCTCGTCCATAATGGATCGCTCAACAGCAATGGGAATCAATAAATTAGGAGTCAGGGCAATTCCTGGTAGTTCCGAGAGGACAGGATGCTCATCAGGATCGGGGGTGCTTGGCGAGGCCGTATCTGCTTCGGCATCGGCTATTTCTTCGTCCAGATCTTGTTCTGGGGTGACAAAGATCTGCTGGCGGGCATCGGGGAGCGCGACAAACTCTTCATCGGTCAGGGCCAGGGTGATTTCATCGGTGGTAAAGGCTGCGACCTGCCCGATCATCACAAAGAGTTCGCGCGGGGCAATTTCGTCAGAGATGATATGCAACCCTGCAATCCGCTGTGACTCGCGCTCAACCACTACCTCATGCAGGTGGCCGATTGGTTCTTGATCACGATTGACGACCCTTGCTGCTAAGCTCAGTTGTTCCTCATTCATCGGGGCTTACTCCTCATCCAGTAAGAGCAGGTCAATTTCCGCCTGCAAATCAAAGTCGGTCTCAGGGATTGCAGCGGCTGTCGCCGTGGTGATCTCCCGAATCCGTAGTTCCGCGCTATCAAGTAGATCGGTGCAGTAAGCCGCCAAGCCCATCCCTCGCTCGTAGCTTGCCACGGCGGTATTGAGCGAAAGCCCGCCTTCCTCCATCTGGGCGACCAGCGTTTCAAGCTGGGCGAGCGCGTCCTCAAAACTGAGATCTTGCCCCGGTACCAGATCAGTCATCAGTCGCCACCTTTCCCCTGTTGCCTTGTTCTCGCTACTGTTGCTGTGATGGTGCCATCTGCCACTGTGAGCCGCAGATCACGTCCGGGCTGGGTGGCCGCTGCTGAAGTGATCAGTGTACCATCCTGGGCATCTTCTACGATGGCGTATCCTCGTGCCAGTGTTGCGCGCGGATTCAGCGCGAAAAGCTGCCGTTCCAACGCACTCACCTGTTGCCGCTGAAGGACTTGACCATGGTGCAATACCTGGTGCATATTTCTTCGCAACATATTGAGATATTCTCGTTTGGTACTGAGGGTTTTTTCTGGCGAGGAGCGTTGGAGCGCTTGTGCCGCATAGTCGAGCGTCGTGCGCCCCGCACGTATTTGTTCAGTCACCAGATCGTTGAGGCGTTCGCGATAGTCAGTGAGCAGCCCGAGCAGTTCGCGGTAGTCGGGAACGCACAGTTCTGCCGCAGCAGAAGGGGTGGGCGCGCGAAGATCAGCAACAAAATCAGCGATGGTCAGGTCGGTCTCGTGGCCGACCCCGCTGACAACGGGCACTCGCGCGGCGAAGATTGCCCGTGCCACACGCTCATCGTTGAAGGCCCAGAGATCTTCGACTGAACCGCCCCCACGGCCCACAATCAGTACTTCAATCGTTGGGTCGGCACAGAGCGCTTCGATCCCCGCGACGAGCTGGGCCGGGGCGGCGTCGCCCTGTACCAGCGCTGGAGCGAGCACCAGTTCAGCCAGCGGGAAGCGGCGGGCAATCACATTCTGGATATCGTGCCAGACCGCCCCGGTAGGTGAAGTAACGACGCCGATCGTCCGTGGCATGATGGGTAAGGAGCGTTTGCGGCTGGGGTCGAATAGTCCCTCACGCTCCAGCCGTAGCCGCAGTTCCTCGAAGGCGAGTTGCAAGGTGCCAACCCCAGCTGGTTGTACCAGATCGACCCGCAGTTGATATTCGCCGCGTGGCTCGTAGAGGATTATGCGACCATGCGCCTGAATTGCATCACCATTGGCTGGGAGGAAAGGGGACCACTGGGCATCTTGTTTGAAGAAGACTGCCCGTACCTGGCTCTCGCTGTCTTTCAGCGTAAAGTAGCAATGTCCGGCTGCCGAGCGGGTGAAGTTTGAGACTTCACCTTGCAGCCAGAGATCGGTCAGGATCGGATCACTGGCGAATAGCTCCACCAGATACTCAGTCAGTTCTGTGACTGCCAGGACATTCATGACGGCTCCCGCAACAACGGTACGTTCAGTGCTTGCTAACTGTAGTGGTTGGGCGCTGACAAACGCAAGGAGTAGAAACCGACCCTTCCCCGCTATCAGGGAAGGGTCGGGCTTGGTAGGATGTGCGCGGTAGGTTAGAGGCCGATCGTCACGGCCTTCACTTCCAGAAATTCCTCAATCCCCATACTGCCGTTCTCGCGCCCAAGGCCGCTTTCCTTGTAGCCACCGAACGGAATCTGGGGGCCAGTTGGCGCGGGATCGTTGATCCCAATGATCCCATATTCCAGCCCCTCAGAGACGCGGAAGGCGCGACCAATATCGCGGGTGTAGCAATAGGCCGCCAGCCCAAACTGCGTATCATTCGCCATCTTCAGCGCTTCTTCTTCGCTGTCGAATGGGACGATGGGCAACGCTGGGCCAAACGTTTCGTCGTGCAGAATCTTGGCATCTGGGGCGACGTTGCTGAGGATCGTTGGCTCGTAGAAATAGCCGTGCAGATCGCCGTTCATGTCCGCAGGCTTGCCCCCAGCCAGGACTTCGGCGCCACCAGCAACGGCATCTTTCACCTGATCTTCAACTTTCGTAAAGCCGCGCTTGTCGATCAGTGGCCCCACTTTGGTGTTAGGGTCAAGCCCATTGCCCACCTTCAGTTCCTTTGCCAGTGCTGCCACCCGGCTGGAGAACTTGTCGAGAATCGGACGGTGAACATAGAGGCGGTTAGTGCAGATACAGGTCTGGCCGGCATTGCGGAAGCGAGAGAGGATCGCGCCTTGCGCCGCTGCCTCAACATCAGCATCATCGAAGATCAGCATCGGCGCGTGCCCGCCGAGTTCCAGCGAGACTTTCTTCACCGTTCCTGCGGCCTGCGCCATCAACTCTTTGCCAACCTCGGTGCTACCAGTGAAGGTGATCTTGCGCACGATGGGGCTTTCAGCCATGACCTTGCTGACGGCGCTGGCTGATTTGCTGGTGACGATATTGACAACACCAGCGGGGAATCCGGCCTCGTCAAAGGCGCGGATGATTTCGATTGCGACCAATGGGGTGGCTGACGATGGCCGCAAGACGACAGTACAGCCCGCCGCCAGCGCAGGCGCGATCTTCCGGGTGATCATGGAGTAGGGGAAGTTCCAGGGCGTGATTGCCGCCACGACGCCAACTGGCTGCCGATAGGTGAGGACGCGCTTGCTCGTTGTGGGGCTGGGCACAACCTCGCCATAGGTGCGGCGGGCTTCTTCAGCATTCCAGCGCACGAACCCTGCCCCAACGGCGGCTTCGCCCTTCGACTCAGCCAGGGGCTTCCCATTCTCCTGGGTCAGCAGTTTGGCGTGTTCATCAACCCGGCTTTTCAGAATCTCGAACGCCGCGTGCAATAGCTCGGCCCGCTCATCTGCCGGACGTTTCGCCCAGGCGGGGAAAGCGGCCTCCGCTGCTTGAATTGCGGCGGTCGTCTCCTTGGCCCCCGCATCGGCGACTTCGGCCAAGTCTTCGCCTGTCGCAGGATTTTTCACGGTAAAGGTCTTGCCGCCAGTGGCATCGACCCATTCGCCATTGATGTACAGTTGATAGGCTTTTGTTGCTGTTGCGGTCATTGGTTCACTCCTTACGCTATAACCACCATACCACCAGCCTCCTCCCATTATAGCCTCGTTTCGGGATTGGTGTTGACGCTGCGTGGCCGAAGCGCGAGACTGCGCAAACGATACGGCGATCAGGTGTGGGGCAATGAAGGAGTAAGCGATGACGACAGCAGATGTGGTAATTATTGGGGCTGGGGTCAATGGCTTGAGTACTGCTTTCCGGCTAGCGGAGAGCGGCGCAGGGAAAATTGTTGTTGTCGAGCGTACGGCAGTGGCTGGTGGTGCGAGTGGCAAAAGCGGGGCACTGGTACGGATGCACTACACCAACGCGCCAGAGTCAGAGTTGGCGATCAAAAGCCTAGGCGTTTTTCAGCATTGGGCCGACATTGTCGGCGGGGATTGCGGCTGGAATCCCACTGGGTTTTTGCGGATCACGCGCCCCGAACACGAAGAAGCATTACGAGCAAATGTAGCGGTGCAGCAGGGGTTGGGCATCAATACCCAGGTTGTTTCGGCTGCTGAGGTCGCTACGTTGGCCCCAATGGTGCGTAACGACGATTTCAATATCGCCGCCTGGGAGCCAGAATCGGGCTATGCAGATCCCGTTGCTACCACCTATGGCTTCGCCCGCCGTGCGGCAGAGTTGGGTGTAGCGATCCGCATTCAAAGCCCAGTCACGGCGATCAACACGGAAGGTGGCCGCGTGACTGGGGTAACGCTGGCTGGTGGCGAGGAGATCAGTGCGCCAGTGGTCGTATTGACGGGCGGGGCCTGGGCGAACGATTTGCTCTTACCGCTGGGGTTGGATTTTGGGCTGGCACCCCAGCGGATTCAGGTGGCAGTCTTCCATTGGTCGCCTGAACTGACCGGGCATCCAGTCGTCATTGATGCGTTCCATAGCAGTTGGCTGCGGCAAGAAGGCCCTGCTGGCACCTTGATTGGCGTTGAGCTTGGTGAGCAAGGGACCGATCCGCATGCGTTCTCCGAGGCGATCGATGCTGCTGAGGTGGAGCGGTGCCGCAAAGCGTTGGTGTCGCGGATCCCCACGATGGCGGGAACACCAATGCGTGGAGCGTGGGCGGGCATGATTATGATGAGCCCTGATGGTCGTCCGATTCTTGACCACTTGCCTGAATACCCTGGTCTATTCTGCATCATCGGTGATAGCGGTACTTCGTTCAAGACGGCCCCAGCGATTGGGCAGGCGATGGCCGAATGGATCGTGCGCGGCGAGCCACAATTGCTTGACCTGGCGCCATTCGCGGCAGCCCGGTTTCAGGACGGTCGGACATGGCTGCACGAGCATCGCTATGGCCCCGAAGAAGATCATGCCACGATTTCTCGCTGAGCAGGCAAGCAAATCCGCTGAAAGGCGTAGTACTGATTGTACTGGCCTAGCCTGTAATCAACAGAGCGTCGCGAGTACGTCCTGTGCGGGCGTAATCGTGTTTGGGCCTGGGTAATGTATGCCCTGACTGGTGGACTTGCTTAGTGCGCAGTATCACTGAGGGCTGAGGACTACACAACAAAGTGCCAACAACCCCGAGAGGCCGTTGGCACCTTGTGTCTCAGGACGGCGGTGCGCAGTGATCACCCGGAGGTGCTACTGACTGCACTACCGTTGGAACGGCATCCCCGAAAGGCTGCTGGTTCGGTTCGGTCTCCCACGGACTCCAGATTCGCGCGCCTCTTGCGAGGGTTGCGGCCCTGGGCGGGTGGGTCGCGTCACTGATGTACG
>JBDHWF010000033.1:0-30175 GCA_039810045.1 Chloroflexia bacterium
CCTGGGGCCAGACTAGTGGTGAACGACGACGGTGGCCGAATCTCTTGCTCGTCGTTATCTTTCTCTCCACCCTTCTGGCAGCCTGCGGTGCTGGCACAACCAATCCCACAGTCCCGCCAGCAGCCCCCACCGCAGTACCAGCATCAACTGCCCCATCAACCGCACCTGCCCCATCCAGGGCCGCGACTACTGCCCCCCCCAGCACCGCCGCTGTTGCCCGCACCAGTACGCCCGCACAGTCCCTCACTTTGCCGATCACGACCACGTTTCCAGCCCACACAACGGGCCTTGATTATGGCATGAATGTCTGGCTCCCAACGTCAGATATGGACCGTACATTGGATCTGATGACTGGCGCAGGCTTTGGCTGGGCTCGTCAATGGATCTCCTGGGAAAGTGTGGAGCCCACCCAAGGCAGCTATAGCTGGGACACCCTCGATAAGGTGGTGGCGGCTGCCGAGCGCAAGAATGTCAAACTGCTGCTGATTCTGTTACGTGCGCCACAATGGGCATCGCCCAAAGGGGGGATTCCCCAGAATAAGCAACTCTACGCGCAGTTCATTGCTACCGTTGCTGCTCGCTACAAAGGCAAAGTCGCCGCCTATGAGATCTGGAACGAGGAGAATCTGGCTGGTGAAACAGGCGGCACCGTCAACGTTGGCGAATATGCCGAACTGCTGAAAGCAGCCTTCCCCGCCGTGAAATCTGCCGACCCGAATGCAATCGTGGTCTATGGTGGCCTGACGCCAACGGGCGATAACAACCCCGCAGTCGCGATTGATGACACGATCTATCTCAAACAGAGCTATGCCTACAATAACGGCGAGATCAAGAAGTACTTCGATGTGCTAGGGGTTCATGCCACAGGCACACTGAATCCGCCTGAAACCCTGTTCCCCGACAATCCTGGCCCTGGCCCCGGCTACTTCGATAACCGCGCCTTCTACTTCCGCCGCGCCGAAGAATTGCGGAAGATTATGGAAGAAGCGGGCGACGGCCAAAAACAAGTCTGGATCACCGAGTTTGGCTGGACGACCAAGAACGCGGCGAAGGGCTACGAATATGGTCAATATATCAGCGAGGAAGATCAGGCTGCCTATCTCGTCCGCGCCTACGATTGGGCAAAGCAGAACTGGCCGTGGGTCGGCGTCATGTTCCTTTGGAATCTGAACTTCTCGACCGTCTCTGAGCCAACCGACGAGAAGACCCCGTGGAGTATCATCAACGCCGACTATTCACCACGACCAGCGTATGATGCGTTGAAGCGGATGCCCAAACGCTAACAATCCACAAAACCAGCCAGGAAAACCTGAGCAGCAACTGTGTTGCTGCTCGGCAGGGGCGATTCATCTCCCCCCGCGCTGGATGATCAAGCAGGTCTTTGCATCAGTCGCCCGCCGTCCGAAATCATGAGCGTGAGTGTATCGACGACAAGGGTGGTGAATATGCTGGTGAACCGTCCGAATGTAAGAGAGGCGCTTAACCTATTTCGCAGACCCCTGAGTGGCATATAGTGGCGAAACAATTGGTAGCATCAAAGTAGCCGCCAGTCTGCAATGACTGGCGGCGAGAGAAGTAATTAGAATAGCGTTCACGAGGCTGTCGAGTATCACTTTCGAGCAAGCATCAGGGCGTCTTTGTTGTTCCAGATGGTTTCCCCACGGTTTCGGTCAGGATATTTCCAGTCTGGGCATCGAATAGCTGATAGGCTGTATCGCTTGACGCATTGGGAAGTCGCTGTTGGAGTAATGGGGGTGCTGATACTTGGAACGTACCGCGTAGGGTCACAACACAGATCAGTGTGTTGTTAGGTACATATGTGCGGAGCCCAGGGAAACGCTGCTCAAGTTCGCCGCGCAGTAAGAAGTCCACTCGTTCAACCGTGATAGCACTTGCATCACCCATACTATCTCCATGAGGATGGGTGCGAACATAGTCGATAACATCCTGCGCTGTGAACGCCGGACTCAATGGTTCTTTCGGCGTGATGTGCGGCTGAATGGCCCGCCCGCCGGGTTGATCCGGTACGATGCGCCCCCCGGATATTCGTGCTGAGGGAGGCTGAATCGGCTCTGTCGATCCATCAGTTGGGACGACTGTTGGTGTATTCGCCTTTACCCCACCGCTACCACTAGCCGAAGCCTGAGCAACGATTCCCGCGAGTACCAGGGAAGTTGCCGCAGCGATGACTCCAATCCAGAGGTATGCGATAGGCACCATAGAATCCTTCTTATTCAGATGCCGCTTAGTCATAACTTTCCCTCCTTCTGGGCGAGTGCTGCTGCTCCTTAATAATTGCAGCAGGAGGCTATCCAGGTTCCACCGTTTGAGCCTGGATCTGTGGGAAACTGCGCCCACTGTGAGAAAATGGGGGGATTGTCCATCCTGACAAGATCTTGCATACGATTCTGGAAATGCCATGTACCGCCAGACTCTCGCCACTGGTTATACATCCAGCTAGGTGTTTAGTCCCAGAGTGTCGTGGGGTAGAATACGCCAATGAGCCACGGCAGGAGGAATTATGGGACAGGTATTACACGGGAGCGCCCGCACGAAATCACCATAAGTTAGCCCACCTACCGCTGCTCAGCCAGAATCTGCCGTCCGAACTGCCCGAGCAGAATGGTGTTCGGTGCCTGGTTTTCTGGGTGGCGCTCAAAGCGGGCACGCTCAAAGGATTGGACTTCGTAACTCTTCCCATCCTCCAACTGCTGGGTAAAGACCTCGGTCAGTGGGTAGTCGAACTGGGTCAGACCGCCATTTGCCCGCCAGTAGGTATCGAAGTCTGCGGGGATGTTGTGACCAGTCTCCGCGAAGTAATGGTGGTCGGGCAGGCGGTCGACTGGTGCGGTGGGGGCATTCGGCACCGCTGCCAGAATCTGCCGCCCGAACTGGCCGAGCAGCACGTCGTAGGGTGTGCCTACATTGCGCGGATGATATTCCAGGCGAGTGCGCTCAAAGTATTGAGCGATCAAGTATCGGCCAGCGGCGTACTGACCAGGATTAATCTGTTGCACATCCTCGTCGTTGAGGGGCAGTCCATTGATGACCAGACCGCCGTGGGCCTGCCAGTAGGCCAGGAAGCGCCCGCGAATGCAGTAGCCGGTCTCACTGAAACAGCGTTCTGGTGGGGCAGGCGCGTTGGGCGTAAAGATTTCGGTCAGGGTCTCATGGGTCACCAGCACCCGACCATCAGCCAGGAGAATGGCGTTATTCGTGCCTTCAGAACTGACCGGTGGGCCGGCCTGCCACTGGTTTGTGCGCGAGTCAAAGATCTCGGTGGCCATATTCGTTTTATCACCACTGATGACAAGGATGCGGCCATCAGCAAGAACGGTGCTGGCAAAGGCGCGCCGGGGTGTTACCATCGGTGCGCCAACGGTCCAGGCGTTGGTCTGGGGATCGTAGATGCTGGTCTCGACGGTGCCTTTGCCGTCAGGCAGTCGTGTTCCTGCTGGTGCAACTACGCCGCCGAAAATAAGTACCCGGCCATCGGGGAGCACTGCCGCCTGATGACCGATACGCCCGCTCCCTGGTGCGCCAGCAGCGGTCCAACGATCACGCACTGGATCATAGCGTTCTGCCGCTGCCACGTAGGATGATTGCCCACCACCCAGGCTGACGTTGGCACCACCAACGACCAGCACGGTCCCATCGTTCAGCAGGGTGGCGGTGTGGCCGACGCGGGTGCCGGAGAGCGAGGCGACGGACGACCAGCGGTCGGTGGTCGGATCGTAGCGTTCGGCAGTCGCCAGCCCTTGTACCTTGGCGTCGGGTGTGCCGCCAACGACCAGCACCTGGCCGTTGGTGAGCAGGGTGGCGGTGTGGCTCAGCCGAGGTGAACTCATTGGGGCAGTGGCAGTCCAGGCGCTGGTGGCCGGGTCGTACCGCTCGCTGGCGGCGATGGCGTCGAACGTTGGCGTGAGGCCACCAGTCAGCAGGACGCGCCCATCGGGCAGGCGTGTGGCGGTGTGGCTGGTGCGATAGGTGGTCAGGTCGCCAGCAGCAAGCCAGCGATCGGCGACAGGATCGTAGCGGTCGGCAGTCGTCGACCCGGCGATCAGGACGGTACCATCGGCAAGCAGGACTGGCGCGTTACTGCCGTGATTGGTTGGCATTGGTGCGGCAGGAGACCAGATGCCCGCCCGATGCAACGCTGCCTGCCCGGTTAACGGAAACCCAAGCACGAGGATGAGCGCACTGAGAACAGCGGCAAGCCGTGTGTAGCGACTTGCGGGCTGCTGGTACCAGCTGACCAGTCGCTGCGAGGCATAGCACTGTTGCATCTGGATCCTCCCACCAATGCGCTATTGGCTTACTCTATCAGTTCTCATTAAGACGGCGCAACCACTACGGGGTTGTGCCAGGTCGCAAGTGCAGACTGAAGGGACTGGGCAACGGACTACGCAACATCACCATCCAATCTGATACTCTAACCAACCACGAGCAGTCATCCAGCAAGCTAATTCGATATCTGTGGGATGCTCAGGGAGCAGCAGTACGCAGCGCTCATCGACCCGATCGGTTGGGCAGTTCGCCGCGGAAAGGCTTGTCCATCATTGGTCCAGCCCGCCTTGTCCGCTGGAGCAGACAAGGCGGGATACCCACCGATGCGTTCAGGGGGTCGATGGAACGACCGTAGTTGGGGTCACCACCGGTTGTCCTGTGGTTTGCGGCGTGGCGGGGACCGGGACGGGCCGGGTCGGAGCGGGGACCGACCCAGTGTATGGCGCGGCCGCCTCGACAAAAAGCTCGCGCTGATCTGGGACCGCGGTCCGCAGCACATAGAGAAAGCCTGCAAAGTTACCGTCACCGGGGATCTGCCAGGTGCTCCAGGCGAGCGGACCGTCAACCCCACTTTCGGCGCGGATCCAGCCTGCAGCGGCCAGTTGCGCCGCATAGGCTTCGTGTAACTCGGCGACGGAGAGCGCGGTCGTAGCGTAGGCACTAGAGGTGTACCGGTTGCTGCTACCACCCCCGCCAGAATTCGAGACCTGAACCCCGGCCGGCGCAACCAGTGCTGGCAAGCGCTCCGCACCCATCGGGCGCGATGGGCCAACGGGTCCCTGGCCGCATGGTCCCGCGCTGGTGCGCTCAAGGTGCAGCCGCAGATCGAGCGGAGCATCGGCCCGGGTCGTCGCCTGGACAATCATGAACTCCGATTGGTGCTGCGGTGTGCAGAAGGCGCGACCGGCAGCGCTGTTGCTGGGCAGGAAGCCGGACGCCTGGCCGCTACTGATTGACGCGGGCACCCAGCCTTGTGGCGCCAGTGCGCTCTCGTAAAAGGCGAGGAGATCAGCACTTGTGCCCGGTGCGTCGTAGATGATATCCGCCCCGAAGAGCGTGCCGTCCGCACGTCGGGCAACGCTGCCGAGCAGGCGAGCGCCGGGTGGTTCGGGAAGGGTGAGCGGCAGATCATCGGGCAATTCCCCAGGCAAAAGGTGCGGGGTAGGGATCGGCTGGCCTGGTGGTCCTGCGCCCGGCGATAGCAGACGCTCCGCGAGCTCACGAAGCAGGGTTTCGTCGGCTGCTGGCGCAGCAGCCGCGCGATCTCCGAGCACGGCTGGGCGGTCAGCGGTAATGGTGGTCAGCAACAGTGCCAGAAGTGCGAGACTTCCAATGGTCAGGGCAAGCGTACGGCGCATCGTATACCTCCTTGCTGGTAAACCGACGTGTGGGACCAAGGGCAGCGACTTCCGCAGGGATTGCAACGGCGCTACACCCGCCGCAGCGTCTCAGTCAGTTTGACGCGACAGTGGGAGGGATCTTCCCAGCCTACGTAGACAGCCTGCATACCAAGAACACAACTGGATATGGTCGTACCATAGCCAGCATATCCCTGGATCTGCTCTCTGCCTACTCAGGAAAACTGGTGATTTTCCCCAGCGAGGGAGCAAAGCTAGATGCGGTGGGGCACCCGCAGCTGGAAGATCGCTCACCTTGGAATAGGAGAAACTGCGTTAGCAGCAAGCCTCAAATCGATATCAGAATTATCCTCACGCCTCGTTAGATTCCTCCTGCTTTCCTCAATAAAAACTGCCAATTCTTGCCGACTGAACTGACTGTCTCGCTCGTAATTGGTGACTACTATGAGTAATACCCAAAATCTCTATTCCATACTGAACACTCTTGATCCAGAATCGAATCTTCTTTACGGTCCTGAAGCAAGTACTGAAAGCTCGTGGCTTGCTACCAGCTACCCGTGACCCACCCAGGCAACAATCGACCGAAGCAGACGCGACTACGACCACCACATAGGGAGGATCACCGGCCATGATTAACCAGTTGATGGAACAACTTGCACATGAACTACGCATCGAAGGCTTGCCCGACCCACTGACCCAAGCGTTCACCTTCGCCACCATCTGGGAGGATCTTGCGCGCCTGGCTGGCGAAACACCACCCAGTGCGGTGCGCCAGATGTTCGAGGCCGATAGCCCACTAGCTGATCCCGCCAATTGGGACGCCCCGATAACAGACACAGAGATGTTGACGCATCCTGAGTAAGGTTCTGTTCCAGAATCCCCTACCCGAAAGGAGAGGCCCTATGGAGCCCTTGCTGCTGACGCCGAAGGAAACGGCAAAAGCGCTCGGCCTGAGCCTTTCTTCTGTCTATGCGCTGCTCGCCAGCGAAACCTTGGCCTCGATCACTATCGGACGAACTAGGCGGATCCCACGGCAGGCAGTAGATGAATTCATTGCAGCGTGCGCTGCAGGACAGGATGGGCGCTACATTCCACATTCATCTCCACTAACCAATGCTGCAGATACCAAGGGCTTCTAGCACGTGTGGAGTAAGTTGCCCTCTTTACAGAATCATCGACCTACCCTCTGCTCTTTGCAGGTGGCCTGGTCAGAGACCACAAAGCGGAACTGGCACACCACCGCTCTGCGCTGATGCTAGCGCTGCTTCCTGGAAGGCAACAACCTCAATCAATTCATCACCACTTACTGGTGATGTGCCACCTGACAGAGCAGGAATAATGGCAGCGAGCAGATGATGATAAATCCAGGTGGTGTCAACCGTCACTGTACGAATTGCCGCGCTACCGAAAGCAGTCCCCCCATAGCCGCTACTGCCCTGCCGTAGCCCACGTAGCACGCCATACCGGCCAGCGAGCCAGTACCCAACGACAATCTCACCACGTTCATCCCAGTGCGAACTGACCTGCTGACAACCAGGGCCAAGGAGGGCATAGAGCATCTCCACACCGTGGACACCATAATGAAGGAGCCCCGGGTTGGCAGGATGGAGCGTGGCTGGTGCATACAGATCAACACCCAAAATCTCACCCAGGGCAGGATCGTGACGGAGTTGTTGGATTTCTGGGGCGAAGCGTAGTGCTGATGCCGACAACAGTGCTCCTCCTCGTTCCTGCGCCAGGCCAACGAGGGCACGAGCATCAGCAACGGTTGCCGCCAGCGGCTTATCAATAAAGACGGGCATTCCAGCTTCTAGAAATGGCGTTGCTCGTGCGCGATGAACACCCCCTTCATTCGACTCGATCAACACTGCATCGACCAGATCGAGCAGATCCTCAGGTTGGTCAACGAGGGTAACACCAGTCTCCTGCAACAGCTGCACATATTCAGCCACTCGCTCGGCTGGCGTTACCCGCGAGGTGCCTACCCAGGCCGCTACCACCTGGGCACCATTGACCCACTGCTCTGGTTCGATATGACGGTGATTCAGGCGGCGCGCAAACTGATAGACGTGACTAGTGTCGCAATCAACTATGCCAAGACGTAACATGGATCACTCCTCCTGCCAGTTCATCAAATCCAGCTACATACTGCCACCACGAGGTAGCCCGGTCGCGGCTGCACTCATCCTCACGATTGAGCAATGTATTCGGAGATGTGGATATTAACCAGCACTCTCCTCTTCTCCATATCATGCAGCACTGGAGCAATCAGACAACTCCTGTGTATTGGTTCGGCTCTTGAAAGATCACCTTTACGATATCGAGAGAAGATTACCCTGTCAAGCACGAACGCGGTCAGTTACCGGCTTGACAACACCAACACCCGGTGATACAGTGCAGATATGGTTCGCCACGCGAAATAACGCCAACTTTCTTCTGGAGAGGGCATTATCCGTAGAGGCTATGCTTGCTATCAGGGTATGGCTTCCTCTGTACACACTATCTGACAGGAACAATCGATGTCAACGAACGGTATCCAGGCCCGATTGTTCACCCCTGGATATTTCCAACGGGAGCAGGGGTATGACCACCATTACTGAGCATCTGCGTGACAGCGTGTATGACACCAACAGACACGGTCACTGTTCGCGCCTGAGTCCACTTCTACATATGTTCTGTTCTGAGGACGATTGCAGCGTGCGCCAAAACCGAAGGCCCGTGGATGCCCTCTGGCACCCTGGCCAGAAGGGGCTCCTGCGAACAGCCAAGGGAGGTCAGTAGCTCGTTCAGTTGATTGCACCCAGTGGCCTGAATCGTCACATCCCTGATCACGCAGGCATACTGAAGGAGACGCCAATGTTTGCATCAGTCGATGCGCTCGATGATTTTCTCTCGACCCCAACACCTGCGCTGATCGAGGATCTTACCGCCCTCGATGGCGACATTATGATCCTTGGCAGTGCCGGGAAAATGGGGCCAACCCTCGCCCGGCTAGCTCAGCGCGCTTTATCCAGCGGTGGCTCACCACATCGGATTATCGCTGTCTCGCGGTTCTCTAATCCCACCGTCCGGCAACAGCTGGAAGCTGCAGGAGTCCACACAATCAGTGCAGATCTGCACGATCCAGCAGCACTTACCAGTTTGCCCATTGCGCCGAACCTGATCTATATGCTGGGAACAAAATTTGGAACGAGTGGGCAGGAACATCAGACCTGGGCGACCAATGCCTATCTGGCGGGGAAAGTCGCCGAGCGCTACTGCGACGCACGTACTGTTGTCTTCTCCTCTGGCAATGTCTACCCGTTATTACCAGTGATTCGTGGTGGGGCAACGGAATCGATCCCCCCGGCACCGATCGGGGAATATGCCCAATCATGCCTAGCGCGTGAACGTATCTTTGAACATTTCTCGCAGCAGCACGGCACCCCTGTCACGCTCTATCGACTCAACTACGCAATTGATCTTCGCTATGGCGTCCTGCTTGATATTGGCCAGGCAGTTTTTCAGGGACACCCGGTTGACCTGACGATGGGAAATGTGAATGTGATCTGGCAGGGGGATGCCTGTGAGATAGCTTTGCGCTCGCTGTCAGTAGTGTCCTCGCCACCAACGATTCTAAATGTGACCGGGCCAGAAACCAGCGCGGTACGCTGGCTGGCCACGGAATTTGCCAGGCGGTTTGGCCACTCAGCCTCTTTCCAGGGCGAGGAAGCCGCGACAGCCCTCCTCAGCAACGCGACTGAGACATTCCGTCGCTTTGGCTATCCACGGGTCACACTTGGCCAGATGCTTGACTGGACAGCAGACTGGATTCAGCAGCAGCAACCGGTGTACGATAAGCCAACGCATTTTCAGGAGCGGGAGGGGAACTTCTAGCGTATGACTGAGCAACAACGCCTCAACCCGGCAATCTTCACTACCCTCCACGAGGGCGTAGTGATTCCCGCCCATCCATTGGCGCTGACTGCCGAGCGCCGTCTTGATCAGCGTCGGCAGTCAGCCCTGACACGCTACTACCTGGCTGCTGGGGCAGGCGGTCTTGCGGTGGGTGTGCACACCACGCAATTTGCCATTCGGCAGGCCGGTCTCTATGAAGCAGTCCTGCGGCTGGCGGCCACGACCATCGCCGAAGCTGCACCCAACCGCCCAATCATCAAGGTTGCAGGCATCTGCGGCGCAACAGCGCAGGCGCTACAGGAGGCGACGCTGGCAGCAAGGCTTGGCTATGATCTGGGGTTGGTCAGCCTGGGCGGGCTGCAAGATTGGTCAGAAGAGGAACTTCTGCGACACATCGCCAGGGTTACCGAGATTATTCCTATCTTCGGTTTCTATCTGCAACCAAGTGTTGGTGGCCGACTCCTGAGCTTCGACTTCTGGCGGGCCTGCGCTGATCTCCCCGGGGTAATGGCGATCAAGATCGCGCCGTTCAACCGCTACCAGACGCTGGATGTGGTGCGCGCGGTCTGCCATTCACCCCGCCGTGACACCATCGCGCTCTATACCGGCAACGACGATAATATCGTGGCCGATCTGCTGACGACCTTCCGTTTTATGGTGGACGGCCAACTGATCGAGAAAACGATTGTTGGTGGACTCCTGGGGCATTGGGCGGTTTGGACACAACAGGCTATTACTCTGCTCAACAGGATCAAAGCCTCCCGTCAGACTGGTGGCGACTTGAGCACACTGTTGACGACGGGAGTAGCCATAACTGACTGCAATGCCGCATTCTTTGATGTTCCTGGGCAGTTCCGTGGCTGTATCGCCGGGTTACACGAGGTCTTGCGCCGACAGGGGTTGCTCGCAGGCCGCTGGTGTTTGGATCCCGCAGAAGAGCTTTCGCCAGGGCAACTGGCCGAAATCGAGCGGGTCTACGCCGATTACCCAGACCTCAATGATGATCAGTTTGTTCGCAGCCACCGCGAACAGTGGCTGACAAACCTGGACGTTGCCCCAGTGGTATAGACCGTAGTTGCGGCCAGGGAGCCCCACGATGATCATTGATGGACACATTCATTTTGCCAGCCCACAATGTCAATATGATCCAGTTGCGGTCGCAGAATGTATCCGGCTGGCCAGGTTAGCGGGCATCCAGCGCGCTGTTTACCTGATGAATCTGGTCGATGCTGGGGGGTACGACCCCACGCCTGCCGATATTCTGCGCAGTAACGATCTGGGCGTCGAATTACACCGCCACCATCCCGATTTCTTCCTGCCTTTCTGCTATTTGCATCCAGCACACCCTCCTGAGCAATTGCTGGCTGAGATTGAGCGTATGGTTGTCAAAGGGCCCTGCGCTGGGATCAAGCTCTGGGTTTCCGTCAACGCGACTGATCTGCGTCTTGACCCAATTATGGAGCAGGCCGCATTGCTCGGTGTACCAGTGCTCCACCATGCCTGGTATAAGGCCACTGGCTATGTCTTTCAAGAGTCAACGCCAGCGGAAATTGCCCACCTTGCGCAGCGTCATCCCAAGACAACGATTATCATGGCACACCTTGGCGGTGGCGGCTGGCGCGGTGTGCAGGATATCAAGCATTGCCCGAATGTTCTAATCGACACTTCAGGGGCGCAGCCGCAAGCCGGACTGGTCGAATATGCGGTGCGTGAACTCGGTGCCAGGCGCGTTATCTTTGGCTCAGACTGGCCGATCCGCGACTTTGCCACCCAGCGGGCACGAGTCACCGGGGCACGCCTGACTGCCCGCCAGCAAGATCTGATTCTGGTCCAGAATCTGGCGCGCCTGTTACACCTGCACAGCGAGTATCTGGAGCGGCACAATGTATGACGCGAGCACTTTTGTTGGCACCTGGCCGTTTGACGCTGGAGCAACGACAACCGTTGGCCAGCTAACACGGCTCCTGGGGCAGCAGGGGGTTCGCGCCGCCGCCATCTCACCGCTGGGGTCGATCCTCGCCGCCGAGCCGCAGGCCGCGAATCGATCGTTGTTGCGTGCTCTACGGCGGCGGCAGGATGATCAGATCACACTGCTCGGTGTTCCGATTTTGGATCCAACGCAACCGCTCTGGCCGGAGCACCTCGCCGAATGCCTGATATACGGTGGTTCACTGGTGCGCGCAATCAAGATCGTGCCGAACTATCATGTCTACCAGTTAGGCGAATCAGTCGTTGCCGACCTGATCGCCACCCTACGCCGTCAGGCATTACCACTGGTGATCCAGCTACGCATGGTCGATGAGCGGGCGCACCACCCACTGATGAAAGTTCCTGGTGTGCCAGTGAACGATGTTGCCGCCCTCGCCGCCACCTATCCCGACCTGCCAATCCTGGCCTGCGGTGCCTATCAGAGCGAGCTTGCCAGTCTTGGGTCGGCCCACAATCTCAGCGTTGAGCTTTCCTTCGTTGAATCGGGCTATCTCCTGCGCGACGCGCTGGCACACCTTGGCCCTAAACGGCTGCTCCTGGGTACGCATACACCCCTGCACTATTCAGCAGTAGGGGTAGCGAAACTGGCAAGCGATACCATCGCCCCAACCATCCGACAGCAGATCACGGAGACGAACTTTGTTCGCTTCTTTGGTGCGATCTCGTGACGAATCAAAATCCAGGTACAACGTCATACGCAGGCTACTTGCGAACATCTGACCAGCGGGCTGGGATATTGGCTCACGCTGTCGTTGCTTCCAAAACACGAGAAAAATCGACGATATTATCCAGGATGAGTGCTGCTGCACCCATCGCGCCAGCTTCGTCACCCAGTTGAGACGGCATAATCGATAACTGCGCGAGGGCATCCCAGAGCGCACGGCGGCGTATTTCTCGCTGCACTGCCTCCAGCAACGGTACACCAAGTTGGATCACCGGACCACCCAGGACAATCCGCTGTGGATTAATCAGGTTGATGACATTGGCGAGCGCCAAACCAAGGTAGGTTCCCGCTTCTTCGACAACTGTTCTGGCCAGATCATCGCCTTGCTGCACTGCCGTCGCCAGGAGCGGGATCGTGATTTGGTGGAGTTGTTGGTCAGCCAACGTGGTCAAGAGCGATGGCTGCTGTGCATCACGTGTACGGGTGCGAGCAGAGCGAATAATTGCCGACTCTGAGGCCAGCATATGCAGACACCCGGCATTACCACAGCCACAGATCGGACCATCTGGTAACACAGTGAGATGGCCGATTTCGCCAGCCCCACCAGCACTGCCGAAATACAGCGAGTCATGAATGATCAGGCCGGCGACAATACCTTCGCCAACGAAAACATAGACCAGATGGCTGATCCCCGCATGATCCCCTTGCCAGAGCTCCCCAAGCGCCGCTACTTTGGCCCGGTTGGCCGTGATCACTGGCAGGTGCAGGCGCTCCTCAACCAGATCAGCCAATGGCACATTGCGCCAGCCAAACGGCACGGAAACGGTCACCACACGCCCGCTTGGATCAACCGAACCAGGTGCGCCAATCCCCAGGCCAAGAATTGGTGCATCAGCAGTAGCACGCAATTCTTCCACACAGGCACAGAGTGCGGCAATGAAATCCTCTGGCTCGCTGCCCTCAATTGGTCGACTGGCCCGCTGCACCGGTTGCGCCCGAAGATCACTCAAGATAACCGTGCAGCAATGATCATCGAGCTGGGCACCAAGGGCGTAGCGTGCTGTCGCCTCCAGCTCAATGACGATCTGGCTGCGCCCACGGCCCTGCTGGCGCTTCCCAACCTCCCGAATGAACCCCTTTTCGGTCAGCAGTCCCATTGCTTCCGAAACAGTTGCTTTGCTCAGCCCAGACTGCCGGGCAAGCTCTGTTTGTGAAGTTTGGGTACTTGCGCGGAGGAGGCCGAAGAGGATTGACGCGCTATCATAGCGCGATGAAGTTGAGCGACCTGATGCTGGGGCAACCATAAACCAATCCTGTCCGTTGCGATCATGCTTACAGCATGTTATCAGTCAAGTCAACACTCTACAGCAGCCGTCAAGACACCTGTACCAGGTGGCGACCTGGGGCCAGTCGCACGCTGACCAATGGTTGATCCTGACTACCACTGACGACAAGGCCATTGATCAGCAGTTGGGCAACTGGCGACGGTACCAGGAACGCCACATCCTGAGTCACTGCTGTCTCAATCACAATCTCCGCCCGCTTTTGTTCTGGGTCAAGCGTTCCAGCAACGATACATGGTGTGGCTGCGCGTACCAGAGGTTGCTCCTGATAGATCAGGCTCGTGCCCTGACTGAGCATATACCGGAGCAGTTCGCCCTGGGCATTATGGCTGACGAGGGCCAGTTCTGCATCAGTATGCACATCTGCCAGCACGATCGCTGCGCTACCTCTGGCGAAGAGCAGCAGATCGGTAACACTAGCATTCCCAGCCTGAGCGATACTGACTCCCAGCGCCATATCATTCTCCAGGCGCTGACACTGCAAGGCTGAGGTTGCCAGAGCCTCCGCCGCTCCGGCCTGCAACACCGTCAGGAATTGCCATTCTTGCACCGGTTCAGGAGTATCAAGCTGGCAGAAGGACCCGTACTCTTCCGCCCCAGGGTGCGTGGCAACGGTGATCGCCAGCGGCACCGTTGCCAGTGAGGTGACGAGCAACCCGGCCTGCTCCTTCGCTACCAGCACTTGCCGACCATGAATGGTGCTGCCAAGTTGGATGTCGGCAGCATCAATCTGGTAACGACACCCCAGGCCAGAAAAGAGTCGCCAGCTGTATTGGTGTGGTTCTGGCGCAGCCAACTGATCCAGCATGACAAAATAATCTGGCCGCACAAAAACAATCTGCCGATCAAATTGCGTCAGGAGTGCATCACCATAGGCCGCAGCAGCCGAGCCACGGAGATAGTCGCAGGTATTCGAAACAAAGCCCCTGTTCAGCTGTCCACCACCAAAGTTCGCCTGCCCTTGTTGATCGACCAGGACTGTCGAATGTCCGAGACGAACGGTGAAATCATGGCGTGGGCCCTGTGAATATTCCTGATACCCAGGGTCACTCGCCAGCCAGGTGCCTTGGGTTGCAATCTGAAAACTGTTCTGGTCGTAGTGATTGTGCCCCATGGTGGAGTTATTGCTGACAAAGGCCAACAGCAGATCATCAGGCTGCCAGCCGGTACGCAGCAACCCCCAGCCGATCTCCTCGAGGACCGTGCTAGTGGCCGACAACGCTGGTGCAGAATCATTGCTCACTGGAATACTGTACAGGAAGCTGGCGAACGATGGTTCGCTCTGCCCCAGATACTGCAGATACCAGGTCGCCAGCCCGTTGTTACCAGTTCTGGCCAGGATCCTCATTGTTGGGCCAAAGTATGTTTCCAGGCCAGAGTCAGAGAAATTCGCCAACGTTCGTCCACCCGGAGCAAGCGAGAGGACAACCCAACGGACCAGAAAATCACGCACAAAGGGATGGTTCAACAACTGATCCTGACCAGTTGCCCGGAGAATATGGTCTGCCGCCCGCAAGAGATTATCGAGCGAGTAGCTGGTGTAGAGTAACCCTTCTTGCTGGCCGGAATTGAGACGACGATCAAGGAACCAGCGTCCGGCATCGGTCGCACGCTGAAGATATTGTTCGGCATTAGGATCGTTGCCAAGCAGAATCAGGCTCCCGCTCGCCAGGGCACTGGCCCGCAACATCGAGATATTGTGATCAACTGGATTCGCCGAATCGGTATAGAGTGGTATCACCCCCTTGGTCGTCAGTGCCTGCAGGATCTGCCGCCGCTCATTCGCTGAGAACTGATCCTGGAGAAAATCAAAGCAGGCGCTGATCCCCAGGGTGAAATGGGCGGTATCCAGGCAAGTGAGGCCATGACAGGGATAGGTAGGATCACTCCAGGTATCCCATGCCGCCAGCGAGAGGGCATATTGTTTTGCCCGAGCGCTGAACCGCTCGTCCTCAGTGATCACTGCTACCAGGGAGAGCAGTTCCAGGCGGGCCTGAACTTCTCGGGACAGAAGCGTCCAGTAGGGGTAACGCCCAGCAGTGAAACCAGGTGGATCGGGCAAAGGCTCTGGCTGGACCGGTGGCAAGGGAAATGTCTTGACAATATTACCACCAGTGGCATAACTGATCGAAACCGACGCTTCGGTCAGGTAATTTTCGGCAGTGGCCAAGATACTTGCCCAAATTGCTGCCCCTGAGCTGCCTCCCATGAGCGGTTGCGTATCATGCGTTCGTGCGCGGAGCAGCGGGAGATCAGCCGCTGTACAATAGAGACGTGGATAGCCAGCTACCTGCCTGCCTGCTGTACTGCCAGTTGCTCGTTCACTCATCTGTCTCTCCGTCCTGCACAGGTCACTGTCAGACCCGACTGCTGCTCCTTCAGGCACCTGTTCACCGCAGGCTAATCGTTCAGGGTTCGAAAAAACTATGGTGGAATCTACTTTAGGACCTGGCCTGTACGCTGTCAAGCACGCTACTGCCGTGAGATCAGGCACACCTTGCCCCATCAGGAGCCCTGCTTTTGATTGACAGCGAACACATCCAGTGCTACACTGCTCACAATTGATTCATACAGCGAACCAAATTGTCGGGCAGCACAAGCGAGGATGCTGTCACCGCTTCAGCTTCAGCGCCTGATCTGGTGCTCTGATTTGATCAGGCTGGTGATCTGAAATTCTATAATGGGAGGGGAAGGCAAGATGAGTTTGCAGCGTACCCAGCAAGCACCATCGTTCAACGGCCACCTCGGGCGGCGGACCTTTCTCCGTGCGCTAGTCCTGGGTGGTACCACATCAGCATTGGCCGGTTTTCTGGCTGCCTGTGGCTCGAATACACCAGCAACTCAGGCACCAGCCGCTAGCGCAGCGCCAGCAAGTGCCAAGCCATCAACTGCTGCTGGTGCTGCCAGTACCGCCTCAGCGGCTCCAGCAATGAGCAGCACGGCCCCAGCACAGGCAACCCCTGTGGCGAGCGCCAGTGTTGCTGCAAGCGGGGCAAAGCCATCACCAATCGGTGGTGCAAAGTTCACCATCTCGGCAATTACCCTGACCTATGGGAACCCTCCGCCAACTGATGGCCCTGGCCTGAAGATGCT
Source organism: Chloroflexia bacterium (assembly GCA_039810045.1). Taxonomy (GTDB): domain Bacteria; phylum Chloroflexota; class Chloroflexia; order Thermomicrobiales; family CADCWN01; genus CADCWN01. The sequence continues at coordinate 16,632 of JBDHWF010000033.1, forward strand.
CAACGAGCGGTTCAACATTGACTTCAAACCCTCGTTTATTCCTCAGGGCTCGTACACTGAAAAACTCTCGGCAGTGATCGCTGGTGGCGATATTCCAGATATCATTGCTTTCTTCGGCCCCCAGACACAGCTCTTCAACAAATGGGCCGCTCAGGGGGCGTTTCTCCCCGTAAATGATCTCGTACAGGGGTATCAAACGTTCAGCTATGTTTCGAACGCCGTCTGGAATGCCGTGCAGGTCAAAGGCAAGCGGATGGGCCTGCCACAATACTACCCACCATACGCCCTGACACCATCAATTCGGCAGGACTGGCTCGACAATCTGGGCCTGAAAATGCCAACCAGCTACGACGAATTGAAGCAGGTGGCACTGGCCTTTACGAATGGAGATCCAGCGAAAGACGGGAAGAAGCATTATGGGATCGCGGTTGGTGCCGACATTAATCCCAACTATGCGATGGGTGCCTACTGGGATCCGGGTGCCTGGTTTCACAAAGATGCCCAGGGGAAATTCCTGCCAGGGATCATTACGACAGCGACAAAAGATCGCACAGCATTCCTGGCCGAGCTTTATCAACCAGGCGGAATCACCCGTGACTTTGCGGTATTGAAGAACTGGCCTGATGTCAATAAGGAATTCTATAGTGGCAAGGCCGGCATCTTCATTGGCGCACCACGTGGGATGTCCCAGGATTACATGAAGAGCCTGCTGGAAATCCATCCAGATGCGAAGCCAATGCCGATCCCCCCCTTCAAAGCTGCTGATGGCACACAGTCGTTCGCCGCAACGTCTGGTTATGCAGCGATCAACGCCCTCTCCGCGAAACTGGCGAAAGAGACGGAGAAGGTCAAGCGGATTATGACCTTGCTGGACTTCAACCGGAAGTTCTACCCGCCTGATCAGCAGAACCCGCAGAATGTCGACTATGACTGGATGATGGGTCAGGTCGGGCAGGGGTATGATATGAAGGACGGCAAGGTGGTCACCCGGGAATCAACGACCAACCCACAGGGGCTGGCACCAACCACCTACATGGTTGGCGGTACCGCCTGGCCACCAACTGACGACGCAATCGATTATCAGCTTGGGTATACTGCTCAACCACGCATGGGTGAATGGGCCGCCGCCCTGCAGAAGATGTGGACACAGTCGAAACCGTACTATAGCCCGCATTACGGGATCATCTCGGAGACAGCACAGACGAAAGGCGGGGATATTCTGACCTTCGCCAATGGCGAACAGACCAAGATGATTACCGGCCAGCGCAACCTGAATACCTGGGATGATTTCGTCAAAGAGTACCTGGCGATGGGTGGGCAGCAGATTATTGACGAGACGAATGCGGCGATTCAGGAGCGCGATAAAGGACAGTGACCAGCGTGGAGTCTTCGCCAGACAGCCTAAGGACGATACCCGCCAGGGCCACAAAGCGCCCTGGCGGGCGTAACCTTACCTCGCGCCTCTGGCGTGATCGGTACCTGTATCTCCTGCTGCTGCCTGGGGCACTCTACTTTCTCGTCTATCGCTATTTCCCCATGCTTGGGCTGGTGATCGCCTTCAAGGATTACAGCCCATTTCTTGGGATTCAGGAAAGCCCCTGGGTTGGCCTGAAGCATTTCCGCACAATCCTTGCCGATCCAGAAGTGTTGCAGGTTCTCCGTAATACACTGGTGATCTCCCTGCTGCAGATCGTCTTTTCCTTTCCGATTCCTCTGATTCTGGCGTTACTCCTGAATGAAGTGCGCAAGCAAGTCTATAAGCGGGTAACCCAGTCGATCATTTACCTGCCTCACTTTCTTTCCTGGGTCGTCGTGATCGGGATTGTGACCCTGTTCCTGCGCAGCGAAGGTGTCATCAATAAGCTGCTGGCAGTCGCCTTTAACCTCCAACCAATCCCCTTTCTCTCCAATCCAGTCTTCTTCTTACCACTGATCACGCTGGAAGTGATCTGGAAGGAATCGGGTTGGGGGACGGTCATCTTCCTGGCAGCCTTAGCGGGAGTTGACCCCACGCTGTACGAAGCAGCCGTGATCGACGGTGCCAGTCGCTGGCGCCAAATCTGGCATATTACTCTGCCAGCACTGCGTAGTGTCATCGTGATTCTGTTAATTATTCGCCTGGGGCACGTCCTCGATACGGGCTTCGAGCAGATTTTCCTGATGCTCAACCCATTCAACATGCAGATCGGTAATGTGCTGGACACCTTTGTCTACTTCAAAGGTATTCAGCAGGCAGACTACAGCTTTGCCTCGGCAGTCGGGATCTTCAAAGGCGTCATTGGGCTGATCCTGGTGCTCGCTGCCAACCGGCTTGCCAAACGATTCGGCGAAGAAGGGCTGTACTGAGGACAACACGGGCAGTGAAGGGGAATACCTATGCTCTTTCGCAGCAGATTAGAGAAGATCTTCGATTGGGTGAATCTCATCATCCTGGGCCTGATTGCGCTGACAATGCTCATCCCTTTTCTCTATATTTTCGCTATTTCGTTCTCCCCACTATCAGACTTTCTCCGCTATGATCTGCTGCTCTTTCCTCGCCATTTCGTGCTGGATGCCTATACCTTCATTCTCGAATCTCTCCCCTTCCGTCGTTCGTTGCTCGTCACCACGGGCATTACGCTTGTTGGAACTGCAGTCAACCTTTTGTTCACAGCCTCAATGGCCTATGCGCTCTCGCGCCCGATCTTCGGACAGCGTGTGCTGCTGTTGCTGGTTCTCTTTACCCTCCTCTTCGGCGCTGGCCTGGTGCCAACCTACCTGGTTGTCAAAGCAACTGGCCTGATTGATTCATACTGGGCCCTGATTTTGCCGAATGCAATCAGCCCTTTCAATCTAATTGTGATGCGCCAGTTTTTCCTCAGTTTGCCTGAAGAGCTAACTGATGCGGCGGTTCTCGATGGTGCCAACGAATTACAGATTTTCTGGCATATCATCCTGCCTGTCTCTAAGCCAGCCCTGGCGGCCTTCGGACTCTTCTATGCAGTTGCCCACTGGAACAACTATTTTAGTGGCCTGCTCTATCTCAATGATCCGGCGAAGTGGCCGATCCAGGTGGTGCTGCGGCAGATCGTGATTCTCAACCAGCCCAATGCTGCACTTGGCCCAGACCAGGCAATGCTCGAGCATCAACCACCACCCGAGACAATTCAGATGGCCGCAATCCTGCTAGCAACGTTGCCGATCCTCCTCGTCTACCCGTTCCTCCAGCGCCATTTTGCCAAAGGCGTCATGCTTGGCTCGGTGAAGGGCTAGGGCGAAGGCAGCAATGATTGGGTTGGTGCCAGGCGCAACCCTGACAGCTCGCTATGTACAGGAGATCGTGGCCCATGCCGGGTTTGCCTGGCGTCTCCTGACGCCCGAGGAGTTGCCAGAGAGCCAATGTACTGTTCTGGTTATTGCCGGTGATGCGCAGTTCTCAGCCAGCGTACGTGACTGGCTTACGACGTATGTATCTCGGGGTGGCGTGATCGTCGTCAGTGGTGGCACCGCAGGCCTTAACGACCTGCTCGGGGCAACGGTTGATAGCCGCTGGATCACTGAGGGGTACCTGGAACTGGCTGGCGATCATCCACTGACGACCGGCTTCAGCCGTCCGCTACACATTTTCGGTGCCGTACTGCTGCGGGCAACAACCGGGCAACCATTCGGCCAGGTGCTCGATCAGGAGCAGCAAGCAACCGGAAGTGCAGCCCTGGTCATCCACCAGGTTGGGCATGGTCTGGCAATCACGATTGCTGCTGATTTGCCTGGATCAATCTTGCACGTGCAGCTTGGGCGCTCCATCGACACCGATGGCGAGCCAGCGCCGGATGGTACAGCGCCAATTGATGACGACATCTTGAAAACCGACGATGGTGTTGTCCTTTCCTGGCAGTATGATCGCCGACAAACACCGTCTGATACAGCGTTCCCCGATTGTCCCGGCAAGCACCCCGACTTCCCTGCCGGGGATACACCCTGGTTTGCCGTGCCAGTAGCCGACGAATTACGCACCGTACTCTTGCGAGCACTTGGGTGGGGTGCTACGCAATCCGGGCAGAGTCTGCCCGCCATCTGGTATTGGCCCCGTGGGTTATCCGCAGTCGGCCTGATCTCACACGATTCTGATCACAATATTGACGAATCAGCCAGAGAAACGCTGCGCCTGCTGACAGCAGCAGAGATCCGTTCAACCTGGTGCAATGCCTGGAGTCCAATCTGGACGGGCCAGTACAGTGCCGCCACCCATGCGCTGGTGCTGGCTGCTGGTCACGAGATCGCCCTGCATTACAACGCCCGCCCAGAAGATGGCGGCACCTGGAGCCTGGAAGCCTTATGCACCCAACTGGCCTGGTTGAAGCAGGATACTGGTGTGGCGCAGGTTGTCTCCAACAAGAATCATTATCTGCGCTGGGAAGGCAGTGTAGAGTTTTTTCACTGGCTGGCCCAGGTTGGTCTGGCCTGCGACCAGTCAAAAGGGCCATCGAAGAAAGGGAATATTGGCTATCCGCATGGCTCCTGCCAGCCGTGGTATCCGCTTGATCCCGCTACTGGACAATTCATTGATGTGCTGGAAATCCCACTCCAGACCCAGGATCTCTGGCTAACCACCCCAGCGACAATCAGTACGACAATCCTGGCGCAGGCACAACGACACCACGGTATTGCCCACTTCCTTTTTCATCAGGTGCATCTCCAGCGCCTCCCAGAGGTTGCGGCAGCAATGCTCGCGGTCGTTGCTGCGGGGCGCGAAGCGGGGCTGGAGTGGTGGACGAGCGCTGAGATCAACCGGTGGGAACGCCAACGACGAACAATCACGGCAACCTGCCAGGCGACGACAGCTAACTCGCTCACCATTACGGTCACCACACCGCAGGTACAGCCAGATGCAACTTTCGCTGTGCTGGTGCCACAGCAGCTATGGCAGCGGCGGCCACAGGTACTGGTTGCGGGAGGCGGCATAGCCCACGTGCGCCCTATGGATTTCCACGGCCTCCCAGCTTTGCTCTGCCAGCTCGATATACCTGCTGGCACAACCCGCGTGACGATTGTCTTCGAGCAGTAACTGGAGTAACACCATGAGTGATATTGAACGATTGGCAATCGCTGGTGGTCAACCAGTGCGAACCACCCCGCTACCATCCGTGATGGATGCCTGGGGACGTACCTTTGGTGCGGAGGAACTGGCTCTGCTGGAGGAGGTAATCCGCTCCGGTTGCCTCGGGCGCAACGGTGGCACAATGGTTCGGCGCCTGGAAGTGGCGTTTGCAGCCTGGGTGGGCGCTGATCATTGTGTTGCCTCAACGTCTGGCACAGCAGCTTTGCACCTGGCAGTTGGTGCGCTGCACCTGAATCCAGGGGACGAAGTGATCACCACGCCAATTACCGACTTTGGCACCGTGATCCCGATTCTGATGCAAAACGCGATTCCAGTCTTCGCCGATATTGATCCAGAGAACTGGTGCCTGGACCCAGCTGATGTCGCCCGCAAGATCACCGCTCGCACCCGCGCGATTATTGTCGTCCATCTCTTTGGGCAGCCTGCCGATCTTGCGCCGCTGCAGGCACTGGCGCAGGAGCATTCCCTGACACTGATTGAAGACTGTAGTCAAGCGTATGGTACCCGGTACCAGGGGCGTCCAGTTGGCATTCAGGGGCAGATTGGCTGCTACAGCCTGCAACAATCCAAACACATCTCCGCTGGCGATGGCGGCCTGACCATAACCAACGATCCAAACCTGGCCCGGCAAATGCGCCTGTTCTCCGATAAGGGCTGGCCGCGTGATGATGGCCCGCGCACGCATCTCTTTCTTGCGCCTAACTATCGCATGACAGAATTGCAGGGGGCTGTAGCGCTCGCACAGTTACAGAAGGTCGATACGATCATCGGCAAAAGGCGCGAGATCGCCGCACAACTCGATGCCTGTATCAGTGACCTGCCGGGGTTACGCACCCCACAGTATCACCCCGCTGATCTGGTCAGTTACTGGCTGTACCCGGTGCATTACGACGAGCGCGTCTTCAATCGCCCTGTCCATGAGTTCTGCCAGGCGATGCGCGCCGAAGGGATGCCGCTGAGTCCCGGCTACGTCAGACCGGTCTACCACACACCAGTGCTGCGAGAATTACGTACCTACGGCGAGAGTGGCTTCCCGTTCAATTCGCCCTATACCACCAGAACCGGTGCGGAATATACCACGGCTCTCTGTCCACAGGCTGAAGTGATGATTTCGCGCATGCTGACGATTGGCATTAACGAGGGCTGGACTGCTGCTGATCTCGCCGATGTTGATCAGGCGCTGAGCAAGGTCGCTAGCGCCTTGAGCTCTGAGCACAGGCAAGCAGGTGGATATCCGGCTGGTCGATAGGCTGGTCGATACATCTTCTTAAGGTGATCAACCTTCGGTCCTTGGCGACTCTTGTTAGCGTCCATGATGAACTTGCGCGACGTGGCTACAATCATGGGCGGGCAGGAGGCAGACGAATGCGAGGAACTATCTCCCGCCCGAGTTTGTGGCACCCGTTCATCATCCCGCGCCAGCCACCTGAACCTGCGCAACCAGGCGAAGATGCGTTTAACCACCCGGCGGCAAGGCACCACCAGCAAGTGGCGTTACGCCCATGGACCCTTTTCCCGCCGTCATAGCCTGCTGGCCCACCCTGTTCAACATCAGCCAGCCACCAGATCTGGCCGCAGGGCCAGCACCAGTGATGTTTCAAATGCTCCGGCATGGCCCGGTACCTGCCCAGCCTGCCCGGCCTGGGCAGCAAGCAGGGCGTCCCAGGCAATCGCCCAGTACGCCGCAGCGGCGCAATGAACCGGGTGCTGCAGCGCCAGATCACGCGCCACCAAGTGCACCACTTCGTCGTTGCCCCCATGCCCATTGATGAAGAAGATACGCTGGAAGCCACCGCTGATCAGTGATTCAGCCAGGTCTATGAGGACGCGGTAATAGGTGGTGGTGCTCAGCGACATCGTGCCACCAAACGGCAGGTGGTGATGGGACGAGCCGAACGGCAGCGTTGGGGACACCACGACGGGCACTGTCTCGGCAACCAGGGCAGTCGCCTCGCGGGCGATCTATTCAACGGCAAAGTGATCGGTCCCGACTGGCAGATGTGGCCCATGCTGCCCGGGCGCCCCCACGGGAAAAACCAGCAACGCTGTTGGCGCGATCGCGCGGGCTGCCTCGCGGGTCAGTTCCTGCAGCAATAGGCGGTGCACGGTTGTGCCCATCGTATTGGTCTCCTGTCGCAACCGCTGCCGGCGTCCTCGCCGCGCACCAGTTTCCGAATCTCCCCGTAACTGCAGCAGCAAGCGTGGCACCTCTACCTGCACGATGTTCCACACAATATCGTCATCAATTCCCAGGTAGCCATGAATCAGGCGGTTCCGCGTTGCAATCAGCAGCCGCCATGGCACCTGCCCATACACCCGCCGCACCTCGTCCAGTACATGCGTCGCTGCCTCACCGACCAGCTCCAGATTCCGCAACGTCGCATCGTACTGCAACCTACTGGCAATAAACCCCGCCTGATCCAGCTCAGCGGAATAGAGCAGCACCCGCTCAGACACTGATCGCCTCTGCCTCAATCACTGGGCGGAGCGCTGGCCGCAACGCCACCTCCGTCACCAGATCCACCGGACGGTCAAGCAAATCCTCCATTGAGCCACTCGGTGAGGGTTCGGGATGGTGGGTCGGTGCTCCCAGTGTCTACTGGGATGGGCAGTACTACTATCTCTCCTATCGGGTACGCCGTCCCCAGCCGGAACGCGGTGGCGAGACCAGGATCGCGATCAGTGAGGATGGGCTCCATTTCGAGACGATTTGGGTTGGACGCAAGGAGCAGTTCGACAGTCCCTCAATTCCTTGCTACGCACCCCCACAGGCCAGTGGCGGCTCTACGTTAGCTATGCTGATGGGGCTGATGGCCGCTGGCGGATCGATCTGTTGGAAGCTGCTGCTCCCGACAAGTTTGACCCTGCGCAGTGTCGCGAGATTTTGACCGCAGCCACAATTGGCGCCGAAGGAGTGAAGGACCCCTGGATCTGCCATCTCGGTGGGGAGTGGCTGATGCTGACCTCGTTTGCCCCAACCCCCGGTGCTCTGGCGGCTGACCCAACTGGGCAGCAGAAGATGCACAGCACGAAAGATGTCTATAACACCGGTCTCAGCAAGTCACTCTCGGGTCTGGCCACCAGCCATGATGGTGTGCACTGGAACTGGCAGGGCGCGGTGCTGGAACCACAGGAAAGTGGCTGGGATTGCTATGCCGCCCGTCTGAATACCGCTGTCTGGCTGCCACCACTCTGGATTGGCTATTACGATGGTAGTGCCAGGATTGGCATCCGCCTTTCTGAATGTACGGAGCTGACCCTGAACAATAATGTCCTCCCAGCGAAGATTAAAACTGAACGCCTAGCAGCGTGCTACATCAGCTTACTGGTCATCCCACCATCAACCCAGATAATTTGCCCGGTGATGTAGCTTGCCAGCGGGGAAGCCAGGAAGACGGCCAATGGGCCAATATCGCTGGGCATGCCCACCCGGCCTGCTGGCACACGATCACCCCATTCGTTTGGGTCATAGTTCTTGAACGTGAAAAATCGTGGGACTTCGATTGCGCCAGGGGCAATGGCATTGACCTGGATATTGTGCGGCGCTAGCTCAATCGCACACGCCTTGGTAAAGAGGTTGATCCCGCCCTTACTCGCCTCATAGTGCGCGTGGAGCGGCGCGGCGGCAAAGCCGTGGACCGAACTTAGGTTGATGATCCGCCCGCCTTCGCCCTGAGCGATCATCTGGCGGGCGGCCTGCTGCGTGCAAAAGAATGCACCGCGCAGGTTGATATTCAGTGTCTTATCCCATTCGTCAGGGGTCATCTCTAGCAGTGGGTGTGGTTCGGTAATCCCTGAATTATTAATCATAATATCGAGCCGCCCGAACTGCTGTACCGCCGTGGCGATCAGTTGCTGCACCTGAGCATAATCCTGCACATCACACTGCTGTACGAAGACGCTACCTCCGGCATTCGTCAACTTCGCAGCAGTCTCCTCGGCACCTTTTGCACTCTGGTTGTAGCTGACCACGACAGCAGCGCCCGCCGCCACCAGAGCTTCGACAATCCCCACGCCAATCCCGATTCCTGCGCCAGTAACTATGGCCACTTTCCCCTTCAGGGTATCACTTGTAAACATTCCTCCCTGCCCTCTTTACTCAGTCTCATCAGAGCCAATCAATCACTCAATGGGTTTCGACATCTTCAGGGATTGCGCGCACTGCCACCATCACTGCCGCGAGCAATAAGCCCCAGGCAATGGCGAGGAGTAGGCTCCGCAACAGGCCAATAGCAGCAAACAGCACCCCAATATTCATGGTGTTCATTGATCGTTGCGAGGCAATCAAGGGTATCGCCGTGGTGACTACCAGGCCAATCACCAGTTCAAATGTGACGAGCAGTGAGGCGGCCAGCAGGAGCTTTGCCGCAGGAGGGTGTCGGTTCCAGATCATCGCAGTTGCCACGAAGCCCGCGATGACGGCGCAGAAGATCGGTAGCTGCCCCAGCAGCGAGCCAATAACACTCATAGCCATGTACGCCCCCTCAGGCTAAACGATAGTGCGCGACCGCCTGCGGATCAAAACTGATCCCCAGCCCTGGCTTCATCGGCAAATCAACTGCACCATCCCGCAATACCAGCGGTTCTTCCAGCAGTGGATTGGCCCAGGTCACCAATTCCAACGGGCCAATCAGGCGACTGGCAGCCAGCAGGTGAACACTCACTTCGGGAAATAGATGCGACGTAATCGGCACGGCGTGCGAGTCAGCCAGCGCGCTGGCGGCGATCCAGCCCGTTACCCCACCGATACGCTGAATATCGGGCATCAGCGTACTGACCGCCCCTGCTGCCAATAACGCCTGCATCCCATGCAGACCATAGCTATTTTCACCAGCAGTGATCGGTACGGAAAGCTGCTCATGCAACGCCGCCAGTCCTGCAACATCTTCGGCGGGCAACGGTTCTTCCAGCCAGGAGACATCCCACTCATGCAGGCGCAGACCATAGGTGCGGGCGGTTGCTCGCCCCCATCCTTGATTGACATCGACCATCAGGGTGATCGTTGGGCCAACAGCCTCGCGTACGGCTGCCAACACGGCCAGATCAGCCCGAGGATCTGGCCGCCCAAAGCGCAGCTTGATCATCCGAAAGCCCTCAGCCACGAACTGCTCCGCTTCGTTCACCACTGCCTGTGGCTCATCATGCAACCAACAACCGTCACTGGCGTAGGCGGGAATGGCCGTTCGGCGGGTGCCAAGCAAGCGATGGAGTGGTGCATTCAGCAGTTTTCCTTGCAGATCCCAAAGCGCCATATCAATTACCGACAGCGCGAAGATCGCGATTCCCGTATGCCCACTGAGGGTCGCCGCACTCCACATCCGATCCCAGGCAGCTCCCGTCTGCGTGGCATCGGTGCCAGCCAATAGTTCGGCAAATTCATTGATCATCGCCACCGTGGCAGCGGCTTTCCCTTTGGTAAATCCGGCTACATAGGCGACGCCACTGGGTCCGGCATCAGTCTGCACTTCAACCAGCAGATTGATCACTTTGTCGGCAACTCGCACGGCTGAGCGAATGGGGAAAGGGGCGGGTACAGCTACTACTGTCGTAGAAATCGTCCGAATATGCATTGTTTCCTCGAAACTCGTTTGCTCAATACTGTGAGAACACGCACACCGCGCTACTGTCTCCCCTCGCGCTATTTCGCCAGCACCTGCTGTTGCTTGGCTATCCGCTGTTCCTCTGGCGTTGGTCGCATCACAATCGAGAGGACTACGCCACCAAGGATAGTAGAAATGATCAGGATTACCAGGGGTAACTGGTAGCCACCATGCACAATAAGCTGCCCACTCAACGCACTACTCGCCGCCCAGGCAATATTCCAGGCCGCCGTCCGCAGGCCAAATGCCCCAGGGCGCGCGCGCGGCGGCACCCGATCATTGAGGATCGACGCCTCAATTGGCCAGGTCATCCCCGCACCCATCTGGCGCACACCATAGGTGAGGACGACTACTGGGATTGTTGGCACGAAGATCAACAGGAGCGCGGGGAAGATCGGGGCTACCCGCGCAAAGACGGAAAAGCGTTCTCGCCCAAAGAACCGCGCCAGGGCGGGCGCAAGGAGTCCCGCAATCGCCCCGATAACCCCTACAAACGACAGCAACCCCCCAATCTCCCCTGGCTTTGCCCCTAACCGATCCAGGTAGACGTTCACAAACGGCAGGAAGGCCCCCGCTCCGATACTGATCAGGGCGGTTGCTCCGGCATAGCGCCGAATAATCTGCCGCGTCTGGCTACGAATCCCATCCTCCTGATTTGTGCCAATCGCGGCACTAAACGCCTGGGCCGGGCCACCAATACCACCTTGCAGACTGAGCAAGGGTAATAACCCAAAGGTGCCAACGGCTACCGCCGCGATCAATGTCACCCGCTCGCGGCCAACCATCGACAGTCCTGTAAAGAGCAACAACCCTGGCAGGAAGCCGCCGATCAGCGTACCAACGGTGTTGGAGAGCGTGGCGACAGCCGAAACAACCGCTGCACCAGTCGCCCGATCTTCCGCTGGCACGTGCTCAGCCAGGAATGGCATTTGTAGCGATTGCAACATTGCCAAACCTGATCCACTGATAATGGCAAAGAAAACAAGGGGGATAGCGTGCGAGGATAGCGCCATTCCCAGATAGGCCAACCCCGCCACCAGAAAGCCACCCATCAACGTTCGCCCAACACCAACCCGCTGGACAATCCGGCCAGCCTGCAAGGCCATAAATGACAGGGCCAGCGTACTGGCGCTGGCGATAATCCCCATCAGATCTTCGTGATAGCCAAGGGAGAGGAGGTAGAGGTTGAGCAGGAGGCCAAAAGTGCCAAATTGCAATCCACTGAGTAATTGGAAAGCCACAATCCGACGCAAGGCAGCGTTACGCTTGATCAACGACCACATCGAACGATACCCTTTCCCCGCCTGTGCCACCAACCGCCGAACCGTATCACGCATGGTCTGACAGGTCAAACCCCACCTACGGGAAAGCGCACTAGACAAACAGTCCGAAAAGCGTTATCATTAGCTTACACCCCTCCCCGGGGGGTATGGGTCAACCAAGGAGCCAGAGATGCAACGATCAAAAGAGGATGCACTGAAACGCCTGAATTATATCGAGGGCCACATTCGCGGAATTCGCAAGATGGTCGAAGATGACACCTACTGTGTCGATGTGCTGAAACAAACATATGCCGTGCAGCGCGCAATTGAGAAGTTCGAGCAGATCATCTTGAGCGATCATCTCAATCACTGCGTCCCAACGGGGATTCGTGAAGGACGCGATGACGAAGTACTGAAAGAGTTATCAGAACTCTTCACCCTCTCACGCCGCTAAGTATGCTATTCACCAAAGGATTCACTGATGGTTATCGAAGAACACCCATCAACAACCACCACAAACCAGGAGATCAGTCTCCCAATCATCGGCATGACCTGTGCCTCCTGTGTCCGGCGAGTGGAGCGCACCCTCGGCAAAGTGCCAGGAGTCGCGGCGGCTAACGTCAACCTCGCCACTGAGCAGGCAACTGTTTCCTATGATCCCGCCCAGGTGAAGCTGCCCGACCTACAGGCGGCAGTCGAACAGGCGGGCTACGGGATTCGCCGTGAGGAAGTCAGTCTGGCTGTACAGGGGATGACCTGCGCCTCCTGTGTCAATCGGGTTGAACGGGCCTTGAAGAAAGTGCCAGGAGTCGAATCAGTGGCGGTCAATCTGGCGACCGAACGGGCCACGATTCACTACTACCCCGGTGCTGCGTCCGTCGCCGACTTCCGCGCCGCGGTAGAACGGGCAGGCTATACGCTAGAGGAACTGGCAGCCGAAGACGAACCAGGGGAAGCACTAGCCGCTGAACGAGCAGCCGAGATTCGGTCATTACGCACCAAATTCACCATGAGCTTCGCCGTGGGTGTGCTGTTGATGGCGGCGATGTTCATTCCCTGGCCGTTCGACCATACCCGCCTCTTTCCGCTGATGTTCCTGCTCGCTACCCCTATACAATTTTGGGCTGGCTGGCAGTTCTATCGCGGGGCCTGGGCCGCTGGACGGCATGGCAGCACCAATATGAATACGCTCGTGGCGGTTGGCACCACGGCGGCCTATGGCTACAGTGTCTTCGTCACCTTCTTTCCGCAATTTGTCCAGCGGGCAGGCTTACAGCCGCAGGTCTACTACGAATCAGCAGTGATTATCATCGCCCTGATTCTGATGGGCCGCTGGCTCGAAGCCCGCGCAAAAGGCCAGACCAGCGCCGCGATTACTGCATTGCTCGGGTTGGCCCCGAAAACCGCCCGCGTGATTCGCAACGGGCAGGAACTCGACCTCCCATTAGCCGAGATTGTCACTGGCGACCTCTTACGGGTGCGTCCTGGGGATAAAGTGCCCGTTGATGGCACGATTGTCGAAGGCAGTTCCGCCGTTGACGAGTCGATGCTGACTGGCGAGAGTATCCCCGTGGAGAAGCGCCC